>NZ_QXEV01000004.1 GCF_003550015.1 Anaeroplasma bactoclasticum
AAAAAAATTTTCTAAATAATTTTTGTAACTACATTTTTATAACACAGTGAAAGAGAGAAAAATGGCTTATCTAGGCCATAATTCTCTCTTTTCTATTTTTTAACTGTTGAAAACGGGATTATGAAAACCTTTTCAAGACAATTATTGTTGTAACGTTGTTTTAAAAACAAGGGAAAGAAAAAAGGTAAGCTTTTGACTTACCTTACTGCATATTCTAGTGGAATATTATATGTTTTTTCATATATATCCTTCCATAAAGAATAATTCTCATTCATTAAATAATTAATTTGAGCTTTGGAATTTTCTTCCTTATTTGGATATATTGGCTTTCCAATATGAATAGTATATTCTTGTACCTTAAAGCCATCGCTATCTACAATATCAGAATCCTCCATTGTAATAAAGCATGGTACAACAGGTACATTACTTTTAACTGCAAATTGGAATGCACCCTTTTGAAGTGGCTTTGGCTTTCTATAATTCCACCACATAGATTGTTCTGGATAAACAAGCACGAAATTACCTTTTTCTAGTAATGTATTGGTAGATTTCATAAATTGCTGCATAGCCTTCATATTTGTAGCTAGTGGCAATGTATAACAATTTCTCATTAAAAATCCATAGAAGCCAGGGAAGCTTGTGTAATTACCTTCACGAATTACACGGTAAAATCTTCTTTTTCTTCTTTCGGATTTTTTAATGCATGTTTCATATGCAACCTGAATTGCAAAGGAATCTAATGCATTAAAATGATTACATGTCAAAATAGCACCACTATCTAAGTTCCTTAAATTCTCGATACCCTCAATATCCTTAATAATCATTTGCTTATTACGGATAATTTTATTTAAAAATCTTCTTGCAACAAAATATGCTGCCTTTGTTTTAATCTTAGAAGTAACCTTCTTCTTTAAATAATCAACTTCGCCAGGTAAAATCTCACGACTGGGAGGATCCTGTTCAACATCTTCAGCAAATCTGCCTTCAACCTCATAAGAACGAATCTTCTTCATAATTCTTAAGCGGTCAATAGAATGAACAGCAATTTCACCCTTCTGTAATAATTTATAATAAGAATCACTTCTTAAGGATTCACTAATTGCTAGAGCCTCTAAAATCTTAGCCTGCTCCATATCTCTTAAGACTTGCTCTTCTTTATAATTCTCTTGAATTTCTTTAATTTCATCATATCCAGGAGTCATAATAGCATATTTCCAGAAATGCTCACCTAAAGGACCATTTTTCATATGCCATGGCTTACCCCACATAATATAATGAATCATATTGATATCTTCATCTTTGTATTTGATTTCACCATAAATTTCAACATTCCATGAATTATCAATCCATAATACCTTATGGTTACAAATAACATTTAAGTAATCCTCATCCTGAGTAACTTGGAATCTATAAACTCCAAGTAGGTTAATGAACTGATCTAATACACAATCCTCACGGAACTTCTTTGTGTTAATTAGCATTAAGCCTGCATTAAAGAATTCATCTCTTTTAACACCACAAACCTCTTCAACATAATTACCATAACATTCTGTTTGGATCATTGCCTGCTCATTACATGCTCCACAATAATAATTTGTAATATCATGGCTAAAGAATTTAGAAATATCACCTAATACTACAGTATCAGAATCAATATAGATTGCCTTATCATATTCTTCAAACATTTCTGCAATGAAGAAACGGAAATAAGTTGTCTTGTTGTAATAATCTCTTACTGGTAGACGAGATTCGATTCCTTCATAGTAGCTAGATACATCTACATATTCAACACTAAATCCCTTTTTGGAAACAGAGGAATACTTTTCCTTTGTTTCTTCCTTTATATCTGTATTTAAAATGTATACTCTATATTCAAAATCTGGTGATGCATTTTCCATAATGGACTTTAAAGTAACCATTGTGAACTTAACATATTTGTCATCACACGCAAAGAATATAGGAACGATTTTCTTTTGATTCATAAGAAAAATACCTCCTTGGTTCTTCTTTTAAAAAAACCGACTGAATGATAAAACATTATCGCTCTACTGTCAATAATATATAAGGCTACATCGAATTCTACACACATTCTACCTTAAAAAAACTACTCTACTCACAGTAGAATTTGCATTATAACCCTAGTTTTTGCGAGGAAAATGGGGTATAATAGTGATGTATGAGTGATTTAAAGAAATTAATAGCTCAAAATTTAGTAGAGCTAAGAAAGTCAAGAAAATATACACAACAGGATATAGCCAATATGGTTCAGTATTCTGATAAAGCCGTATCAAAGTGGGAGAAAGGAGAATCATTACCTGATATCGAG
Source organism: Anaeroplasma bactoclasticum (assembly GCF_003550015.1). GTDB lineage: Bacteria > Bacillota_I > Bacilli_A > Acholeplasmatales > Anaeroplasmataceae > Anaeroplasma > Anaeroplasma bactoclasticum. The sequence continues at coordinate 2,327 of NZ_QXEV01000004.1, forward strand.
GTTCTTTATCAGATTTGTAACATATATGGTGTTACCCTAGATTATCTAACTCATGATGGAGCTTATGATGAGAAAAAGGAATATGTAATTCCTCAATCGGAATTCAGAAATCGAATCATCATCACAGCTTTATTCTCTTCCATTATTTGGATGGGTGTAATCATTGTGTACGTATATCAGAATTTATACCAAGAGTTTAACAATTGGCCTATTTTCATTTGGGCAGTTCCAGCAAATTGCGTTCTTCTTTGGTTTTTCAATATGAAATGGGGAAGACGCAAATGGTTCATTGTCATTGGCTCTATATTCGTTTGGACATTAATTGCAGGATTATATTTACAAATCCTTTATACATCCCATTTCGAATATAATTATTGGATGCTATTTTTAATTGGTATTCCAATTCAAGTAGCATTAGGCTTATTAACTCAATTAAGACATTATTAAAAAGAAAGTCCACAAGGGACTTCTTTTTTTATGCTGCAAGAAGAACCTTGCGATAGTTTATATTATCTAAGTTATATAATGCACGAACCTCATCAATTACATCTAAATATAGATTATTCTTCTTACATAATGGATTTTGAAGTTCAATCTTTACTCCATAATAATTACAAATAGATATAATTTCGATTAGATTCTTTCTAAATGCTTCCTTATCTATTCCTTCTTCCATATCTCCTTCACCTAAGGATAAGATACAGTAATCAAAGGATCCCAATTTCAAAAAAGCTTTTACAAGAAGCATTGCTTCTTTGGAAGTAAGATTCTTTTTAGATAAATTATATACATCATATTTTTTATAAAGCATTCTAAGATAGTATTCATTCGATATAAAATATATACCATTCTTTATATATTCTCTTAAATAATGTGAACATCCGGCAATTAGAATTCTTTTTTCCATAGCGATACGCTCCTTGTCTAAAAACTATTTCATCTAGTTTTCGATACTATATTAAACCAATTTTAAAAACTTGTCAACTATTTTCGATGCTTTTTATTGTAATTTTTACTATAACATGATAAAATTGAAGTAATCAATCGAGGTGTTATATATGGACAGCATAAAAAAGGCATTAGAAAACTGGATGAACGAGCTTAATAACTTCTCTTTTAAGGATTATGAGCAGTTACCAGATTTAGATTTATATATGGATCAGGTTATCCAGTTTTTAGATAAACAGTTATATATTTTCCAAACTTCTACTATGGATAAGCAAATTACCCCATCTATGATTAATAATTATGTAAAGGGTGAGGTATTACCTTCTCCTATCTCTAAAAAATATAATAAGGAGCATTTAGCTCTTATTGAAGAGATTTGTACATTAAAGCAAGTATTATCTATTGCAGAGGTTAAGCAAATCATTGATTCTGAATATAAGGATCAAACAACTAAGGCTGAAATATTTAATAAATTCAATCATTTAAATAATAAAAAGCTTGATTCTTCTGTTGAAGAGGCATTTAAGCATTTAAATGATATTGAAGAAAATGATACGAAGGCTTTAACAGAGCTTGCGATGGATTTTGCAATGACTGCAAATACATATATTCAAATTTCTAAGCGTATCTTATATCTTATTCGTGCATATGAAATTGCAGAAAAGGCTAAGGAAGCTATGGAAAAGAAAAAAGAAAAGAAAGAAAAGAAAGATGAAGAAGCTTTAGATAATACTTCTTCTCTTGAAGAAAGTGTAGAAGAATAAAGAAAACGGAAGCAAATTTGAATTGCTTCCGTTTTTATTATTTACTTAATTCTTTCGAACGATTTGCACAAGCTCTTGCACATTTAGAAATAGTATCTTCAAAGCCATTTTCTTTCAATACATTTAATCCTGCAATTGTTGTACCACCCTTAGAACAAACATTTGTAATCAATTGATCTATAGAGTCTTCACTTTTTAAAATCATATCTGCAGAAGCTTTAATAGATTCTGCAGCTAGCTTCTTAGCTACATCATAATCGATACCACATTTAACCGCATCATCAATAAATGCTTTCGCAAATAAATATAGGTATGCTGGCATTGAACCATTTAAAGCTAAGGAATCATCCATTTCTGATTCTTTTATAGGGTATGCAACACCAATAGATCTAAATACTCTTAATGCACTTGTAAAGAATATATTTGAATCATCTAAGCTACAAAGAGTTGTAACTCCTTCTTTAATTTGAGCTGGTGTATTTGGCATAGCACGAACAACAAAGGCATTATTGAAGTAGCTTTGGATATAAGATATAGTTAATCCTGCTGCAATACTTATTACACATCTACCACTAAAATCATAATTCTTTGCATCCTCTAATACTTCAGGAAACATTTGAGGCTTTATAGCAATTAAAATAATCTTAGAATTTTCTAATACCTCTTCAATATGATTGGTTACATTATAGCCTTCCATTCTATATTTAGCTAGCTTTTCAAAGGAATGAATATGTAATAGGATATCCTCCTTTTGATATACGCCACTTCTTAATACTCCCTCTAAAATGGCACTACCCATTTTACCAACACCTAAAATTGCAATCTGATACATTACTCTCTCACCTGACCATTTCCATAAATTAAATACTTATACGTTGTAATTTCCTTTAACCCCATAGGACCTCTAGAATGAAGCTTGCCTGTTGAAATACCAATTTCAGCGCCAAACCCAAAGCATCCACCATCTGTAAATCTTGTAGATGCATTATGGTATACACATGCAGAATCAATTTCATTCATGAATTTTACATAAGCATGAATATCTTCTGTAATAATAGCCTCACTATGCTTTGTAGAATGTAAATTGATATGTGCTATTGCTTCATCTAAATTTTTAACTACCTTAACTGCAACAATATAATCATTATATTCTGTATAATAATCCTCCAAAGTAGCTTCATTACAAGAAATTATCTTTCTTGTTTTTTCGTCTCCTCTGATTTCTATTTTAAGAGAATCAAATTCCTTTTTTAACATTGGTAAAAAGGATTCTGCTATTTTTTCATCAACAATAATATTCTCTATTGCATTACATACACTAGGACGAGAATATTTTGCGTTTATAGCAATTTTCATTGCCATATCTAGATTTGCCTTTTCATGAACATATAAATGACAATTACCAGCTCCTGTTTCAATATATGGAACCTTGGCATTGGATACTACATATTGAATTAATCCTTTAGATCCTCTAGGAATTAATAAATCAATATATTCCTTTTTCACAATAAGCTCATTCGTTGCGCTTCTATCTGTAGATTCGATTAAAGTGATACAATTAGGATTTACAATATCTTTAATTGCATCTTGCATAATCTTGCATAAAGCTTTATTTGTTAATATAGCCTCTTTTCCACCCTTTAATACACAAGCATTTGCAGTTTTAATACATAATGCTGCAATATCTACACATACATTTGGTCTAGATTCAAAGATAACTGCAATAACTCCAAAAGGAACTCTTACCTTATCAATCCTTAAACCATTATCCCTATTGTAGCTTTCAATAACCTCACCTATATAATTTGGTAATTCTATAACATCTAAAATACCTTGGACTAATCCATCAATTCTTTTATCATTTAAGGTTAATCTTTCAATCATAGATTCCTTTAAACCGGATGCTTTAGCTATTTCTATATCCTTTTTATTTTCTTCTATGATATATTCTTTATTCTTTAAAATAGCTTCGCTTATTCTTTTTAGCATTAAATTTCTATCTTCATTTGTAAGCTTTAGAAGCTCTTTTTCAGCTTCCTTTGTATTATTTAAGATACTATTTAACGAATCTTCCATAATATCCCTCCTTTAGAATTACCATATCATCGGCATAGACGATACCTTTCTTTGTATGAAAGTCAATTATACTTTCTGCAGTCTTAGAGTCTTTTCCTTTAACGGAATCTATTTCGCTTGAGGAATGGTTTGTAATTCCTTTCGCTAATATAATTCCATCTAAAGAGATTATATCTATAACAGAACCACTTAAGAATTCTCCATCTACTTTGGTAATTCCTTTTGGTAATATAGATACCTTTCTTTTTTCAAGTAGTTCTTTAACTCCATTATCTACAGTAATAGCCCCTTGGCTATTTGCTTTAAATATCATCCAATGTTCTCTAGAAGAGATTCCTTTTTCTTGTGCTTTAAATAATGTACCAATATTTTTCCCCTCTGCAATATCTATAAGCGAATCAAGCTTATTTGAATTACAAATAATCATATTTACTCCAACCATAGTTGAAATTAATGCAGCATCGATTTTTGTTTCCATTCCACCAGTTCCAACATTTGTTGTGGAACCAGATACCATAGATAAAATATTGGAATCTATTTTATCTACTATATCTACCATTACTGCATCCTTATAAACCTTAGGATTTTTAGTATATAATCCATCAATATCAGAAAATAAAACTAATAAGTCAGCATCTACCATTGGTGCAATTAAGGCTGCAAGTGTATCATTATCTCCAACCTTAATTTCTTCAACAGCTAATGCATCATTTTCATTGATAACTGGTACAATATTATTTTTAAACATGCTATCTAAAGTATTTGATAAATATAGCATTCTTTTTCTTACTTGGAAGTCATCATGATTTACTAATATTTGTCCAAGCTTGATATTATATATTTCTGCAGCCTTATTATATGCTTCCATAAGCTTCGCTTGTCCAACTGCCGCACAAGCCTGTTTTAATGCCATGTCCTTAGGCTTATGCTCTAGCCCCAAGACATTCATTCCAACCGCTATCGCACCAGAGGTTACTAAAGCTACATCAATTCCCTTTTTCTTTAAATTAGAGAACTCATGCATAATAGTAACAAGCATTGGCATATTTACAGAATAATCACTCTTAACTAAAGAGGATGAACCTACTTTTATTATGATTCTTTTAATATTCTGAAAATTTCTCATAATCTCTTCCTCGCAAAAAATTTTTAATATTTTACCATAAAAAAAGGCTTATTTAAAGCCTTCTTCTAGTTTTTTCTTCTTTTTACTCCTTGGAGTAAGTCTTTTATACGGAATCTCTTATTATAATAATTACCAAAAATATATTGATAACCATTTTCTCTTGCCATATCTATATCTATACTACTATCCATATTCGATAGGATAACTGTAACATTATGCTTTTCACATAATTCTAATATTTCTGGAATAGAGCTTGAATTTACTCCATGGTAATCATAAATTAGATAATCACATAAGCCTCTATATACATCAAATATATCTTTAGATGCTAAATGATAATTTGTATCACGCAAGGATTCTAGGCATGTATTATGAATAGAATCTGTAACTAAAGTTATATATTTTGGATTAACCTTATAAAACTTCTCATTTGTAGCTAGAGATTCTAAATATTTTTCTTCTAATGTTTCTTTAGAAACAGGAATAAATAAATTAGGATAAGCTTTTGTTTCATTATTAAATAATCTCATCTCTTGATAAGCCATACGAAGCATATATTTTTCTATATTAGAAACTAATCCTTTTTTCTTTATGACATTATCCATATCTTCTTTAGATATTTCTAAAGTATCCATACTAATTTCTAAATAGAAGCCTAATACCTTATTTCCTGTTAAATTTACTATTTGCTTATACATCAAAGAAAGCTTACCTTGATCTATTGCTTCACTAATTGCAGTTACTAAATGATTTTGATAGAATCTTTCTTTCGCAAGATGGGAATCATAATGAGCAATATGATTATCTAAAGAATCCATATTTGATGCATCAATTAATGCATCACTTGCATTTTCAATTAGCTCATGAATATCATTAAAATTCATATTTTTACCTAATCGAAATACACCAGCATTAAATCTTATATTTACTCTATAATTTAATTGCTTCATAGAAAGCGATGCATTATCTAATGCATTTTTAAGTATAGAATCTACAATTCTTTTATCATTGATATCCTTGATTAAAACTGCATAGGTTGTACCAAATAAATGATATAATTCGATATTAAAATGATTACTGAAGGCATCCTTTAGCTTTAATCCTACGGCATAGATTACTTGATTATAGAAATTTAAGCCATAAATATCTTTATAGAATAAGGAATCTATAACATCAATAATAACTAAGGATAATTTCTTTTTAGAATATTCCTTAGCTAAATCAACAGTCAATTTAACCTCTGTTTGCATATGAGATATAGGATTTTCATATGCTAGAGCAACTAAATCATCCTTTTCCTTTTTCTCGCTTGTAATATCTTCTATTAAAGAATAAATGATAATCATTCCATTATTTAATAATGGATAGAATCTTTCTTTAATTCTAACCTTACTATTTCCCTTTTTGAAATCATATTCAAAGATAATATCTTTAGACTTTAGGGCATATAATTCTTTTAATATTTCTTTATATTTTATGACATCAGAAGATTCCATATGCATAAAATAATCTTTATCTGTTAAGGTTTCTAATACGCCAAGTATTTCTTGAGCTTTATCGGAAAAATGATAATAGCCTTCTAAATTCTCTATAACACCTAAAGACATATTTTCTTGAATGAATAGCATTTTACTATTTTTAATATCATTCTTTTCTCTATCTAAATACTCAATTAATTTTGTATTTAAAACGGAAGTTATAAGCTTTAAGGATTCATAGCATAAATCTTCACTTAAAAATGGTGTATCAGATAAATATGTAATAGAACCAAGCTCTCTATTATTATCAAATAATGGAATAGCTATAGCATAAGTATCACTGATAAAATCTTTTCCTGTAACGATACTTTTAGAATAAGTTTTATCTGATAAATCTAAGAATACCTCACGCCCCATTTGCATAGCCTGATATCCAAGTGTACCATCTAATAAATCGACCTTTGGTTCTTTATCATATACTCTTTCAACCTTATAATGCAAACCTAAATATTTATAATCAAAATATAATAAATAGATTTCTTTTATAGAATATTGATTAGCTATTTCTATAGAAGCTCTTCGAAATGCTTCTCTAAATTTAACATTATGGTCTACTTGATTCATTGTATCAAAAATTATAGATAGCTTTCTATAATTTTCGGATACAGTTATATTCTTAACCGTCTTAATATCTTCAATTACCTTTTGACTTTGTAAAGGTAATTCTACTACTTTAGGATTTAATATACCAAGAGGACTATAGCTTGTATCTTCAGCCTTAATTAAAGGAAGTGTAACCTCTTCCTTTTCTTCTATAGTAGGAATTACAATTTCTTCTTTTTTCTTGGATTTTTTTACAACCTTTTTGATATCTTCCTTCGGATTTAATACATCCTCTAATTCTTCTATTTTTCTTCTATAAGAAATAATAGATGAAGCTGTATTCGTATGAATATATAAATCTAGAGCCGCTTTAGCAAACTCTAAGGATTCCTTAGGATAATCTATTGTTATATATTCTTCATAATTACTTTCTACAATAGAAGCCTTTTTATAATTATCTACTAAAATATATGATTTAATCATATAAGATGCGATTAATAGCTTCTTATCAATAGATGCATCATATTCATTAAAGAAGGAATCTCCATCTTGAATGACTCTTATATAATTCTTTCTTATAAAAGCTATTTCTATTTTATTTTTAGCTATTTCTTCTTGATGAGATAAATCTAGAGTTGTTGCATAATAGGATTCAAGCCTTGGAATTAATTCTAAATATTTATCATAATCTCTTTCCATATAATAAATATCCGATAATTTTTCTAAAGCAAAGATTTCTTCTTCTCTAGTGATATCATCATCTAGATATTCCTTTAAAGATTGTTTAGCATTTTCGTAATCACGTTTTGCTAAATATAATCTTGTAGAATCCTTAATATACTCACTTTGACGTGAAATAGGTAAATATTTTTGTTTGATACGAATATATTTTGCTGCTTGATCATATGCACCAATAGAAATAGTAACATCAACAATAGAACTACATAAGGCAATTACTCCTTCGGAATCCATTTTATTGATATCAGGTACATATTCATATAATAATTTTAATGCATCATTCGTTTTACCAAGCTCATGTAAAACTAAGCCTTTATAGGCTATAGCCTTCATGTAATCTTTTGAAAATTTAGTCTTTTGGCTTACAAAAAGATCAATCTTTTTTACCGAAGACTGTACTTTATCTAATTGTAAGATTTCATCTAAAGACATCAATTTTCATCACCACTTAAATTCAAATTTTTTATAGTTCTTATCCTCAAAATAATAATAGATATAATCATCTGTAATAATGATTCTAAAATCATCCATATAGGCTCCAGGATTCATTGTAAGTAAATCATCACTTGGTCTCCAAATAGGAATATGCGTATGTCCAAATAGACATACAGAAGCTCCAAGCTCTAGTGCTCTATACATTACTCTATCATAGGATTCCTTTACTCCATAGTAATGACCATGTGTAATGAATACCTTTCTCCCAAATAAATCTAAAAGTAATTCCTTTGGACCAAAAGAATCACAATTTCCTATAACATAATGGATATTATTGTTTTTTAATATAGGCAAGCTATTCCCATAATCCCCACAATGAATTATGGCATCAAATTCTTTAAAATTTTCATCAACTAATTTATTATGGCTATCGCTTATAAGTAAAATCTTCATTGATTAGCTCCTTCATCTTAGCTATTGCCCTTGCACGATGGGAAATTGTATTTTTTAATTCTAATGGGACCTCTGCAAAGGTCTTTTTAAATTCTTCAATATAAAAATATGGGTCATAGCCAAAACCATTTTCACCCTTAGGTGTATCAATAATAATACCCTCAACAGTTCCTTCAGTAACTAAATAATTCCCATCTGGATAATAAATACAAATGGCACATACATATCTAGCACTTCTATTTTCTATGCCTTGTAAATTTTTAATTAACAATTTATTATTATCATCATCGTTATGAGTACCAGCATATCTAGCTGAATATATACCAGGTTCACCACCAAGTGCATCAACCATTAAGCCTGAATCATCAGATATTGCAATACATCCTAAATCCTTTGATACCTGTTTTGCTTTAATAATGGCATTTTCCTTAAATGTATTTCCATCTTCTATGATATCCTTATCATACCCAATTTCATGTAAGGTTTTAAATTCAACTTTATCCGTACCAAATAGACTTTTAAATTCATAAACCTTATTCTTATTATTTGTAGCTATAACAACCATGTTAAATACCTCGTAAAATATGAAAATATTATAACATACTAATTAAAATTAGTATATTCATTATAAAGAAAATCATGAAAAAAAGGGGATTTACCCCTTTAAATATCACTATTTAATTCTTGTATGACAAGCTCCACAATAGGATAGATTTACTAATCTTTCACCACAGTATGGGCAATATTTGAATTTGCTTTTAGATACATTTTCAAATTCAACCTCAACCCCTCCACCATTTTTATAGATTTTATAATCCTCCTCATCGATTTTACCATCGTGATTTAAGTCTCCAACAAATTTAATAGAAACTAAATACTTCTTTCTTTGAATAATACCATATCCTAAGAAGGCTGAGCCTAAAATTAGGAATACGAATAAAGTAATCATAGGTGCTGCATTATACTCAAATTCATAATGGCTTGGGTTTACCATAGATACATAAATATAGTACTGACTACCTTCTGTAATCATGCTTGAATACTCCTTCTTATCACTCCCCTGTCCAGAGTAGGGTGCTCCATTATAGGAATAAGTGAAGGAATAGGAAACCTCACTTGATGTTTCATATTTACTTGTAACTGTAGCTTTTACCTTTACCTGGTTTAATAATAAAAATAATACTAAGCCAAGCCCCATTAATACATAGCCTACAATTCTTGCTGACCTAGTTATAATACGATTACTTTTAGGCTCCTCAGTTTTTGCATAAACCTTTGTGCTATCTTTAGAAATGGAATTTAAAAAGCTATCAATATCTATTTTATTTATATCTATTGTTTCTTTGATTTCTTCCTTTTCCTTTTGATATCTCTTAATATTTATAATAATAATTGCAACACCAGCAATCGTAAAGAATAGGAACATAATTGTAGCTATAAATATCTTTGCAGCAAGCTCTATTTCCGCTTGTGAAATTAAATAAACCATAAATACATCCAATACTAAAAAGAATATACCAGTTCCTATATTAAATATAGGGTGTCCTGGATTATAGTAATGGTGACATCTACAGTAATGATAATCATCATCATGAGAATCATTGCTGCTGTAATTTGAGTTTGAACCTGAGTTGTGGTTTGTACCACCGTAAAATCCTCCCATAATAATCCCTCCAAATTTTTTTACACACCTAGTATATCATTTATATACTTTTAAATAAAGTATATATGTTATATAATGAAAGAAAGCGAGGTATTTATATGAGAAAAGCCGTATATCCTGGATCCTTTGATCCAATTTCTAATGGACATTTAGATATAATAAAAAGAGCTTCAAAGCTCTTTGATGAGGTACATGTTGTTGTATCCTTTAATATAGCCAAAGGCACATCTTTTACAGTTGAAGAAAGAATTGAGATGCTAAAAAAAGCAACAGCAGGATTAACAAATATTGTTATAACATCTTGGGATGGACTTGTTGTAAGCTACTGTAAAAATAATGGAATAAAAGTTATCATTCGTGGTATGAGAAATTATTCCGATTATGAAAATGAATTTTCTTTATTCCAATACAATAAAGATATTTATCCTGATGTTGAAACAATCCTTCTTATGCCTACAACAAAAAATCAAATGGTATCTTCTTCTGCAATCAAGGAATTAGTTACATTTGGTTGTGCAATTGATAAATATGTTCCAAAATGCTTAATAGAAGAAATCACCAATAAATTTAAAAAATAAAGGGGCTGTCAGAAACTAAAATAGTTTCTCAGCCCCTTCAGTTTTTTATTCCCATATTGTTATATTGCCATCTACATAATGCCAATAATTTCCTTCATTTGAAGGAGCAGTTTCACTGTATAAATATATATAACCTATTGGGTGGCACCATCCTTCTATATAAAAATAACCATCCTTTGTATAAGGACTTATATGCGTTATAACTACATTTCCAATACTTTGTCTATGTGTGTAGAATAAGTCTTTACTTACAATGGAACTAAAGTCAGAACCATTATAATAAAGTTTGGTCTCATAACTATTACAGAATGCAAAGGGAACCTCAGATATTTTTTTCATTGTAGATGGAATATATATTTCATTTAAATTGTAATAAGATCTATCATCCTTTTCAATGAATACATCCAAAAGAACGAACGCATAAATAGCAATTTCTTCGACTCCTTCTTCAAACTTTATACTATTTAAAGATTCACATCCCATAAATGCACAGGAGTCTATTTTCTTAACATTAGAAGGAATTGTTAATTCCGTTTGATTATATATATAAAAGGCAAAGGAACCAATTTCTTTCACTGTACTAGGAATCTTTGGACTATTTAATCCAGCTATAAGTATCTTATCTGTTTTCGTTTCAATAATACAATTCGAGTTCTCTCTTGAATCGAAATATGGATTATCTATAGCTACTTCAATATCTCCTACATTAGGAACATAAAATCCCATCTTTTCTTTATTTATCATTGCATATGTAAATTCATCAAAACCATCATCTCTTATACGAGAAACTGTTTTAGGTACAATGATTTTCGTTTTATAAATTAAAGAATCTGGTGTAAGCTTTTCTTTAACATAGTCAAACTTAATTTCAGTTACAGTATATTTCTTTTCAACCCATCTTTCCTTAATGGTAATTTCTTCAGGAATATGTATTTCTTTACCATTTTGTGGAATGAAAAAGCATGCTTCATTTTCTGAATCATTCATTAATTCTATTTTGTATTTATACCCATCCATTTCATATTCCCTAATTCCTTCAGAATCTTTTAAATTTTGTACAAATACTATTGTAAGAATTGTAGCTATTAAAGCTATAGCACTTGCGATTATAATTAAATATTTTAACTTTTTATTCATAAATCCCTCTCCATTCTTTTTCAAAAAAATTATATGATTAAAAAATATATCAGTCAATAACTTTGTTTACTGCATAAAAAGAGAAGAGGCTGTTAAGAAACTAAAATAGTTTCTCAGCCTCTTTTATTTTAAATGTCTTCTAGCAAGTCTTAAAATTTCTTTATCCGATTCATAAGTTAATGTATTTATGGCATCTTCAAATTCTAAAAATAGAATTTGATTTACCTCTTCTTCTTGAGCCTTTACATCTAAAGATACAATTTCTCCAACAAAGAATACAACATCCTTTATTACACCAACCTTAGGGGAATATGTAATAACCTGACGGAAGGATGTATCTAATTTAGCATCTAAGTTTGTTTCTTCTTTAATTTCTCTTAGGGCAGTTTCTTCTTCAGTTTCATTTCCTTCTACATGACCTTTAACTAAAGAATAATGTCCAAGTCTCATTTTTTCAATTAAATAAAATCTTTTGCCTTCCTTCATTAAATATAGGACAGCACCACAACTTTTCTCTCTTTCCATAAATGAATTCCTCCTTAGGTTCTTTCATTTCTTCTTCTATTTCTAAATCTTTATCCTTAATTAAAGATTTATTTTGCCATCTACCACTAAACCAACGAATTAAAGATACAATTCCTCTTACAAATTCATCTAAGCCTTGAGCAAGTATAATACCAGCAAGCCTCATCTTAAAGCTTACTGCAAAAAGCCATGATCCTCCACCCATAATAACTGCCATAGAAATTATGGCTAATACTAATGGAAATATTACATCTCCACTACTCTTTTGAGCACCTATGACTATTAAATTGACGCACCTGCCAATTTCAAGTATGTATACAAGTGGTAAAACGCTTCTTATTATATCTATATTATCCCTCTTTCCAGCTACTGCTGTAAAGAGTGGATCTACAAGAATATTAATTAAAGTTACTAAAAGTAAAACAAAGGATAAACCAATCATTGTAACATATAAGGTTAGCTTCTTGGCCTCATTATATTTATGGGAACCAACATATCCTGCAACTAATATGGAATTGGCAGATGCTAAGCCTGAGGAGAACATTAAAACATATCCTAATACTAGATTAATTAATACCCTAGAATTAATTTCAGGGTCAGACAAAGTGTTTAATGCAGCAGTAAGTGCAAACGAGCACGCGGAATATGTAACAGTTTCTAGTGCGGATGGTCCACCAATTTTAACTATTGCAGCTAAAATACTCTTATCGATATGTCTTGGAATTAATGGGCATTTTAAAATAAAGTGATTCAAAATAATCCCAGAGAATGTTTTAAATATTAAGGATATCACTGTCGCAATTGCAGCGCCCTTTATTCCAAGCTCTGGGAATATTCCAACACCAAAGATTAATAGCCAGTTAAATAATACATTAATTAAATTAGAAACAACCGATATGATGGTCATATAAAATGGCTTACCATAGGCTCTAAAGTTTGCATTAATTACTTGAGTTATTGCTTGAAATGGTAATGCAATAGAATATATTTTTAAATATGTTTTCGCATATTCAAAGAAGGAATCTGGTGTATTTGCCATCTTTAATAATGGGCCATTGAAAAAGAAGAAAACCAGCATTAATCCAAGTCCTAAAAAGAAATTAAAGAATACACCTTGGCTTAATACATCCTTTGCTTCCTTATCCTTCCTTCCACCTAAGAATTGACCAACAGTAATAGATACTCCGTTGGAAGAAATAATGATTAATGTAGTTAAAAGCGATAGTGTTTGATTCGATGTGCCAACCGCATTTACACATAATTCATCATATCTTGTAAGCATGATTGTATCTATACTGGATAACAAATTTATTAGTAAAAGTTCTAAAAAAATAGGAATAAATAATAACAAAACTTTACGAAAAACTTCCTTTTTCATTTATACATACACCTCCTCATATGAGGTTAAACCTCTACCTTTTTATAACAATTCATGAATACGATTTAATACTTTACGATAAGAAAAATTGATAATTTTATCTTCTGTATCTACAAAATAGGATTGATTTGATTCAATATAAATAGTCTTTAATCCAAGCTCTTTTGCAGGCAAAATATCATTATTGTAATCATTACCTATCATAATTGCATTATTTGTATCTATAGAATACTTTTCAATTAAGGCATTATAATAAGCCATATTTGGCTTTTTAATACCTAAATCGCTAGATAAGAATATTCCATCAAATAAATACTCTAAATTGAATTTAGATAATTCCCACTTAGTGAAGGATGCTTGGGCATTCGAAAGCAAATAGATTTTATAGCCTTCACTCTTTAGCTTTTTTAATAATCTTTTTACTCCAAAATAAGGATGAATAAAATCTGTAGATAATTTGCGGAAGGTTATCGCAATCTTATTTACATCTCCTTCAGGATATAGAATATGAAATACATCTAATATTTCTATTTCTTCTTTTTCTTTTTCTAATTCCTTACATAGCTTTAAATATTCACTTTTTAATTCCATTGGTTCATATTCCTTATAATCCTTAAAGGCCTTGGCAAGATTCTTCCAAAAAGAATCCCTTTCTTCATCGGTATGAATATTCATCAATGTTCCATATAAATCAAATATAACAGTTTTCATAATGGTTATTCTCCAAGAGTTAAAAAGAGGAGGCTCCTTGGTGGAGCCTCCCAAAGAAAAAAGAGGTAAACACAGATTTGAGTATCAAATCTTTTAACGATTATACTTAGTAATATAGCCCTTTAATTCTTCTGCAAGTTCATCAGAGAAATAGGACTTTTTGCATCTATAGCTCCAGTTATCTGTAGAAACTGTAGATGGAAGGTTCATTCTTGTAGAACCATCTTGGCATAATAAATCCTGTAAAGGCACAATCGCAATATTTGCGATAGATGCGAAGGCAAGCTCAACTACAGTCTTCTCAATAGACTTAGGATCTTCACCCTTAACAGTTACGCCTAACATTTTTGCTTCTCTCTTTACGCCTTCTTTGAAGGTCTCATATTCTTTTTCATTTAAATCTAAAATATACTGGTATAATGGCATATTGTCATGTGTACCTGTATAGCATAATAGATTCTTCTTATAGTTGCTAGGTAAATGGTCATTTTCTTTAGAACCATCAAAAGCGAACTCTAAAATCTTCATACCAGGATACTGTGTATCTGCCATAAGCTTTCTAACACCATCATCGATAACACCTAAGTCTTCAGCTACGATATTTAAATCTAGCTTATCCTTAAATAGATCGCTCTTAGGACCATCTAACCATTCACCTTGTCTTGCGTTTGTATTTTCTGCAGGAATAGCATAGTAACGGTCAAATCCTCTAAAGTGGTCAATACGTAGCATATCTACAAACTTAAAGCTTTCATTAATTCTATAAGTCCACCACTTATATCCTCTACTCTTCTGATATGTCCAGTTATAGCATGGATTACCCCATAGCTGACCATCCTCACTAAATACATCAGGTGGGCAACCAGCAACTAAGTGCTTACTCTTATCTGGATTTAAATCGAATAGCTCAGGGTGCTTCCAAACCTCAACAGAGTCGTAAGCAACATAAATAGGCATATCACCCATAATACGGATTCCTGCTTCCTCTGCATAATCCTTAAGCTTCTTCCATTCATTTACAAACTCAAACTGAGTCCATACCCAGAATAGGTAATCATCATTATATTCTTCAATAACAGATTCTTCTAATTCTTTAGAATAGTTCTTATACTTCTCGCTCCATAAATCCCAAGATTTATATTCATGCATAGCTTTAATAGTCATGAATACTGCGAAATCATTATAATCTCCATCCTTAACAAATTTCTTAAAGTTTCTGTTTTCTTTATCGAAATTGTTAAAAGCCTTTCTTAAGACTTCAGTCTTGTTTTCAAATAATGCTGCATAATTTACTCTTAAAGGATCATCTCCAAAGAAGACATTCTCATAATCCTCTTTCTTAAGAAGCTTCTTTTGTCTTAAGATATCTAAGTCAATTAAATAATAATTTAATGCTGTAGATGATACAGACTGATATGGTGAATCACCATAGTTCGTAGGAACTAGTGGCAAAACCTGCCAAATGGAAACATTAGACTTCTTTAAAAAGTCAATGAAATCGAAAGCTTCCTTTCCTAAAGTACCTACACCATACTTTGATGGTAAGGAAGTGATGTGTAATAAAACGCCAGCGCATCTTTTTTGTTCCATAGAAATTCCTCCAAATGAATTTAATTCATTTTAAGTTTATGCTTTTTTAAAAGCCTTTACAAGTAAAAGTGAATAACTTGCTGAACTTTCAAAACAATTCAAACATTTCCGAAAGAATTTCGGATTTTTTTCGAAAATTCTTGTAATCTAAACGAAATTTATGTATAATGTATTTGAAGGTGATTACTATGCGAATAAAAGATATAGCAGATGCATTACATCTTTCCGTGTCTACTGTTTCCAAGGCACTGAATGGTGGTTTCGATGTATCTCCCGAAACAAAAGAACAAGTTTTAAAATATGCAAAAGAAAATGGATACAAATCTAGAGATGAAAGATTAAAGGTAAAATCCATAAGAAGACTATGTGTCTTATTTGATAATGCAGTTGATTCAAAGTCAAACATTTTTATTCCTCTATCCTTAGCATTTGCTGAGGCAGCAAGAGTTAATAACTTTGAAACAATCACAAGACCAATTTCAGATGTTACACCATCTTATGAAAAATTCATGATGAATAATAACTATGATGGTGCATTCATTGTTGGTCTAAATTATTTATCTCCTTTTTTTAAGGAATTGGAAACAACAAAAATACCTACTGTTTTATACGATAATATCTTAAATGGTGAAAAGGTATCTACAATTACAAATGATAATATCAATACGATTCAAAGATTAGTTACACTTCTTGCGAAGAGTGGACATAAGAAGATTGGCTTTATCCATGCGGATAAGCAATCCTTCGTTGCGAATGAACGTTATGCAGGATATATTATCGGTTTAATGATGAATAATATCGAATATAATCCAGATTATGTATTCTATGGTTCATTCTCTGAAGCATCTGGCTTTGAGGCATCCGAATACTTCGCTCAAAGAGATGTAACTGCAGTTGTATGCTCTTCTGATATTATTGCGGTAGGATTTATTAATGGTATTGAAAGATTCCATATGGCAGTACCTAAGGATATTTCTGTTACAGGCTATGATGATCTAGAAATTTCAAGATACATTAAGCCACCTCTAACAACTATCCGTCAGGATCTAGAATTAATTGGTGAAAGAGCATATTATCTTTTAACCTCTTTAATGATGAACAGAGCGAGCCAAAGAATTGTTGTCGATGGTGATATCATCGTACGTTCTTCTGTTTCTGTTCCAAGAAAAGATAACGAATAATAAATATAGCCAGCAAAATTCAATTTGCTGGCTTTTTCTATAATCTTTTTAAGGCATCATTTAGTTTTTTATAAATAGGCTTCATATCTTCTTCATTTGTAATTTCAATTGTTTTATCCATATCCACCCATTTTAAGCCAGAGTTCTCATCTGGTTTTATTTTTAGTTCTTCTTTTTCATCTGCTTCAAATAAATAAGTTACATTCATATGTGTATGGCTAGACACAAATTTAGAATTCTTTATATGATATGTAACCGGTAATACCTCTATAGATACTGGTTCTTCCTTTAATACCTTGATATTCGATAAGCCAGATTCTTCTTGGGCTTCCTTTAAAGCTACACTTAAGAAATCCTTATCATTATCATTATGGCCTCCAAGCCATCCCCAATTTTTATATATATTATGATAATTCATTAAAATCTTTGTATGGTCTTTATTTGTAATCCAACAGGATGATGAAAAATGAGTAGCTAAGGATTCTCTTTTAAATAATTCATCTCCCATTTTTTCATACATATAAAGCATATATTCCAAATCTGCTTTTTCTTGTTCATTCACTGGCTTATAGCTTTTTAAGAAATTATAAGTATCCATAATATTTGTATATCTTATATATTCCTTTATAGCTCTATATTCTCTTTGATATAAGCCATAGACCTCTACATTAGTATATTGATATTCTGGATAGCTTCCAAATATTCTTAATGCTTCATTTAAATCTACCCATCTAGGCTCACATTTTGCCTTAATTTCAGCTTTTGTTAGCTTAAGTGGTAAATTCTCTTCATTAACCTCGCAAATCAAATAATGATTAATGTGACACATTCTTTCAAAATACTCTTCAATATCTAAATATAAATCTTTTACTGAAACTAAAGTTCCTGTTTCTTCTTGTAATTCTCTAATACAAGTTTCAGTGATAGTTTCTACTCCCTCTTTACCACCACCAGGTAGCATATAAATATCTTTTGTTTTAACATAGGTTAATAAAATCTTATTATCTTTTATAACAATACCTCTTGAGGCATGACGTAATACATCAATTTGTTTTTGGAAATCATCATAATAAAGCTTAATTGTTCTCATATAATCCCCCTTAACAATTAATTATTATAAAACATAAATATAAAAAGATTGCAAGAAAAAAAGCTTCCGAAGAAGCTTTAAATCTAAAACTATTCAGCCATACCAGCAGTGATGATAGCCATCTTATAAACTTCATCAGCGTTGCAACCACGAGATAAGTCATTGATAGGAGCATTTAATCCCTGTAAAATTGGACCATATGCCTCATATCCACCTAATCTTTGTGCAATCTTATAACCAATGTTACCAGCCTCAATTAGAGGGAAGATGAATGTATTTGCCTGACCAGCAACCTTAGAATCAGGGCACTTAGTTTTAGCTACTACAGGAGATACTGCAGCATCAAACTGGAATTCACCATCAATTACTAATTCAGGGTTTAGCTTACGAGCTTCAATTACAGCATCATGAGATAACTGAACTGTACCGCCCTTACCAGAACCATATGTAGAGAAGGATAATACAGCAACCTTTGGATCAATACCAAAGAATGCAGCTGTCTTAGCAGTTTCAACTGCTACTTCTGCAAGCTTAGATGCAGCTGTAACCTTAACCTCACCAGTTACCTTATCGATTGTATCCTCATAAGAAATATTAATTGCGCAGTCACCCATTGCAATTCTTTCTTCTACTCCATCCTTCTCACGGAATAGGATGAAAGATGAAGAAACTAAATTTGCACCTGGCTTAGTCTTAACTAGCTGAAGTGCTGGTCTAACTGTATCTGCAGTAGAGTAAGTTGCACCAACAAGTAATGCATCTGCCTTACCCATCTTAACTAGCATTGTACCAAAGTAGTTAGACTTTCTTAGGCTAGAAGCACAATCTTCTCTTGTCATCTTGCCCTTTCTTAATTCAACCATCTTATCTACCATAGCTTCAAATTCAGCATAAGCTAAAGGATCTAATACTGTAGCCTTTGATACATCAAAGCCACCCTCCTTAGCTGCCTTAGCTACTTCATTAACGTTACCACAAAGGATAACATCCATTAAGTCTTCCTTTAATAAACGGTCTGTTGCAGAAAGAATTCTTTCATCAGTACCTTCTGTAAAAACAATAGTCTTCCTCTTAGCCTTTAAATTAGCTAAAAGCTTATCAAACATGCTCATGTTTTATTCCTCCTAATATTATTCAAACACCAAAAGTAATTTTATGCTTTTTTTATTATTAAGTCAATAAAAGTAACGCTCATTTCAATAAAAAAATGCCTAAATAAATAGGCATTAATCATTATTTGTATCTTCTGTCTTATGGATATAAGAATCGATTGGGCCAGCAACTGCATAAAATAGAGGGATTGTTAAAAACAAAATCCACATTGGATGCCAAAATCCATGCATTTCTTTTCCGAATAAATTATAACTAACATCATTAAATCTCATACCTAAAAAGCAGTATACTGCTACAACTAATACAGGATATAAGAATTTGCATATTCTTCTTTCTTGAATTGCTTCCACTAAGGATGTAGCAATAGGTATAAGTAAGAATAATACCCAATAACAGCTCCAACCATATTTTGGAACTAAAAATCCAATAGTCAAATAAACAATTGCAGTACCAAATACAAATAATCCAGAAACAAAATCTAAAGCGAAATTCTTTTCTTTCTTTTCTTCTTCACTTAATTCCTTTTTAGGTAAATCCTTTTTTATATTATTCTCTTCTTCAACTATTTCTGATTCCATAATAGGATCTGCCTCTATATTTTCTTTTGCCAAATCCTCTGCAGATTCAGAATTTAATAATTCATCTAATGTAACACCATATAGCTTAGCTAATAAGATTAAATTATCTGTATCAGGAGATGCTTCCGCTCTTTCCCATTTTGATACGGCCTGTCTTGATATGCCAAGCTTATCCGCAAGCTCCTCTTGAGATAATCCATTCTTTTTTCTAAGTTCATATAATCTGTTTGCAGTTTCAATATTCATAACACATTCCTCCTTCAATTTACAGCCATAATTTAACAAAAATCTAGTGGTTGCGCTAGCAATTTTAGTTTGAAATGGCCGCAACTATCGGTTGCATCACCTTATTTTACGCTAAATTTACTACTTTTTAAATAAATATCTAAAAAGAAAAGGAAATCTAAATTTAGATTCCCTAGGTTCTTTAAATCAGAGGTTTGTTATAGTTAATTTATCTTGATTTCTTTCTACTAATTCATCTACAACATTTATAAATCCATTCTCATATGATCCAGGTAAAGAATAAAAATAATCACCAAATGAATAATTATATCTATCATAATCATTCCAATTATACTCTATATAGTCTGTTGAATCGATTTTATCATCTAAAATTGATTCACTAATATTCTAATTTTACATCTGTATATCCATCAATTTTATCATATCCTAAACAATCAGACAAACCTAATCTTGCTTCTCCATAATAAGATACTAAACTATTTTCTCTAATAGATACATATTTTTCAGAATCTCCATAATATCCTCCACGATTTAAATCAACAGAGGCATAAATATAACTCTTATCCTCATTAGAATATATAGACATATTATTTGAATTAAATCTTCCCGAGAACAATTCAGGATAACAACAATTTTCAAAAACTGTATAGTTATAATATTTCATTAAGTTTCCTTTAAAGGATGTAATTTTTAGAGAACCACTTGCCTTCTTTTCATCACAATACTGGTAATCATTAAATTCAAAATCCGAATTTACAATGTATTTATCATCCTTTAGTACTGCCTTTGTTACAAAAGAATAGGATGAATCACCTTTACTAGTTTTTAAATGGTAATATTCATAATAATAGGAAGAACCATTTTTTGAATCATAAATAGATTTTATTTTGAATTTAAAAACCGGTTTATTCTTATCCCCAGACTCATAGCCTTTAGCTTCTTGAGTCATCATAATTGTTGTATTATTCTGGTAGAATTTATCATACTCATCAACTGACATACCATTTAAGATATTATTTTTTGTATTATGTTTCACAGTTTCAAATTCATTTATCAAATTCGATTTTTCTTCTATTGTCTTATACTCTACTGTAGCACAAGAATCCATTTCTTGACTTGCTACATCAAAATCCTTTGAAAAATAGTCTCTTTCTCCACAAGAAGCTAAGCTTACTGTAGATACTGCTAATGCAAATAATAATGTTATTTTTTTCTTTTTCATAATTACTCTCTCCTTCTTTTTATGACAATGTTATTATAACGAGTTTTTAAAAAATGTCAAATAAAAATACTCAAGTTATTAAGCTTGAGCATTTGAATTACTTTACAATGTTTCTATTAAGTTCAATTTTACCAAACTTTTTTACAGCTTCTGCTGTATCTTTGATGAATGAAGTATCAATAGATTCAATCTTTCCATCATCAACAAGCTTTGCATAATTTGGATTAATAGGTAAAGCCTGAAGTGGTAATATGTCATAGTGGAATGCTACTTCTTCTAGCTTTGAATCACCAAATGGATATACCTTTTCTTTACAGCAAGGGCATTCCATATAGCTCATGTTTTCAACCAAACCAACAATCTTAATATTCATTTGGTTGCACATATTAACTGCCTTACCAACAATCATCTTAACTAAATCCTGTGGAGTAGATACAATGATTACTCCATCTACTGGAATGGATTGGAATACAGTTAATGCAACATCTCCTGTTCCTGGAGGCATATCGACAAATAGATAGTCTAAATCTCCCCAGCAGGTATCAGAATAGAATTGCTTAATTGCTCCACCAATTACAGGTCCTCTCCATAATACTGGAGTGGATGGATCCTGTAAAATTAAATTAATAGACATTACTTTAATTCCTAGGCTAGATTCTGATGGATACATAGTATCTTCTGTACCATGAATCTGTTCTGTAACTCCAAAAGCCTTAGGAATTGATGGGCCAGTAATATCAGAATCTAAAATTCCAACCTTATAGCCCTCTTTGGCAAGCTCTGTTGCAAGTAAGGATGTTACCATGGATTTACCAACTCCACCCTTACCAGATACTACACCAATAATTTTTTTAATACTTGAATCCTTAGGTGCTTTTGCAAGTAAGGATTTATTCTTATCACAGGATGCAGTGCATCCGTCACAATTATGATTACACTCTGACATATTACTTTTCCTCTTCTTCTTTAATGCCTAAGGAAGCCTGATGCTCCTTAATTTCCTTATCATGCTCATGAATACCAACAATTAAATCATTGATATGATTACCATAATCTAAGGAAGTATCTCTTTTAAAGATAAGCTCTGGCATTTTTCTAGCATTTAGCTTTTTAGCAAGGGCACTTCTCAAATAGCCTTTACAATCTTCTAATGCTTTTTGATAATTTTCTTCCTTACCCTGATAGAAGGTATAATAAACTGTCATATAAGATAAATCGTTTGTTATTCTTACTTCAGTCACTGTAACATTAGATAAGTGCTTGTTCTTCGCATCATTTCTTAAAATGATAGCAAGCTCTCTTAATGCATTAGACTCTAATCTTGCTAAACTAATTCCCATATTATCTTGGAATCTCCTTCATAATAGAGGCTTCGATTACGTCGCCTTCTTTAATATCATTATAGTTTTCAATGCCAATACCACATTCAAAACCATATTTAACTTCTTTAACGTCATCCTTAAATCTCTTTAAAGATGCCATCTTTCCTTCAAATACAACTACGCCATCTCTTAAAATACGTACTAAGGAATTTCTTTCGATAACACCATCAGTTACATAACAACCGGCAATTGTACCAATCTTAGAAATCTTAAATACTGTACGAACCTCTGCTTGACCTGTAACAACTTCTTCAAATTCAGGATCAAGTAGACCCTTACATGCAGCTTCAATTTCTTCAATAACCTTATAAATGATGTTATATAGACGGATTTCAACACCCTTAGTTTGTGCTTCTTGACGAACAGGAGCCATAGGACGTACATTAAAGCCAATGATAATCGCATGGCTTGCTTCAGCTAAGGATACATCAGTATCTGTAATAGCACCTACAGTTGCACGAATGATATTAACCTTAACATCATCCATTTGAATCTTTTCTAAGGAAGCCTTTAATGCTTCAACAGAACCCTGTACATCACCCTTGATGATTAAGTTTAAAATCTTTTCCTTATCTTGTTCTGCTTCACTGAATAATTCTTCAAGTGTTACAGCCTTCTTAGATGTATTTTCTAATGCCTTTGCGTTAGCCTGACGAATAGCTGCAGTTTCTCTTGCAGTTCTTTCATCTGCAAATACCATAAACTTATCACCAGCCATAGGAACCTCATTTAAGCCAGTAACCGCTACAGCTAAGGATGGCTCTGCATCTGTAAAACGAGAATGATGGTCATCCTCCATTGTACGGATTTTACCCCATGTTGTACCTACTACAACACAGTCACCAACCTTTAATGTACCATTTTGTACTAATAGAGTAGCAACAGGGCCCTTACCCTTATCAAGCTGAGCCTCAATTACACTACCCATAGCTAGTCTCTTTGGATTTGCTTTTAAATCCTTCATTTCAGCCACTAACTGAACCATACCTAATAGGTCATCAACACCAGTACCCTTAAGTGCACTAATTGGACAGAAGATTGTATCTCCACCCCAGTCCTCTGCTAATAGATCATAGTTTGCAAGCTCTTGCTTAACTCTATCCATATTGGCAGTTGGCTTATCCATCTTGTTTACTGCAACAATAATAGGGCATCCTGCAGCCTTAGCATGAGCAATAGCCTCTTCTGTTTGAGGCATTACACCATCATCTGCAGCTACAACTAGAATAACGATATCTGTAATTTGAGCACCACGTGCACGCATCTGTGTAAATGCGGCATGACCTGGAGTATCAATGAATGTAATTAAGAAGCCTTCATGGTTAACCTGGTATGCACCAATATGCTGTGTGATACCACCAGCCTCACCCTTAGCTACTCTAGAATTACGAATAGTATCAAGTAATGTTGTTTTACCATGGTCAACATGACCCATGATTGTTACAACTGGTGGACGAGAAACTAAATCAGCTTCATCATCCTCAAATACCATCTCATCAAATCTTGCAGCATCTGTAATGACCTCATCCTTAACCTCAAAGCCAAAATCCATTGCGACTAGCTCAATAGTTTCTCTATCTACAGTTTGATTTTGGTTGGCCATAATACCAAGCTGCATAAGCTTCATAATGACTTGGCTATTTGTTTTGCCCATTTCAGATGCAATATCTGCAACAGTCATATCCGCTCTATATGTTAAGACACCCTTTTCTTTAGTGTCATTTTCCTTCTTCTTACCCTTTTGTGGCGGGATATTTGAAGTTCTTACCTCTTTTTTATTCGTAGGTTTTTTAGCCACAATAATCACCTTATTTCTTTAATATTTTTAGAAAGCTTTCATTGCTAATTCCAACAACCATACGATTTTCCTTACCAATGGCAGATGAAAGTTCTATTGAGGAATAGCTTTCTTGGACCTCCACATTATAATAATTCGCTTTATTACGAATCTTTTTCTTTGTATTTTCTGATGCATCTTTAGCAAGAAATACAAGCTTAATCTTATGATCTGCCATTTGGCTACATACGATATCTGTACCATCTACAAGACCTCTTGCTCTAGCGCATAATCCTAGATTTGATAAAATCTTATCCATATTACTTTAATAATCCTAAAAGTTCATCATAAATAGAATCAGGAACAGAAACCTCAAGCTTTCTATCTAAAGCTTTAGATTGCTTTGCTTTTAGAATAACCTCTTCAGATAGCTTAAGATATGCTCCTCTACCGTTTGCCTTACCCTTAGTATCTACAATAACATTACCCTCAGGTGTACGAACAACACGGATTAAATCCTTCTTTTCACATACCTCTTTTGTAACAACACAGGTACGTAAAACAGGCTTTCTTTCTTTCATTAGATTAATAATCCCTTCTCATATGCTTCAGTAACTGGCATAATATCAATCTTCCAGCCACAAGACTGAACAGCTAAACGTACATTCTGTCCTGACTTACCGATAGCAAGTGATAAATGATCATTTGGAACTACAACTACAGATGACTTTGTCTTTGGATCAATGGATAAAACCTTTGTAACATTTGCAGGCTGTAAGGAATTAGAAATTAATTCCTCTGGAACTTCACTCCACTTATATAAATCAACCTTTTCTCCACCTAAAGCATTAACGATATCACGGATTCTAGATCCTCCTTCACCAACACAAGAGCCGATAGCGTCAACTTTTGGATCATTAGAATATAAGGCAATCTTAGAACGATCACCAGGATCTCTAGCAATACCCTTAATTTCAATAACTCCACTCTTGATTTCTGGAATGAAGTTTTCCATTAAACGGATAACTAATGCTCTATCTGTACGAGATACAGAAACCTTAGGATCCTTAGTAGTCATTTCAACCTTACGAACATATACATTCATCTTTTCACCAATGAATGGATGATCATTAGGTAATAATTCTTTAACAGATAGGCTTGTTACAACACCCATACCTAAATTTAGGGTAATGAACTTATCATTTAAGTTAGTAACCTCACCAATAACCATTTCATTTTCTAAAGTCTTGAAATGCTCATAAGCAAGTTCTCTTTGTTTAGTTCTAACACCCTGAGTATAAACACTCTTTGCAGCACTAATTGCTGTACGGTTGAAGTCTTTAATATTAACTTCCTGTTTAACAATATCTCCAACCTTATAGGATGCCTTAATTAATTGAGCATCCTCAAGTAGCATTTCTGCCATTGCATCTTCTTCTAACTCTTCAGAATACTTTTCAACTACAACATGTAAAGAATACATTTTGATTTCATGATGGCCTGGATCAATTGTAACCTCACATGAAGCATTACCATTAATCTTCTTGAAGGAATTAATTAATCCCTTCTTAAATACCTCATATACATCCTCTACAGTAATACCTCTTTCTTCAGCAAGTACTTCTGCATTCTCAAAAAAAGCTTTGTTAATCATTTTCTCCTCCTATATTTTAACTGCAAGCCTTATAAGCTTGATTTCTTCTTTCTTAATATTCATTTTTTTAAATCTACCTTTAATATTAATCCTTAAGGTAATGGACATGGGATCTGCCTCTACAAGCTCACCCTCATAAATCATATTTTCTACTTCTACATGAGTATACATTCCAATAGATTCTAAGATTTCTTCATCATTTCTTAAAACCTTCTCTGCCCCAGGGGATGATACTTCAAGTAAATATTCTGGCATATCAGAATCATACTTATCTATTCTTTCGGATAAATATTCATTCGCAAGACCTAAAGTATCTACATCAATTCCACCCTTTTTATCTAGGGTAACCCTTAAAATCAGATAACCAAATTCCTTAACGAGCTCTACATCATAGAAAATTAAATCATGCTCCTTAAGAAATGGCTCTAATATGGTTTTGGTAATTTGTAAATCCATAAAATCCCTCCATTTCCAAATTAAGAAATAAATAAGAGAGGTCCGTCAACCTCTCTTTTAAAGCTTATACTTCTATTATATAGAAATATTCAAAAAAATCAAGTGAATTACTTAATTTCATCTAAAAGTTTTCGGATTCTTTCGTTCTTTATGTACTTTATTAACATCTTCGGTGTAAATCCAAAAGTATCACTTCTTTTTATATTTCTTAAAACCATATGTTTTTCTACTAAAACATAATCTTCAATTAGAATCGCATAATGCAAAGGATATGTACTTTTATATTCCTCATACTTATATTTAATCGCCTTTTCATTAATGAAATCTATCATAGAATCTGCTTCAATTAAATCTAAGGCAGTATCCCCATTTTTATTCTTTATATCTAAAATAGCTCCTTTAGATAATAATAAATCTACACTATCAAAGCTTTTCGCTTTTATAGCATAGAAAAGCGGAGTTTCTCCTTGATTTGTTTTCAAATTCACAAATGCATTGTGGCTAATCAAATAAGATAAAACCTTTATGTCTCCACTTCTAGCTGCAATATGGATTGGGGCTTCCCCCTTAAAGTTAGGCTTATTTACAATTTCATCATCTACAATTACTTTAGCAAGTAAATCTAGATTTCTACTTCTTACTAAAGCCATAAATATAGTTTCTTCTTTATTATCCTCTTCTTCTAAATGGAATTCTTGAGTTTCTAATAATAAAGAAATCATATTTTCTCTACCTAAGATGCATGCTTTATACAAAGGAGAATGTCCATCATTATTCTTGATGGTTAAATCAGCATTATGACGAATAAGCATTTTTAAAAAGCCAATTCGATTATTAATTACACAATAATGGCTTGGAGTATTTCCAAAGCTATCCTGCATATTTACATTGATATAGTTTTCTAAAAGTAAATCAAATATTTCAGAGTTGTTGAAGGTAATAGCTACATGAAGAAGACTTAGGCCTCTTTCATTTTTTATATTAACATCTCCAAGCTCTAAAAATTCTCTTAGAGCTTGAGGGTTATTCGAATAAATAGAATCAAATGCGTCCATATTCCATCCGAAAAAAAATAGAGCATGATGCTCTATTTATTTACAGCGTCCTTTAAAACCTTACCAGCCTTGAAAGCAGGAGTCTTCTGTGCAGGTACTTCAACGATTTCACCAGTTCTTGGGTTTCTACCCTCTCTAGCTACTCTAGTTCTTACCTCAAATGTACCAAATCCAGAAATAACAACCTTATCTCCATCAGCTAAAGCTTCTCCAATCATCTTAAAAACTGTATCCACTGCTCTTTCAGCATCCTTACGTGTAACTTCTAATCCATCGGCAATTGCTGCGACAATTTCTGATTTATTCATTTTTTCCTCCTAAAAATAATTGCATTTTGTATTTATAATTATAACAATTGTATGTTATAATTGCAAGCCCTTTCATAAGAGAAAATGGCTTAACTAAAAGAAAAATGGCTTAGATAAGCCATAAATCTTGAAATTACTTTTTAATCTCTAATACTTCGATTTCCATGTCCTTGCCAGTTTCAGTAGTCATAAATACATGATCTCCTGCCTTATGACCTAAAACTGCCTTTGCTAAAGGAGATTCATTAGAAATCTTACCAGCAAATGGATCTGTTTCAGAACCGCAAACCTGGAACTCTTTTACTAAATTCTTAGCTACATAGCGAATCTTAATTGTAGTGATTTCTACAATTCTAGCATGCTTTAGCATATCCTCAATTTCAGTAATACGAGCTTCATTCTTAGACTGCTCTTCTCTTGCGGATGTATAATCAGCGTTTTCGGATAAGTCACCTTGCTCACGAGCTACCTGGATAGCTTCTTTAATTCTATCACGCTCAGAAACTTTTCTCCACTCTAGCTCATCTTCAAGTTCCTTCTTACCCTGTACGGTTAAATCAATTTGTTTTGCGTTTACCATTTTATAGTCCTCCATAAAAATACATATATAAATTATACCTAAAAACTTCAAAAAATCAAGAACTAATAAGCATCATTATATTTTGTTCTTCTAAGCCTTGCTTGAATCTCCCTATAAGAAGGAAATACTTCTTCTAGACGCTTATAAAAGGAAGATTGATGATTTTGATAATAAAAATGACAAAGTTCATGATATATAACTGATAAAATAGAAATCTCATCATATTTTGCTAATGCTAATTGAAATATAACTATTCTTCTTTTTGGTAAGCATTCCCCATAATAGGTCTTTACTTGCTTATATTGAATAGTTATAGGGAATTTAATACCCATATCTTGCTTTGCTTTTTCTATATGATTATTTACAAAATAAGATAAATTTTCATAATAGAATTGATTAGCAATTTGTTGATTGATATTTTTATCCTCAGTATCTGTATATAAATATACCTTATCTCCAAATAATACCATTCTTCTTATATCAGAATATTCCTTTATAAGCTCATATTCCTTACCAAATAAATGGATGGAATTCGAATATATCTTTTCTTCTTGATTCAAGCATCTTTTAATAAACCTATAATGCTTTGACATTTCTAAGATTATTTCATCATCCCTCCATATTCTATTCGAATAGAATAGAAAGGTATCTGGGGATTTAAATTTAATCGACCAGCCTCTTTTTTCTTTTCTTAAAATGAAATCTACCTTTACTTTTAAACCCTTAAGTAGAAATTCCATTAGATTAACCTCAATAAATCAAATTCAGATAGTGGAATATCACTTTTAAAATGAATCTTTTGAAGTGGATGTCTTGCAGCATCTAAGCTATTACCATCCTCATCATAAATCTCTTTAATATCTAAATTAAATGTTCCACGAGGAGAAAATACTTCTATCGTTGTATTAGGTAAGAAATAATTTCTTTGTTCAATATAGGCTATTTTAGTCTCTTTATCATATCCTCTAACAATTCCAATAAAATCCTTAGTAGGAACAGTTAAATTTAAATCATATAGCTGACAATCAACAGTAGGATCACCAAATAAAAAGCCTGTACCAGTAAGTCTATTTTCTGCCTTTTCGATTGCAGTAATATAAGAATCATAATCTAAAACCTTACCTGTTGTTTCATATTCATCAATGATTCTTCTATAAGCATTTACTACTGTTGCAATATAGTGTAAGGATTTCATTCTTCCTTCAATTTTAAAGGAATATACTCCACTATCCATTAATTTAGGAATAGCCTTAATAGCACATAAATCTTTAGAAGACATTGCAAAATAATCTCCTTCTTTGTTGTATACCTTACCATCCTTAATTAAATCATAATTCCATCTACAGGAGTGAGCACATCCTCCTCGATTGGCATCTCTATTGGTCATGTTATTGGATAACATACATCTACCACTATAGGATACACACATTCCACCATGGATAAATGCTTCAATATCTACTTTAGAATTTTTAACAACCTCTTTAATTTCATCTAAATCTAATTCTCTTGCAAGAACTACTCTATGTACTCCAAATTTTGTAAAGAAATCGATAGTTTCCGAGTTTGCTGAAGATTGCTGGGTAGATACATGAGCTTCCATATGGGTATGCTCTAATACCATTTTTAAAATATATAAGCTTGATGCAATAATAGCATCAACACCACATGCTTCTAATGCTTTTAAATATTCAATTACATCATCTGTATCATGCTCATGCATAACAATATTACATGTTACATGAATTTTTGCATTATGAGCATGGGCAAATTCACAGCCTTCTTTAATATCTTCTAATGTGAAATTGGATGCTCTACTTCTTAAAGAGAACTTTAATCCACCAATGAATACAGCATTTGCTCCATAAAGAATAGCAACCTTAAGCTTTTCTAAATCTCCTGCAGGAGCTAATAGTTCAAATTTACTCATAACTTTAACTCCTCCTTTTGATATACAGAATCCTTATAAGTAAAGCCATCCTCTACATTTAAATTTAATGAATTAAATTCACTTATTAATTCATCTATATTTTTACCATCTATGGCATTCTTATAAATATCTAATACCTTCTTCATTGTATCATTATCTACTCTATAGCTTTCTAAATAGCCATAGGTAAAGTCTTTCATTTGGCTTAGCTCTTTTAATAAAGAAATATAATAAGAACGATACATCACTGTACCATTTATATTTTCAAAGCCAGGGAAATAATCACTTCTTGTAGCTTCTCTAAAGTATACATCCTCTTTAGGATATTCTTCATTATTTTTCTTTGAATATAAAGAGATTAAATGCCTTTTTGAGTAAAACATTAATCTTAATCCAAAAACCTGATAAAAGGAATTTTTATTACATTTATGAATAATTGTATTACAATCCTCTAAAGTTATTTCGGATGAAATTCCAAGTGCATGAAAACCATAGGACGCATAAATAGAAAAATCTAAAGAATTTGTTATCATAGTTTTAGGATCAAAGATGATTTTATTTTCTATACCAAGCTTTATAGCTAAATTACATACACCTAAATCCGTAACATAAAAATAATCTACAATATCTTTATATTTCTTTAAAAATTCTTCTGCTTCTTTAATCGTTTTTGGTTGATAAATCTTATCCATAGATAAAGCTATACCAATATGATTATCCATACAAAATCTAATGGCATAATCTAAATCTAAATTCTTGTAATTTAAGGATGCCTCCTTAGACTCTAATAAGGCTAAATCAAGACTATCCTTTAAATATTCTAATTGTTCTTTTTCATATATACTTGTAATAAGCCTCATAGATCCTCCGCTTAAAAAAACCATGAAGCCATGGTTTTTTATATTTTAATAGTGGAATCCACCCTTGCCCTTGCCTTTACCCTTTTTCATTTTAGGCTGTGCAAAGCCAGAATAATTTCCATTTTTCATTTGTTGAGACATTCTTTTCGCATCATCTTCATCCATATTCTTCATTTGCTTCATCGTCTTTTTCATTTGCTCTAGCATTGTACGAAGACGGTTAACCTCTTGAATGGATCTACCAGAACCTTTTGCGATTCTATCTCTTCTTTTAAAATCCTTATCAATTAATTCCGGATGACATCTTTCCTTTTCTGTCATAGAATAGATGATTGCCTCAATCTTATCAAAAGCCTTATCATCTACTTGAGACATTGCTTGCTTCATTTGACCCATACCAGGTAAGAAGCCTAGAAGCTTAGAAATGGAGCCCATACGCTTAATCATTTTAAACTGCTTTAATAAGTCATTATAGTTGAAGTTATTTTTCATCATCTCTTCAGCCATTTGCTTCATTTCTTCTTCATTGATATTCTCTTGTACAGTATCAATTAAGGTTAATACATCACCCATTCCTAAGATTCTATCTGCAAGTCTATCTGGATAGAAAATCTCCATCGCATCAAGCTTTTCACCTGTAGACATAATCTTAATTGGAATACCAGTCATTTCCTTAATGGATAATGCAGCACCACCACGAGTATCACCATCAAGCTTAGTTAAAATAATACCTGTAATGTCTAAATCCTTATGGAAGGATAAGGCTACATTTACAGCATCCTGACCTGCCATAGCATCTACTGTAAGTAAGATTTCATCAGGGTTTGCGATTTCCTTTACATTCTTTAATTCCTGCATTAATTCTTCATTAATCTGAAGTCTACCTGCAGTATCGATGAATACTAAATCACAGCCCTCTTCACGAGCCTTCTTTAAGCCTTCCGTAACAATCTTTTCTGCAGATACCTTTGTACCCATTTCAAATACAGGTACATTAATCGATTTACCAAGTGTAACTAGCTGATCTACCGCAGCAGGACGGTAAATATCGGCTGCAATTAGCATAGGCTTTTTCTTTAGCTTTTTTCTATAGAATAATGCCATCTTACCTACTGCAGTAGTTTTACCTGCACCCTGTAAACCAACAGCCATAACAATGGTTGTACCATGCTCTTTAATATTTAAATCAACAGCCTCATCACCTAAGGTTTTCTTTAATTCCTCACGAACAACCTTAACAACCTGTTGTCCTGGATTTAAGCCCTTTAGAATTTCTTCACCTAAGGCTTTTTCTTTTATATCTGCTAAGAATTTTTTTACAACCTTGTAGTTAACATCGGCCTCAAGTAAGGATAATCTTACTTCTCTTAGCATATCATCAATATCTTTTTCATCAAGCTTACCCTTACCAGTAAGTCTTCTAAGTCCCATTTGTAAACGGGAGCTTAAGCTATCAAATGCCATAATCTACTCCTTTAAAAGGTTCAAGATTTCTTCTTTTAATTTAGAATCCATTTCCATTGAACCAATCTTTTTCATCTTATCTAGAAGATGGATATGCATTTCATATTCCTCTAGTGCACTAACCGCTCTTTTAATTTGGTCAAATACACCATTTCTAGATATCCCATAATTCTCTGCCATTTCAGATAAGGATAAATCTAAGAAATAATAATCTTCAAAATAAGTTCTTTGTTTTTCTGTTAATAAGCTACCATAAATATCATATAAATCTATGGTAAGCTGTCTTTTAGCTTCCTCTTCCATATTATTCCTCAAAGAAATCAGCAAATAAACCGTATAGGTATTGCTCGATATCAAAGATTTCTAAATCCTCAACACCTTCACCTAATCCGATATATTTGATTGGAATACCAAGCTCATGACGAATGGCAAGAACAATACCACCCTTAGATGTACCATCAAGCTTAGTTAAAATTACACCAGAAACATCTGTTGCCTCTTTAAATGCCTTTGCCTGAGACATACCATTTTGACCTGTTGTTGCATCAATAACAAGTAATGTTTCATGTGGTGCATCAGGAATTTCCTTTTGAATGACTCTTTTCATTTTGGCAAGCTCATTCATTAGGTTAACCTTATTTTGTAATCTACCTGCAGTATCGCAAAGTAATAAATCATATCCTTCTGCCTTAGCCTTCTTTACTGCATCATACATTACAGCACTAGGGTCAGAGCCATCTGGCTTTACAACAATATCTACTCCAACTCTATTTGCCCATACATCTAGCTGTGCAACTGCACCGGCTCTAAAGGTATCTCCTGCAGCAAGTAAAACCTTCTTACCCATCTTTTTATATTGGTAAGCAATTTTAGCAATGGATGTTGTTTTACCAACACCATTTACACCAACGAATAAAACAACAGATAATCCTTCTTTTTTTAGATTAAGGTTTGCGTTAACAATTTCACCATTCAAATAGATTTCAAACATTTCATCCATAATCATTTCCTGTAAATCTACAGGATTAGTGATGCCCTTTGTTTTAACCTCATTCTTAAGCTTATCTATAAAGTCAATAACAGTATCTACACCAATATCTGCCATAATAAATATTTCTTCTAGCTCATCAAATAAATCTTCATCAATTTGATTACTCTTAGATAGAATATCCTTTAGGGTAGATAATGCACCCTCACGAGTTTTGTGTAAACCCATTTTATATTTTTCTTTTTTCTTTTTATCTTTTCTTTTAAATAAATCAAAAAAGCCCATAATTTTCACTCCATATTCTTTTCTATTATATCATAATAGAGTCCTAAATTAAAAGAAGAAAAAATAGGCCAAAGCCTATTTCTCTATATATAAAACATTTTCTTTACGAATTCTTTTCTTATTATCAAAGAATAATCCTAAAGAGGCAAAGCCTAGTGTTAATGGAATAGCTAACCTCTGATATAGATTTCCAATATTCATTAATTTTGTACCCTCATAATAAGAGGTAGCCTTATAAGTACCCTTATTTACTCTAAAGGATACTAATCCATCTACATTTATTGCATCAATTTTAACAATATCACCATTTGAATTCTCTAATGAAATTACATATCCAGGATAATAAATTAAAGGTAATTGAATTAAGGTATCCTCCATTACTATATCTAAATCCATTTCAATTTGAGGAGCTTGGTTTCTATTAAGTAAAATATTACCTTCTCCTTCTAATACAACTGGTTTAATATTCGATGCCAAATTATAGCTATATTGATATCTTACTTTATATGTACCCTTATTTATATGGAAGGATACCTTTTGTTCTCTACTTATAACGATTACATCTACTTTATTTCCATTATTATCCATTAAATCAACTATATAGTCACTAGAATAGCTAATTGGTAATTGAACTAAAGAATTATCCTCTTTCACATCTAAAATATAAACAATCTCTTTATCTAGTATTCCATCTAAGGCTACATTAGCTTCTCCTTCTAAAATAATAGGAGTAGGCATTTTATAAAGGGAAGGATTCATAAGATAATTCTTAACCTTCTTATATAAGCTATTGTTATAGCTAGATTGATATGTTTCATTGTAATAATAAATCTGTGGGAAATATTCTCTACAAGCACCAATGGCACCACTATCTGTATACATAGAATCATCAATTGCATATAACCAACCAGTAGCTTTAGGATCATTTTTATTACTGTTATATACGAGTGTCTTTTCCGGGATTGCCTCAGATACAACCATTAAAAATGCTGCACCTGCTAAAGCTCCAAAGGTAAAGTATTTTGATTTAACATTCTTTAATATTTCAACAGTTAAAATAGATGTAAAGAATGCTAAGAATCCAAATAAGCGCCATGGGAATTGAATACTTCTTAGGGTAGATGGCATAATATACCAAATGCCTCCACCAACTATTAATATAATAGTTACAATATGTGCAAATACTAAATAATATAAATCCATATTAGATTCTTTATATATCTTTGCACACTTTTTCTTTTTATGAAGCACTGTATAGCTTATGGCATATAATACACTTGCCAAAATTAAAACACCATATAAGGCAGTTTTATATGCTACCATGGATACTATAAAGAATACTGTTGCAATGCCAAAGAAAGCTAAAAGTGCTTTTAAATCTAATTTTTCTATTCCCTCTTTATATGAATAGAATAAATAAGTTACTAAGAATAATACAATACCTAATACTACTTCTGTTCTTAGTTGAAATATAAATGCTAAAGCTAATCCAACTAAACAAGCAAGAATAGAATGGAAATACTTTGTATATTTAATTTTGGCAATAAAATAATCCAAGAATACTATACCTAAGGTACTAATAGAAAAATATAGAGCATCTAGTGATGCAGTTTTAATATTAATACCACAGTTTCTACCAGTTAAATATTCTAAATTCAATAAACCGCTATACCATTCAAAATCATTTCTTTTAGCTAAATATTCCGCATTCGTCCACATACGTACCTCATGTGATACATTATATAGATTGGTTTGATATAAAGAATATGCACTAAATAATGTTTTAGAGGCAATTCCTAAAAGTAATATAGCAGATACTACTGCATATAGAATTAATGTTTTGTCGTATTTGAATAAATAATAAATCTTTTTAAGATGGAATAATAAATATATGATTCCAAAGAAATATGCATAAATTGCACTAATATTATGTGTTAAAAATAATAAGCTACCACCAAGGATAATTTCTAAGCATGGAATCATTCCACCAGTATTTCTATCTTCAATATGGATAAAATCATATAATCCCATAAAGAATAGTGGGAAAAATAAGAAAGCATATGCTTCTGCAAGCGCAACTCTACATAGCATATCAAAATAGCGATATGGGTATAATACATATATTAATGCTGCAATTAAAGATATTATTTTTTTATTTTTAGATATATGCATGGAAAAGCGGTACATAAATATACCAGATATAAAAATAGATATAAATAAATTAAATTTCAAAGCATTTAATAAAGATACTCCAAAAGGCTCTAATATAATAGCTAATACTGCAGTAGATAGATGTACAAGTGGTGAATAAAATAAATTCTTTCCAAAGCCAAAGCCACAAGCTAGAGTATCAGAAATACTAGCTATAGATCCACTTTTTAAATCTAAATACATATCATAAATATTAGAAAAATGATATGCAACATCGTCTCCTCTAGGAAATCCATTATAAAAAAGTACAATTCCACCAAAGATAGATGCTAAAAATATTATGATATATGGTATGAAACGATATAATATATCTTCTTTTAAACTTATTTGTTTTAATGAAATAACCATATAATAAACCCCTCAATTCAAAAACCATTTTACCACAAAATAAAAAAACTCCAAATAGGAGTTTAATTATTTAATAACTTATTATATTCTTCTAAGGAAATAATTGCCTTACATTTAGGGAAGTTTGAACATCCAAAGAATACATTTCCTTGCATCTTACCCTTAGATGCAACTCTTTTAATTAAATGACCCTTACCACATTTAGGACAAGTGACATTTGTATCTTCTTTAATAGGTTCTTTAACCTCTACTTCTTTTTTTACCTCATTGCATTTCTTATAACAAGATAACTTACCATCATTATCCATAATCATCATAGAACCACAATCTTTACATTTCTCATTTGTTGGAGTTCCATTAATGATGGTTTTACATCTAGGGAAGTTTGTACAGCCATAGAAGGTTGCCCCCTTCTTTTTACCTCTTGCGGCAGTTCTTGGAACTAAGTGTCCCTTGCCACATTCAGGGCAAATAAATACCTCTTTTGGTTCATCTTGGCAATGAGAAGAGCAATATTTAATTCCATCTTCTCCCATTAAGATTAATGCACCACAATCCTTGCATACTTCTCCTGTAGGCTTATCATTGAATATTGTTTTACATTTTGGATAATTATTACATGCATAGAAGGTTTTACCCTTACTCTTACCAGATTTAGATACTCTTTTTACAATATGGGCCTTACCACATTTAGGGCATATAATTCCTGTATCATTATCCTCTTCCTCTTCCCTTTTAATGAAGCTACAGCTTGGATAATTACTACAAGAGATGAATTCACCATATTTACCTAATCGAATAACTAATGGGCTTCCACATTCCGGACATATTTCATCTGTAGGAATAGGATATTTACTATCCATATTTCTTAATGCCTTATCATAAATAGGCATAAATCCATCATAGAAGCTTTGAAGCTCAGTTTCCTTTTCTAGCTCTCCTGATGCGATTTTATCCAAATCAGATTCCATATTTGCTGTATATTTTACATTAATAATAGAATCAAAATATTCATTAAGCCTATCAATAGTAAGCATACCCTGTTCGGTTGGATGAATC
The DNA here is from genome assembly GCF_003550015.1 of Anaeroplasma bactoclasticum. GTDB lineage: Bacteria > Bacillota_I > Bacilli_A > Acholeplasmatales > Anaeroplasmataceae > Anaeroplasma > Anaeroplasma bactoclasticum. The sequence continues at coordinate 40,314 of NZ_QXEV01000004.1, forward strand.
ATCTTCTTTTCAAGCTTAATATATTCTCTTTCCTTTAGGGTTGCGATAGTTTGGGCATAAGTAGATGGTCTACCGATACCTAAATCCTCCATATCCTTAATTAAGGATGCTTCTGTATATCTACTCTTAGGCTGAGTTTCCTTATCTAATATTTGAATCTTATCCGCATTATAGGATTCCCCAAGCTTAAATGAAGGTAGGGTTACCTCATCCGTTGCTTCTTTTCCATATACCTTTAAATAGCCATCAAAGGTAAGCTCTGTTCCTGATGCACTCCAAACGGAATCTGTATTTTGGAATTCTACCTTTGTTTGGTTATATACTGCTGCACTCATTAAGGATGCTAGAGTTCTTTTATAAATTAAATTATAAAGCTTATATTCATCATTTGTTAAATAATCTTTAATAGAATCTGGTGTTCTAGATATGGATGTTGGACGAATACCTTCATGGGCATCCTGCATACCCTTTTGGTTTTTTGTTTTAACAGAGCCTAAATATCTAGTACCATAATTATTTAAAATATAATCATCACAGGTTTTAACAAAGCTATCCGCTAATCTTGTAGAATCAGTACGCATATAAGTAATTAAACCGACAGTTTCACTACCAATATTCTTACCTTCATATAAGGCTTGCGCAATTGTCATTGTACGAGTTGGACTAAAGCCTAATCTTATGGATGCATCCTGCTGCATAGTAGATGTTGTATAAGTAGGATAGGATTGCTTTTTTACCTGCTTATGGCTAATATCAGATACCGTAAAGGATAATAATCTTGCTTTAAGGTTTTCAAGTACCTTACGATCTGTAATACGATTCTTGGAATCTATTTTAACACCATTTAATTCACTTAACTTAAGCTTGAAGGTTTTAAATAATGCCTCCATCTCATAATAAGCCTCAGGAACGAATGCTAATATCTCTTTTTCTAGATTTACTATTAATAATAAGGTTGCACTTTGTACTCTACCTGCAGATTTAGAACCAATCTTTCTTTGTAATAGCTTAGAAAGCTTAAAGCCTAAAATACGGTCGATCATTCTTCTTGATTCTTGTGAATCCACCATCTTCATATTAATCTTATGGGGATTTAACAATGCTTCATTGACTGCCGTTTTTGTAATTTCATGGAATTCTATTCTATTTGAATCATTTAAATCTAGATTCAATTCTCTAGCTAAATGATATGCAATGGCCTCTCCTTCACGGTCGGGGTCGGTTGCAAGATAAACTTGATTACCCTTACAAGCCTTTTGTAAGCTTTTAACTAAAGACTCTTTGCCCTCGATAATTCTATAGTCTGGAATAAATCCTTGTTCTATATCAATACCAAGTCCACCCTTACCTGTAGTAGCAAGGTCACAAATATGGCCTTTTGAGGATAATACGGTATACTTTCCACCTAAATATCCTGCGATAGTTTTTGATTTACTTGGAGACTCAACGATGATGATTTTATTCACTTGGTGTTCCTCCTTTTCAAAGTGCCCCTCTATAATAGAACAAGATTTTTCACTTGTCAAGGCTACATTTTTACCTATTTTTCACAAAAAAGAACCCCCTCCTAAAGGAGGGAGTAGAAAAAATTAATTTTCATTTTCATCATCATTAAAATCTAAATCTAAGGATAATTGTTTTGAGAAATATTTTGATACTGGTGCGAATGTTTTACGATGAATTTTACAAGGACCATATTTTTCTAAGGCAGCTAAATGCTCCTTAGTACCATATCCCTTATGCTTTTTAAATCCATAATTAGGATATTTAAAATCCATCTTTTCCATATAATGATCTCTAGATACCTTTGCAATAATAGATGCTGCAGCAACAGACGCAGATAAGGCATCTCCATGAATTAAGGATTGATGCTTAACCTCAAGCTCACCTAAAGGCATTGCATCAATTAATACATAATCAGGTTTTACCTTTAATTCTTCTACTGCCTTCAGCATACCCTTTTTGGTAGCTTGATAAATATTTAATTCATCTACTTCCTTTTCTGAAACAAATACTACGCTATAACTAACAGCATTCTTAACAATTATTTTATATAAGGCTTCTCTTTTCTTTTCAGATAGTTGCTTAGAATCATTAATGCCTTCTATTTTTAAGAAGGGTGGCAAGATACATGCAGCAACTACAACAGGGCCTGCAAGAGGACCTCTACCTGCTTCATCTATTCCACAGATATTTTCATATCCTTCATCATATAATTCATTCTCATATTTATATAGGTTAATTTCTTCCTTCTGGCTTTTCATAACTCATTGCCCCTATCTTCATACTTCTAAGCTCATTCATAAGGATTGTTCTTACTCTATCTAAATCAATAAGACCACCCTTTAACATACAGCCTCTTTTTTTACCAATTTCCTTTAATACTTCAATTGGATCTTCATTTAATTCTTCTAAGTTATATCTATCCTTTAATAAATTAGGATAGTTTTGACTTAAATACCTAACAGATTCATCTGTGATATATTCCATATCCAAGATTTCATCTTTAATAGAACCACACATTGCAAGCTTTAAGCCAACCGTTTGATCTTCAAACTTTGGCCATAAGATACCTGGAGTATCTAGTAAGAATAAATCATCCGTAATCTTAATCCAGGTTTGAGATTTCGTTACACCAGGTCTATCTCCTACCGCAACAGCCTTTCTTTTGGCTAAGGTATTAATTAATGTAGATTTACCTACATTAGGGATACCAATAATTAAAGCTTTAATTTGTTTACTTTTAATACCTTTAGATTCTCTTTTTTCAAATACTTCTTTTAAAGCTAATCTTGCGTATGGAACTACATTCTTAACATTATATCCTGTAATAGAATCAATATCTAAGGATAATATATTTAAGGATTTATAATAATCCATCCATTCCTTAGTGATTTTAGGATCCGCAATAGATGATTTACAAAGTAAAATAAGTCTAGGCTTATTTCCTACGATTTCATCTACCATAGGATTTGTTGAGGAATAAGGTATTCTTGCATCCTTTAGTTCTATGATTAAGTCCACAAGCTTAATATTTTCTTTAATTTCTCTTTTCGCTTTGGCCATATGACCAGGGAACCATTGAATTGGATTCATAAGATGCACTCCTTAAAACTTAAACTCTATGATATGTACAGCCTAGATTAAATGAGAATGGGAATATTCTCATATATACCTTACCAAAGATATCAGAGGCATAAATTAAACCAAAGGATCTAGAATCACAGGATTCTCCTGGTTCTCTATTATCTCCCATTACCATAACCATACCATCTGGAATTTTAAACCAATCCTTATCCTCTGTTATTCCAGCACTTTCTCTTATTTTGATAAATTCTGTTTTACTAACATCAGGACATTCTACGTCATTCACATAGAATGTAAATGAATCAGGTAATGGTTCACTTAAGGTTAATTTATCTCCAGATACCGCAACAATTCTTTTGATAAAGAATTTATCATCATAATTTCCATATAGTTTTTTGGTATATTGGGATGCGTTAAATACGATGATATCTCCTTGGTGTGGAGAATAAAATAAATCTGTACATAATAATCTATCTCCATTATGTAATGTATCATTCATAGAATTACCTACTACAGTACATGGAGTAGTCATATATATCATTATAAATAATAATATAGATAAGCACTTACATAAAAAAGATACAATATCTAATTTGATATTTAATTTAGAAATAAGACTTAACCAGTCTTTTTTCTTTATTTCAGAATAAACCATATAGGATATTTGAAATGTAAAATAACCAAATGTTAAAAATAATGTTAAATAGAATAAAACAATCGCAACTGCATAGAAGGAAAATTTTCCTCCACCTAATACATTAAAGAAGATAGATACTCTTCTTACCCATACAAAGGATAATATAATCATAAGGAAGTATAGGCCAAGAAGAATACCTTTTCTAATCCATAGGATTTTTTTATATTGAGCCGTTTCTTCTTCTGTAATTGTTTTATCTAAATACTTTTTCTCTAAAGATATCATTATTCGTCATCAATTCCAAACATTTGTCTTAATTGATATGTATCCACAAGAATTTCACGGCTCTTTGTTCCATTCTTAGGAGCTACAATATTTCTATCTTCAAGCATTGTAACAATTCTTGAAGCACGGTTAAAGCCTAGACCAAAGGCATTTTGAATACCATTGATGGAGCAGGCGTTAGAATCCACACAGAACTGTGCGATTTGATATAATAATTCCTCTGATTCAGCTGCCACATCTCTTCCACCTAAAGATCCTCCTGCAGCTGGCTGATTCATTCTCTTCTTTAAATCATCTAAATTGAACATATAGTCTGGACCATAGGTTTGAACTAAATAATCACAAATAGCGATGATTTCATTATCCGGTAAATATGCACCTTGAGCTCTCATTGGAGCACCCTGGTTTTTGATTAACATATCACCACGACCAAGTAGGTTTTCAGCACCTACCTCATCCAGAATTGTATTCGAGTCAATTTGAGATGCAACTCTAAATGCGATACGGCATGGAATATTGGCCTTAATTGTACCACTTACAACCTGTACAGTTGGTCTTTGAGTAGCTAAGATAATATGCATACCGCAGGCTCTAGCCTTTTGAGCTAGACGAACAATGGAATCATTTACCTCAGCACCGCACTGCATAACTAAATCATTAAACTCATCGATAACTGCCAAAATGAATGGTAGATTTTCAAGTTCAGGATAAGTTTCTCTTTTCTTATTATATTCTTCTAGGTTACGAACTCTGTTTCTTGAGAAGATTTCATATCTTCTATCCATTTCTTCACATGCCCATTTTAGTGCCTCACCTGCAAGTGTTAAATCTGTAATAACTGGTACAGCTAGATGTGGAATATCTCTATAGAAGGTCATTTCAACCATCTTAGGGTCAACTAAAATAAGCTTTAGCTTTTCTGGAGAATTCTTTATAAGTAAAGAAACTAATAAAGTATTGATACAAACAGACTTACCAGATTTTGTAGCACCGGCAATTAATGCATGTGGCATATCTGTAATATCTTGGTATACACTCTTACCATTAATATCCTTACCCAAAGCTACATTCATAGGCTTCTTATCATTAACGAATTTATCATCAATAATATCACCAAATTTAACTACATCTGCCTTATCATTTGGAGCTTCAATACCTACGGTATTCTTTCCTGGAATTGGGCATAGAATACGTAAGGATTGAACCTCTAGATTCATAGCAAGGTTATCACGAATTTGGTTAACCTTTTTAACGTTAACACCTGGGTCAAGCATAATTTCATATAAAGTGAAGGCAGGACCCTTTGTATAAGAAATTACCTCACCTGCAATACCAAAGGAGGTAAGAGTTTGATTGATAATTTCTTTCTTTGTTTCAAGCCATGCTGGAAGCTCTGATTCTGCTAAAGAAGACTTTTGGAACATAGAATTATAATCAATATGATAATTCTTATATTTGTTTTCCTTCTTGAATACTGGAGCCTTTGGCTCTTCCTTCTTAATAGGAAGAGGATCCTTTTTAACTTCTACAACTCTATTTTGAGTAGGATCTTCCATATCTACAGTTGGGAAATCACCAGCCTGTGCTCTTCTTATTGCTTCTTCAATAGAAATAGTCTTATCTACTGGAGGATTATCGGTAAATTTAATTTCAGGGGCATCCATCGATGGCATATCCTCAAAGTTAAAGTCATCAATACTATCTTCTCCAAATGCGAATGGATCTTCTTTTTCCTCTTCTATAGGCTCTTCCTCTTTTTGCTTTTCTGTTAAGAAGGATGGAATAGATGTAGGCTTTGCCTTTGGCATAGAGCTTGATTCTGTATTATATTCATATGGAGAATCATCAACATTTAAGTCAAGCTCAAAGTCTGGCTCTTCTACATCCTCTTCCTTAGGTAAAACAGCCTCTTCTACCTTAGGCTTATCTTCTGTTATAAAATCATTGAAATCCTCTTCAAATAAGGATAATGCCTTTTTCTTCTTTTCAGGCTTTGGAGCCTCTACAGGCTTTTTAAGCTCAGGACCTTCTCCACCTAAGAATTCCTTAGCCTTTTCATGGTCAAGCATTTGGAACTCATAATATTTTGTTCCATATTTTTTAATAATTTCTTCTTCAGAAATATGCTTTTCCTCTTGTTTTCTAATATAATCATAGCCTTGATCAATATCAATTTTACCTGCATTATCAGGGTAAACTGGCTTATCATCAATTTGTGAGCCATAAGCAGGAGATGCTACTTGAATTCCGTGAAATTCATTTTTTCTAGCATTGAATTTAAACTTTTCTGTTAATTGATAAATTTCAAAGGGTTCCTCTGTATATAAAAGTGGAATATACACAGGCTCTTTTATCTTCTTCTTTTTCATCTAAATCCTCCCTACTCATGAACAATACTCTTTTTTGAGTTTTTCTTTTTTAATGGTTTAGTTTCATCAAATAATGGATCATATTCATCTCTTACTTCATTTGCAACTACAACTCTACTTTTCATTTTTGCATCAAATGAAGTAATTGTCTTAGGACTATTATCTAATTTTGGTGTTTCTTGATTTAAAGAAGATAATAACTCTTTATCCATATTCTTTAATTCTTCTGTAACACCACCATCAATGGTTTCAGAATAATTCTTATAAGACTTTGAGAAAATCTTATAAGCCTCTTCACCAATAATACCCAAGGTGGCAATATAAATCTTTTTCATGATGACATGTACACCAACATCTATTGTACCCTTCTTAATAAGATTTAGTGGGTTAATAACACTAAGTACATAAGAGGATACCTTAATCGTCTTTTGTAAATTTATACCAACCTCATATGCTTTAGAATCCACAACCTGCATGGTCGTTTCTGTTAAAGACATAATCTGTGATATTTTTAATCTTCTTAAAAGCTTAATACCTCTATGATTTAAGATTTCATCTAATCTTTCCTTTACATAAGAAATAAGCTCTAAGGATTCATCTATCGTTAATTCAAAAAATGGATGCTTGGAATCTGGATAAAAGCGAGATGCTATTCCATAAACCAAATTCATAGAAACATATTTAAAATGCTCCATTTCCTTTTGGTCTCCTCTTAAGGTTTTATCCTTAAAGGCAGCCATAGCGATTTGAATCATTTCTTCTGCTTCAGATGCTTTTAAGTCATTGGCCTGAAGCTTGGCGGCATATTTTTTATCCCTCATTGATGAAACGACAATAAGGGCATAGATTAGACTTAGAAGCAACATACCAATTCCAATACCAAGAACAAAGGAAAGTATGGTGGAAAAGTCTAATTTGAATATCCAAATTTCATATAGGAACATCATCTACACCACCTCTATATTATTATATAATATATTATCATTTTTTAAATATAAAAACAAATAAAAGTAAAAAAATGGCCTAAGCCATTTTCTTACTCTTCTATAATTCCTGACATTTTAAGTAGGTATAATGCATTACCTTTAATACCAGGACCCTTTTTTAATTTGTAATCAAAGGAAATCTTATCATCAATATAATTTTCTTCAAAATGATAATTTGTAATCCCCTTTGTATCACAAAGCTCAAAATCATGGGTAGAGATTATAAATATTGCATGATAATTATTCAGCTTTTCAATTACTTTTTTAGATGCTTCTATTCTTTCTAAGGCATTAGTTCCCTTAAATATTTCATCAACTAATACTAAGCATTTAGATTCTTTAATTGCTTGATTAATTTTTTTCATTCTTTTGATTTCTGCATAGAAGGTAGATACTCCTTCTTGTAGCATATCATTTGCACGTAAGGATGTATATATATCCATATTTGGTGCCTTAAAGCTTTTTGCAGGAACAATTGAACCTGCATTTTTAAGTAGAATACAAATACCTAAGGTTCTCATGAATGTAGTTTTACCACTCATATTCGATCCTGTAAGTACAATACCAGAATCTAAGGAAATAGAATTTGGAATACAGTTTAAAACAAATGGGTGATACATATCTATTGCATCTATTTTATCTCCATCTTCTGGAACACAATATTCCATATTATCCATACCAATATTCTTGTAGGATAAGGCAAGTTCTATTAATGAAATAGATTTTAAAGAATCCTTTAATTCAATACCATTTTTTATCTTAAATCTTAGTATTAATATCATAATAGAATCAAAGGAAAATATTATATTTAATATAATATTAAGTAATAAATTCTTTCGAATATTTAAGAAAGTATAGATACCTCTAATCTTTTTAATTAGAGGAATTTCATCTACTATTTTTTTCTTTAAAATTTGATAATATTCATCCTCTATATTTGTATTCTTAATCGATAACGATAAGTCTACATATAAATCAGATAAATAATAATAGCTATTCGCATCCTTAGTTAAAATATCATCACGAATAAGTAGCTTACTTGATATAAAATTAACACCTAAGAATACTAATGGAATATATGGATTTATACCAAATATAAAGATAAATGGTATATATACTAGCATTAAAATAAAGCTTATTATTGGTATAAAATACCATATTTTAAACTCTATTTTTTTACTTACAATAGATAGAAATTCATCTGTTGTAATACCCGCTTGTCCCTTTTTAAACTCCATTAGGGATGCTTCAAGTTCTAAAGAATCCTCATTTTCAGCTAGATTTTTAACCATGGATTTAAAGTTAGAATCTAATTCAATTGGATCCTTGAATTGTTTTGCAAGAAGTGCTCTACCTAAAGGGGTTTTAGCCTCATTTAGGTATTGATATAAGGATTTTGGACCAAAGATATCTAAATCAGATAGCTTATAATCTTCCTTATCCTTAAATTCAATTCCATTATCTGAAAAATGAGAAAAATTCTTATTTCTTCTTTGGTTGTGTCTTTCATAAACCTTACGCTTATTTTCTATAATTTTTAAGGCTTTATAGCTTGGATTCGATAAACTAACGGAAATAAAGAATAAAGCTAAAAAAACGCCAGATAATAATCCATATAGGAGGTAATCACCTATAGATAATAAGCAAATAATGAAAATAATGGAAGCTATGGCTAAAATTGCCCGAATGAGTGACCATATTCTAGTAATTTTCTTTTGATGATTTAATTTTTCTTCTAGTTCATTGTATTTTTTAAATTCTAGCATAGTCCCTCCATAGACAAAAATAGGGGATATGAATCCCCTAATTTTTATAAATTATTATTATGCTGCCTTCTTAGCTGTAGTCTTTTTAGCTGGAGCCTTCTTTGCAGGAGCCTTAGCTTCTGTATCCTTCTTAGCTGGAGCCTTTACAGTTTGGATAGGGCTAACATGCCAAATGTCTTGGTTGTACTGTCTCATTGTACGGTCTGTTGTGAAGAAACCAGACTTAGCAATGTTTACAATAGACATATGTAACCACTTCTTTTGATCCTTATATAATTCGTTAATCTTTTCTTGTGCCTTAACATAAGAATCGAAATCCTTTAATACAAAGTAATTATCCTTACCAAGTAATGTATCACGAATCATCTGGAATTCATTTGGATCAACATGATCAAAGAAGCCATTTGTAAGCTGATCAATAATCTGATGAATTCTTTCATCATTGTTATAGTAATCCCAAGGATTATAACCACCCTGCTCATATAAATCAGTAACTTCTTTAGCTGTCATACCGAAGATAACAATATTATCATCGCCAACTAATTCACCAATTTCTACGTTAGCACCATCTAATGTACCACAAGTAATTGCACCATTCATCATGAACTTCATATTACCAGTACCAGATGCTTCCTTAGAAGCTGTTGAAATCTGTTCAGATACATCTGCAGCTGGCATAATAGTCTCTGCATATGTAACATTATAGTTAACACAGAATACAACCTTTAATAAGGAATTAGTTTCATAATCGTTATTAACCTTATCAGCAATAGTGTTGATTAACTTAATAATCTTCTTAGCTAAAACATAACCAGAAGCTGCCTTAGCACCGAAAATGAATGTATGAGGATGATAATTCTTCTTGAATTCAGCATCGCTCTTTAAACGGTTATAAATATACATAATATGTAATGCGTTCATTAACTGACGCTTATATTCATGTAATCTCTTAACCTGAACATCAAAGATAGAATTAGTATCTAAGGAAATACCCTGCTCCTTGAAAATCTTAGCAGCTAAAGCATCCTTACGAGCCTTCTTCATCTTTGCGAATTCTTTTTGAGCCTTTGGATCATCAGCAATCTTTAATAATAGAGGGAAATACTTCTCTGGATCTTTAATCCATTCTTCACCACAATACTTATTTAAGATTTCAACTAACTCAGGGTTAGACTGTGCAACCCAACGACGATGAGTAATACCATTTGTCTTGTTGTTGAACTTTCCTGGATAGTAATCGTTGAATACCTTCATTTCGATATTCTTTAAAATCTCTGTATGTAATGCAGCAACACCATTTACACTAAATGAACCATGGATTGCAAGAGTTGCCATATGTACACGACCATCCTTAATGATAGCCATATCATAAGCCTGCTTAGAGTTTGGACCATAAGTCTGAGCAATCTCTAATAATACACGACGGTTAATTTCTTCTGTAATAGTATAGATTCTTGGTAATAATCTCTTGAATAGGTGAACTGGCCACTTTTCAAGTGCTTCTGCTAAGATAGTGTGGTTTGTATAAGCACAGCAGTTCTTAGTAATATTCCAAGCCTCTTCCCAAGGTAAGCCTTCCTCATCAACTAAAATTCTCATTAATTCAGGAACGATTAATGCTGGATGTGTATCGTTGATATGGAATACTACCTTATCAGCTAAATTCTTAACAGTACCGAAAGTCTTCTTATGTAGACGGATAGCTCCGTTAACACCTGCAGCAACAAAGAAATACTGCTGCTTTAAACGAAGTAGCTTACCCTCATCAGTATCATCATTTGGATAAAGCATAGAAGAAATTTCTCTTAAATTTCTAGCATACTGGAATGCATCATTTTCTGGATATGTTGAAGCTGGTTCAGCACTCCATAATCTTAATGTATTAACGATATGGTTGCCTGCACCAATCATAGGTACATCATAAGGTACTGCCTTTACATATTCAGCATCCTTATGCTCAACAACTAACTTACCATTAACTGTAGACATCTGAATATATCCATAGAATGGAATTTCAACTGCCTGGTCATCCTTACGGATTTCCCAAACATGTACATCCTTTAACCAACGGTCAGGATGCTCAACCTGATATCCATTAACTACACCCTGCTCGAAGAAACCATAACGGTAACGAATACAGTTACCATGTACAGGTAAACCTAAGGATGCAACAGAATCCATGAAGCAAGCAGCTAAACGGCCTAAACCACCGTTACCTAAACCTGCATCAGACTCCTGGTGCTCAACCTCATTAAGGTCGATACCCATATCATCGAATGCTTCCTTTACTACATTGTAAACACCAGCATTCATTAGGTTATTTGTAATCATACGGCCAATTAAGAACTCCATAGAGAAGTAATATACCTTCTTAGCCTTTGTATCAAATGTAACCTGGTTTGTATTGTTCCAGTCCTTAGCAATATAATATCTAATCATTTCACCAAGTACTACGTACTGCTGATATGGTGTTGACTTTTCAAAATCAATAGCATACTTAGCTTCTAAATAAGCCTTGAATGCCTTCTTAAATGTTTCTTTGTCCTTAAAATTAGGATAATTGTTCATTATTTGTTTCCCTCCATTTTCGAAAACTACCAAAAGCATTGTATCATAATATTTCCGAAACTTTCAACACTTTATCGCAAAAAGTTTCGGAAACGATGAATTTTTATAAAATATATTATTTTTATAAAATATATTGAATATATTTAATAATTAAGAAGTTTTCTTTTTTGTTTCTTTTGTGCCACTCTTAGCAGGAGCCTTAACTGCAGGTCTCTTAGCGGCTTTCTTTTCTGGCTCTTCAGTCTTTTCTACCTTTTTCTTAGGAGCTGCCTTTTTTACAGGCTTTTCTTCTTTTTCCTCTTTAACCTCTTCTACAACTGGCTTTGGTACATAAATAGGCTTTAGAATAGAAATACCTAAAGGTGGAATTGTCATTAAAATAGAATGTGCCTGATTGTCCTGACCATAATCCTGAACAGGTAAATGGAATGGATTGATTCTATTAGAACCACCATAAATATCCTTATCAGAGTTAATTACCTCTTCATAGAAATCAGCCTCAGGTACACCAATTCTATAATTATCATATGTATTAGGTGTACAGTTCATTACAACTACTAATTGATCCTTTGGATCATTTGCAACTCTTGCGAAGATATATAAGGATTGATCTGCATTATCTGCTTGAATCCAATAGAATCCATTTGTAGAGTAATCTGCTTGCCATAATGGTGCATGATACTTATATACTAATGTCATATCACGAACAAATCTTGCAGATGCGTCATGATCTGGGTATTGACGGATATTCCATGCAAGCTCACCCTCATAATGCCATTCATCATAAGTTGATAATTCATCTCCCATGAATAATAGCTTCTTTCCTGGATGAGTAAACATATATCCTAATAATAATCTATAGTTTGCAAATTGCTGCCATCTATCACCTGGCATCTTATTTAATAAAGAGCCCTTGCAGTGAACTACCTCATCATGAGATAGTGGTAAGCAGAACTGCTCACTATAAAAATACATCATAGAGAATGTTAACTGGTGATGATGATACTTTCTATAGATTGGGTCTAGCTTGAAATACTTTAATGTATCGTTCATCCAACCCATATCCCACTTATAGTTAAATCCTAGTCCACCAAAATCAACTGGCTTTGTTACATTACCATAGGCACTAGAATCCTCTGCCATAAATAGAACTCTATCATCCTTACCAAAGATTAATCTAGAGCATTGTCTTAAGAAATCACATGCTCCTTCATTAACACCACGGTTGCAGTTTCCTAACCAGTAAATTAAATTACTTACTGCATCTACACGGAAACCATCAATATGGAAATAATTCATATAGAACATTGCGTTAGAGAATAGGAATGATCTTGTTGTACCCTTACCTAAGTCTAGGTTTGCAGTTCCCCATTCAACATTTTCTCTATCTTCAGGTTTAGAATACTCATATAATGGAGTACCATCAAACATATATAAACCATGGGCATCACGGCAAATATGGCCAGGAACCCAGTCCATAATTACACCAATACCATTTTGGTGACATAAGTCAACAAAATACATGAAGTCTTTAGGAACTCCCCATCTTGCAGATACAGAATAATAACCTGTACCCTGGTAACCCCAAGACATATCTAGTGGATGCTCATAAACAGGCATTACCTCAACATGAGTAAATCCATACTGCTTTATATAATCTACAACCATTGGAGCAAGCTCAGCAGTTGTATAGAATGAACCATCTGGTTTCTTTCTCCAAGATCCTAAATGCATTTCATAAATTGCTAAAGGCTTATCATAACTCTTTTCATGTGTGAACATCCAATCCTGGTCATTCCACCAATAGCCATCAATATCATAAACCTTAGAATCCTGTGCAGGACGATATGCACTGAAGAATGCATATGGGTCAGCCTTAATTAAACGCTGTCCATTCTTTGTGTAGATGACATACTTATATGCCTTCCACTCATAATTACCTTCAATTCTTGCATACCAAATACCCTTCTCATCGATGCAATACATCTCTGTTTGGCCCTCTTGATAGTAGTTCCATTCACCGATGATGTAAATCTTGTCAGCATTTGGTGCATATAGTGCAAATTCACATGCACAAATATAACCATTTTCATCCTTTACTAAATGTGCACCAAATACCTGATAAGCATCAGTTACCTTTCCTTGGTCAAAATAATAAAGGAAATCTCCATTAATTTTTTCACGAACAGACATAATTTCACTCCTTCTCTCTTTATATCGTAACGCAGTTACTATTATTATATTATAGAATTCACAATTTAACAAGTTAAATTAGAACAGGAAAACAATTTCAGAGTAAGTATATCCTCTAGATAAAAGATAAGCTTTTAGCTTCTCTTTTTTAATATATGGATCATATTTATCATACTTATGGGAAACCTTTTGATATAGCTTAATTAAGCCATTTTTATATTCCTCCATATCCATATATTCCATTCTTTCTTCTATGTCCTTCTTATAAAAGCCTCTTTGATAAAGCTTTTCTTTAATTAATGCCTTGCCATTACCCTTTCTAGATAAAAATAAAATAATAGAATCAATTAAATCATTATCATTTAAAATTTTATTCTTTTTCATCTTATCGATGATTTGATTAATTCCTTCTTTAGAGACTTCTTTATTCTTTAAATACTCTCTAACCTTAACCTCACCTTTAGCATATCTAATTTGATAACTACAAGCTTTAGAATAAAAGCTTTGAAGTTCTTCTCTCTTCAAAGCATTTTTTAATTCTTCTTCATTTGTTTCGTGACCTAAGGTCATACGGTATTCTACTATAGTATCCTCACTAAAAAGATATTCCTTACCTAAAACTGTAATTTTATACATTCCTTTTTTGGTTTTCTCTATCTTTTCAACAAGCATTAAAATAAACCTCTCTTATCATATTCGCCACGAACCTCTTTACAAGAGGTTACAAAAGTAAATGCCTTAGGATCTACTTTAGAAATCATACCAACAATTCGATAAGCCTCATTCTTATCCATTGTACAAATAACCATTGTTCTTTCTTTATTTGTATATGCTCCTTGTACAGGAGAGAAGGTAACTCCTCTATCAAGCTCTGTATAGATTAAATTCTTAATATCCTGTGGATTATCAGAAACTACATATACTGTTCTTCTTGGCTTAATAGATAATGCAATATAATCAATGATATATGCCTCAATGATTACTGCAACAGAACCAAATACAACAAATTCGATATTATATGCGAAAGGATTAAAGGATAAACCAGCTAAAACAACAATTACCCAATCGGTAAAATACATTGTTTGAGATAGTGGTATCTTTGCATATTTTGAAATGATTTTTTGAACGACATCAATACCACCAGTAGATCCATCATGTCTTAATGCAACACCTACACCAGCACCAGTTAAAATAGCTCCTAGTGCCATACACATTAAAGAACGATTTCCTTCGCTTATTGAATAATAGATTACCTCTTTTTCAACTACTAATTCTAACAAGAAAACAAGTGTTGGAAATAATAAAGAAGCATAAACTGTTTTTATAAAGAATTCCTTACCAATAAAAACTAAACCTAAAATTAAACATATTGCTTCAAGTCCGTAAATAAAATAGGAATCTTTAAACCATTCTATATTGTGCCAAACTGGTTCAAAAATAATTGAAATACCACTGACTCCACCAGCGACTATTTTTGCTGGAGAAAAGAAAAAGTAATATCCAATTGTAGTAAGTATTACACCAAATGTAATCCAAGCATATTGCATAAGCCACTTTTTATAATTAGACTTATTTTTCTTTTCGATAACTTTAATTTCTTCTAAAGCTTCCTTTTTTTCATTATTCATTTTTAGCACCAGCCTTCATCTTTAAATATTCAAGCATAAAACCTTCAATATCGCCATCCATTACAGCAGTAATATTTCCCATTTCATAATCGGTTCTATGGTCTTTTACTAATGTGTATGGACAAAAAACATAAGAACGAATTTGAGAACCAAAATTGATACCCATTTGTTCTCCTTTTTCTTTAGCTAATTCCTCTTCTTGTTTTTTAATTTCAAGCTCTAATAGCTTTGATTTTAATAAAGTCATAGCAATTTCTTTATTTCTAATTTGACTTCTTTCCTTTTGACAAGCAACAAATAAGCCTGTAGGCTTATGTGTAACTCTTACTGCAGAATATGTTGTATTAACACCTTGTCCACCAGGACCTGAAGAACAGAATGTATCAATTCTTAAATCCTCTTCAGGAATTACAATATCATTTGTTTCTTCTATTTGTGGTGCAATTTCACAGCTACAGAAGGATGTATGACGTCTCGCATTTGAATCAAATGGAGAAATACGTACCAAGCGGTGTACACCACGCTCTGCCTTAAGAAGGCCATAGGCATATGGTCCTTCAATGGATAATGTTACGGATTTAATACCAGCCTCATCTCCAGCTTGGAAATCAATCACATTACATTTAAATCCCTTTCTAGCACAAAATCTAGTATACATTCTATATAGCATATCTGCCCAGTCCATAGATTCTGTTCCACCAGCACCAGGGTGTAATTCTAAAATACAATTATTAAAATCATATTTTCCTGTAAATAAAGCTTTTTCTTCTAAGGAAGCCATATATTTTTTAAATTCTTCTATGGATTCTTCAAGCATCATCATAGCATCTGTATCCTCTAAAGCTAAATCTACCATATCAGATATATCCTTATACTGTGTATTTGCAGTGGTATAGCTTAAAACGGTATCTCTTAAGGCATTTGCTTCAACAATAATGGCTTGAGCACGCTTTTGGTCATTCCAAAATTCTGGGCTTGCAATTTCATCATTTAATTTTTTAAGCTTTGGTTCTTTTTCTTCAATCTGTAAAGCCTGATACATATCGCTAAGCTTTTGTTTATACTCTTCTAAAAATTTATGAATCTCATACTTTTCCATAAAAATCTCCTTTCCGACAAAAAGGACTTAAAATTTAACATTTCAAGTCCTTAAAAATCACTTTAATGTTTTAATAAATTCCTCTACTCGGGCCAAGGCCTTCTTTAAATCATCGATAGAATATGCATAAGAGATTCTTATGAATCCCTCACCAGATTCACCAAATGCAGAACCAGGTACAACAACTACCTTTTGCTCTTTTAATAATTTAATCGCAAATTCTTCGCTACTCATACCAAATTTACGAATGTCAGGGAATACATAGAATGCTCCCTTAGGTGTGAAGCAAGGAAGGCCCATTTCCTTGAATCGATAAAGAAGATATCTTCTTCTTTCATCATATGCTTCACGCATATATGTTACATCACTATCCCCATTTCTTAATGCTTCAACTGCAGCATGCTGGCTTGTAATAGGTGCACACATAATACAAAATTGATGAATTTTAATCATCTGACGAATAATTTCGCTAGGTCCTACTGCAAATCCAAGTCTCCAGCCTGTCATTGCATAGGATTTAGAAAAACCATTGATTAAAATAGTTCTTTCCTTCATCCCAGGAATTTCTGCAATAGATACATGATTTCCAAAGTAGGTTAGTTCACTATAAATCTCATCAGAGATTACAACTAAATCATGTTCTATAACTACCTTAGCAATTTCTTCTAAGTCTTTTCTTTCCATAATAGCCCCTGTTGGGTTATTAGGGAAATTCATTAATAATATCTTACTTTTAGGAGTAATTGCTTCTTCAAGCTCTTTTGCAGTTAAGCGGAATTCATTTTCATTTTTAAGCGGAATTGTTTTAACCTTAGCTCCTGCCATAATTGCACAAGGCTCATAGGATACATAGCATGGAGTAGTAATAATTACCTCATCGCCATCTTCAATCATAGCTCTTAAGGCAATATCAATTGCTTCACTACCACCAACAGTAACTAATACGTCACTATCCCACTTATAATCTAAATTATTTTTTCTTTTTAAATAATTACATATTTCAATTCTTAAGTCCTTTAATCCAGCATTCGAAGTATAATGTGTCTTTCCTCTTTCTAAAGAATAGATACCTTCTTCTCTTATATGCCATGGTGTATCGAAATCCGGTTCTCCAACACCTAAAGAAATACAGCCTTCAATTTCAGATGCGATATCAAAGAATTTACGGATTCCACTTGGCTTTAAATCTAGGACTTTCTTTGCAAGAAAGTTTCGCATTATGCACTCACCAACATACGTTCATCTTTCTTTTCTTCATAAAGATCTACACCATGATCCTTATACTTCTTTAATACGAAGTGAGTTGCAGTAGATAAGATATAATCTAAGGTAGAAAGCTTATCAAAGACAAATCTTGCAACTTCCTTCATAGATTTTCCTTCAATAAATACTGCAAAGTCAAAGCCACCACTCATTAAATAACAGCTTGTAACTTCAGGGAATTTAGAAATTCTATCTGCGATAGAATCAAATCCAATTCCTCTTTGTGGAGTAACCTTAACCTCTATTAATGCTGTAACTATTTCCTTTGATGTGTTATCCCAATTGATTAGGGTAGTATATCCACAAATAATATGTTCTTTCTCCATTTGGGCGACTTCATTGGCGACCATAGCCTCTTCAACCCCTAGCATAACAGATAAGTCATGTAGGTCAATACGGCTATTTGATTCAAGATTTCTTAAAATTTTTTCTCTCATTAAATCGTTCATAAAATCATACCTCCAAATAAAAAGCAATATTTTCCTAATTATATCACTTAAAGTGATAGAATTCAATTCTATTAACTCCTTGTGAAATGAAATAAAACTTTGTATAATCATAAAAGGTGATAGAATGCAGATTAAAAGAGATAGATGTGATAATTTTTATACATTTGATAATAAAGCCTTAGGAAATTGCTTTACAGTGTATAATGGAAAAGAAATTTATCATTATGAATTTGAGATTAATCAAAATCAAGCTTTAGTAAAATATGATAGTATTATATTTATCAAGGATGCTATAAATGAATTTAGAAAATATAATAAAAATGTCATTAGATTTTATAATTCAGATAGAAGCTTTTATTTAGGATTTGATGAAATCCAAACATTTAAGCTTCCTATAGATATCTTACAGCCTTCAAAATTCTTTATAGATATGGATAAATATAAGGCTATTGAAAAGCACTTAGAAAACGAAACATTTGTTGTGCCTGTATGTATCATCGATGATGAATATGTCCTACTTGATGGTCATGCAAGAGTGAGATATTTGATAGATAATTATATCAAAATGATAGACGTTTATATGGACAATCCTTCTATCAATGTACAAAATTATGTGTATATTGCAAAAGAAAATAACCTTTTTAAGGTTAAAAACATGGAAATACTTCCTCACGAGGAATATTTAGAATATTTAGAACAAACCGGAATAGAGGATAATTAAAAGGGAAAACCAATATGGGTTTTCCCTTAATTTTTACTCTATGAATTCAAATTCAATATCATAAATTCTTACAGTATCGCCATTTTTAACGCCAAGTTTTCTTAATGCATCATCTACACCATAAGCTCTTAACTGACGTGCAAAACGGTATCTTGCAGTATCAGAATCAAAGTCAGTCATTTCAATAACTCTTCTAATCTTATCTCCTGTAATGTTATAAACACCATCATCCTGCTTTTCGATAACAAATGGCTTCTTTTCTTCTTCTAAGCCATATTCAACAACATCAAGCTCATCCTCTTCAAATAAGCTAAATGCCTCTGTAGAATCTAATGTATCTGCAATCTTATAAAGTAGTGCATCTAGGTTTTCCTTTGTATATGCACTAATTTCATAAATAGGTACATCTACCTTCTTCTTGAATTCCTCTAAATTCTCTTTAGCTCCTGGTAGATCCATCTTATTTGCAACAACAATCATAGGACGGTTTGCAAGATTCATCTTGTATTCCTTTAATTCGTTATTAATAATAACATAATCAGAATATGGATCTCTACCATCTACTGCAGCCATATCTACAATATGAACGATAACCTTACATCTTTCAATGTGTCTTAAAAACTGAAGTCCTAAGCCAGCACCCTCATGTGCTCCTTCGATGATACCTGGTAAGTCTGCCATAACGAAATCTCTACCATCAGATAAACGTACCATACCTAGGTTTGGCTGTAATGTAGTAAAGTGGTAAGCTGCAATTTTAGGTCTAGCCTGGCTTACTGCAGAAATTAATGTAGACTTACCTACACTAGGGAAGCCAACGAGTCCACAGTCAGCTAAAACTCTTAATTCACAGCGAATAAATTTATGCTCACCTGGTTCTCCTTTTTCGCAGAAATCAGGGCACTTAATTACACCATTTGCAAATGCCATATTACCACGGCCACCTCTACCACCCTTACAAACAATTACCTCTTGCTTGTTTTCAGTGATATCGCCAATAACCTTACCATTATCATCATCAAAAATAGTTGTACCAACAGGAACCCTAATATAGGTATTTTCAGCATTAGCGCCATACATACCCTTATTCTTACCCTTTTCACCAGGATTTCCTTTTACAACCTTATTGTATCTTAAATCTAATAATGTTGACATACCCTCATCGCCAATAAAGATGACAGAGCCACCCTTACCACCAGAACCACCATATGGTCCTCCGCGCTCAACTTTAAGCTCTCTACGGTATGCAACTATACCATCACCGCCCTTACCAGCAGTGATTTCCATTGTAGCGGAATCTATAAACATGGATTTCCCCTCCTAACATAAAAAATAAAGCCCAAAATACATTATGGTACATTGGGCTAAATTCTTGCAATTTAATTATTCAGCGATTGGGTAAACAGAAATCTGCTTCTTGTCGCGTCCCTTACGCTCGAACTTTACTGTTCCAGCAATCTTTGCATATAGAGTATCGTCTCCACCAAGACCAACATTCTCTCCTGGGAAGAACTTAGTACCTCTCTGACGGTATAAAATTGAACCAGCTGTAACAACCTCGCCATCAGAAGCCTTTGCGCCTAAACGCTTTGCTTCAGAATCACGGCCGTTCTTAGTTGAACCTACACCTTTTTTAGATGCGAATAACTGAATATTTAGCTTAAGTAACATATCTTGAATCCTCCTATTTCTTCATTTTTAAATATTTAGGATACTGACTATGTAATTCGATTAGATGTTCTTCTAAATTATCAAAGATACCTAAAACTACATGATTATCAGTTTTAACCTGTAATCTGAAATAGCCTTCCTCACAAACAAGATCTAAGATGTTGTAACGTAAATCTAATTTGTCAATGAGATTAGCTGTCATTTGACAGGCCATAGAGATTGCAGCACATACAATGTCATGACCACTCGTGCCACATCCTGCATGTCCCTTAACCTCAATTAATGCTTCATTTGTTTTACGTTCAATATAATAAGTAGTCATAATTAAGCATTGATAGCTTCAACAACAAACTTAGTATATGACTGACGATGACCCTTCTTAGATGCAGAATGCTTCTTAGGACGATACTTGTAGATTGTAATCTTCTTGCCTCTTCCCTGCTTCTCGCACTTTGCAACTACTGTTGCGCCCTTAACATAAGGAGCACCAACTAGAGTCTTTTCACCAGCTACTAATAAAACCTTATCGAAAGTATAAGATTCGCCTTCTGCTACTTCTACCTTTTCAACATAGATAGCTTCGCCAACTTCAACCTTTACTTGCTTTCCACCAGTTTCAACAATTGCATACATGTCGTATTACCTCCTTCATTATTTAAGACACACTATTAGGGTAGGATTTTATCCATTTTTGACCCTTTCTAAGTGGTGCATGTTACAACATCATAATTATATTAAATAATTAATATAGAGTCAAGAAAAAAATATTTTTATTTTATTCTCTAGGGACTGTACCAAGTATACTAAACCCTAAATCATATAATAATTGATTAACTTCATCTATATTATATATTTCTTTTTCTATACAAAACATAAAAACTAAATCATCAACTAATGATTCAGATAAAGAATATCCTGCTGATTTCAAAAAGAATATAGTTTCTTCTAAGTTTAGCCTTAAACCTATAGATAAAGCTTTAACTGTATTCTTAGCTGGTCTATATGTTTTCATTTTAAATTTAGATACATATCTTCTATCTAAATCAGATTTTTTTAAAACAGAATTCAAGCTTACTTTTTTTATTTTCAAAAAAGAAAAGAGAACCTCAGAAAAAGGAGGTTTTATCTTTGTTAAAACATAGATATTAACTTCCTCCATTTCTCTTTTGTTCTCCATTTTTTCCACCCTAATTTTTAAAATTTATTTAATAAATTATAAATTCTTAGAGTTCTAAATGTGTCGCTTCTGAAGTGACAATTTTAAAAAATACTGATGTTATAATTATGGAAAATGTTCTGTACAACAAGAAAAAAAGAAAGGGAGGGAGATTTACAGTACAGTGTATATCTCACTATATTTATGATTTGTTATTATCATTCTAATAGAGAAGCAGTTGGTACATGTCCAGGCTGTGGTAAGAACTTATGCAAGGACTGCTTCGATTTAACTACTGGCCATTATTGTTATGATTGTGCTAAAAACTCTCATGATGAAGTAAAAGCCGAACTTAAAGGTGGAGTCATTTGGTGTAGTATTGTCTTAATTGCAACAGCAATATTCATTTTCTTCTTTACAGGTCCACAAATGTTTAAAGAACAAGGAATAGTTGGTGGTATCATATATGTCCTTGCTTGCTTTTTCCCTGCATGGAAGATTTGCACAAGATTAGCAGATAGGATACTAGGAGATAGATTATATGCAGGAATGATGCTTATTGCAGCATTTGTAATAAAAGTACTTCTAGCACTATTAATATCAGCAATAGTTCCAATTATATATTTAATTAACTTATTCATTAATATCCATCGTTTCAGATTTGTAAAGAAAGATATGGAAGCAATTGAAGTTATGCATCAGAATAACTTATCTGTATCTGAAAACCAAGAATAAAAGGGGGGGACTCCTCCTTTTTATTTTATCCCAAATGTATCTAGATTTAGTTTTTCTAAAATATAATTTGTTTCTTCTAAATCATATCCATATGTTATAGCACCTTCTACTACCACATCAAATGGATCTGTTGGATTGAAAGTGTATCCTCCATAAGATAATAATTCTTCTGTTTCTTTTAAGTTTAATTTAAACGCAAACGCAAGCCCAAAAATAGTCTTCTTTCTAGGAGTTAACTGTCCATTAATGATTTTAGATATTGTCTGTTTAGATACACAAGCTTCTTTTCCTAATTTTTCCATAGATAAATCAGTTTTTTTCAAATAGTTCATTAAATTTTCCTTTAAAGCACCTTTATTGGTCTTCTTAAAATATTCCATTATCTCAATCGCTTCTTTTTTATCACCTGCTAGTTTATCCATAAATCTAATATCAAAAAATTTTGGAAGACTATGTAATGTATCTCCATCATTTTTTGATTTAACCTTTGGATTATAATCAATTAAGATGTAGCCTTTTTTAGGATTAAATTCTAAATTATCTATTGGGTTTTCGTTTAAATATTTTATAATCTTTGAATATTTTTCTTCATTTTCAAAAAGATTATTATAATCAGTCATAAGAGTAACTCCTTTTTTGATACAATATTGATGGTGATTTTTATGAATCAAGATTTTAAATCTTTAACTCATGATATTATAATATCAGATAATTTTCAAAAGATGAAACAATATATCCATCATGGACATATATCAGCATATAAACATTCTATTACTGTTGCGTATTTAGTTTATAAACATTATAAGAAGAGAAAAAGAAAAAGATGATTCATTTTATTATTGAACCATCTTCTTTTTGTTCTATGGACGGAATAATTCCTCAGGCTTTACATTAAAATCCTGTGTAGGTGCATCTGTTAGACGGATGAATCCTGGGAATGTAGTTTGGAATACATCTCCCTTTAATGTAAGCTGTGCCTTAGCACGCTCTTCATCAATAGATTTATATCCTACTGGTGCGTATAATGCAACTGCATCAAACTTCTTTGCGTTTTCAACAATCTTTAAACGGAAATCGTCATTTGGTGTTGCATAGCTTGGGAAAACTGATGGGAATACTACAACCATGTAGATTATACCATCCCTTTTCATAACGATATTAGGGAAATCTCTTCTAGGAAAGCCCTGTTCAATCTTAAATCCCTTAGGTAGAATTACCTTCTTCATAACATAATCAATTGCCATATTATGAAGCTCTTCAGGCTTAATCTTATCAGCCTCATCTATATTTGCTGGTACACCATCAGCCCATACACTTTCTGGAATATTTGGATTTGGTGCACTTTCAATATGGTCTGGGGTGCTAGGCATATTTCTCTTATTGTTTTCCATTTTTACTCCTCCTGGCCTAAAAGACCTTAAACTCTTTATGAACTATTATATTACTTTTTGTTTGAAAATTAAAGATTAAATGTTGCAAAGTACTTCTCTAATTTAATAGGCTTATAAGAAGATTTCTTTTTTCTTTCTTCTTCATTTCCACTATCCATCTCTAAAGAGATATATCTTGCTCTTAAGGATGTAGTTCTTGCGAAGCATTGCATTAATTCTTCAGATGCACCAGGAATACTATCTAGTGCTAAATTTACATGTAATGTTGCAACATTACCAACTAAGGATGCAATCGCAACTCCATATACCTTTTTTTCATCCATAAGGATAATTCCAAATAAATCTAATTCATATAAGTGATCCATACATTTCTTAATCATATTTAATTGCTTATAAAAATATGGAGTATTATATTGATCTTTATGGTCTTGATTCCAATCGGTAATAAATTCTAATATTAATCCAAAGTCATCCTTCTTGATTGGTTTATAAACTGCATCTCTATGCTGCTTTTCAAACTTTTCACAAAGCTTTCTTTTTTCTTTATATTCCTTCTCTTTAAAGAAAGATAGGGCATCAGATGAACAAATATATGTATCGAAATCTCTATTTTCATAAAGCTTATCGCTAAACTTAGAAATAGGGTTTACCATAGAATCTGGTACTGGTGCTAAGTAAAAATCAAATCCACGCTCCCTCGCATCCTCTTCGATATCCTTCATAGCCTTTTTTAAATCGCCTTTGCCAATTGGAGGATAATAACACATTCCAACATCAGGCATCATAAATCTGATGAATGTAAAATCATGTCTAAAGCAAATCTCAGGCTTATAGTAATCGCTCCATACAAATAACCAAATTGGATTATATTGGCATAGCCAATAGTCATCATTTTCTATATATCTTTTTAGCTTTTTGCAGTCTAAGAATGCATATTTGTGGAAATTGATCATGCTTGCACCTCCTTTCGACACAAAACTCTTATTTTATATTATATCTCATTTAAATTTATTTTCAAAACAACTCTTAAATTTTATAGTCATTTTTTTCATTTTGTACAAAAAATTAAAAACCGTATTACAATTGCACCCTTTGTTATTATATGTAATATCATAAAGAAAACCACTCATAAGAGTGGTTCTCAATTTTAAGTTCTTGCATTATTAAATGCAGTATAGATTTGATCGATATAATCTTGAGTAAATGTTGCAAGAATTTCGCCCTTAGTAGAATCCTTTTGATAATACTTATTAAATGCGATACCAGTTACATAATCATATAATAGACCATATAAATCTGTTTCTTCTGCAGGCATTTCACTTATTTGTTCCTCAAATACCTCGGCAGCTTCTTCATTAAAAATAGAATCATCTGCTAGAGCAACTAAATCATCATATACTGTTTTATTCCATGCATCATAGCATACATAATATGTATTGTTAAAGCAAGGAGTTAAGATTTCATCTTCTTCTAATGTAGAAGGATCAATTTCTTCTCCATTATCATCTAGGGAAGCTGAAGTTTGATATGCAGACATAAAGTCAATAAACTTATGTGCTAAATCAACATTAGAAGCATCCTTAGTAATTACTAAATTATCACAGAATGCAACGGTATCCTCAGGAATAAAGAAATCAAATCGAATACCATATTTATTTCCATTATTCTCATATACTCTATCTGAAGAATCACAAATTTCATTAATCATAGAAACCATATTATCCATGGTAACATCACCATTTATATATGCTTTTATTGCAGCCTTTGCTGCTTCTTCACAATAATAATATAAGAAATCTCCAGTCCACATATAACCAATATCAGAGTTTTTACCACTAATATCCTTCTTAATATTATCTGTTCCCCAAGAATTATATTTCATATCAGAAATTAAATTCTTTATAGTATCTAAATCCGATTTAGGAAGCTCTATACCATAAGCATTAGATAAAGGATTTGTCTTTTCTAAATAACGGCTTGCAGCATAATATACATGCTGATAAGAATCATACATAGAAACTCTTGTGCCTTCTGGTAGGGATGATCTATCAAATAGTGCACTCCATTCAGTTTCACCGTTTGTAACAGCTTCTCTTATAGATTTTTCACCAGGAACATAATCTTTATATTCCTCTGGGAAATCTTCTCTACTTGTAGAATACATAATTCCCCAAGTTCCCCATAAATATGGTACAAAATAATTCTGAATTGTATTATCTACATAATCAGGATTATTTGCCTTAAGGTTTGTATTCATATCATCTAAAATAGATAATACACCCAAACGCATAGAATCTCTTCCCTCAGGTGTGTTTGGATTATATCCAGACATAGTAAGCTTTGAAAAATCAATTTTTTGTAATAAACCAGCACTATACATTTTTTCAACCATATAATCCGATGGGCATACAACATCATATACAGTTGTACCAGATCTTACCATGGAATAGAAGATTTCATTAGAATCACCTAAATCCATAGAGACATTACAATTATATTTTTCCTCAAAAGCATCTAAAATATCTTCATCGATATACTCACCCCAGTTTAAGAATAATAGGGTTTGTCTACCACCACAAGATGTTAATCCTAATGCGAAGGTTGAAGCAAGAAGGCTTCCTAGTATTAGCTTACTTTTCTTCATAAAGCATAGCCTCCTTCTTCTTTTTGAAATTTCTATAAATGCCTTTAATTCTTCTTCCAAGTTCAATTTTCTTGAATATGTTATAAAGAACAACGGCTAAAATCATAGCTGCAGTAACCATTGTAGAGAATGCATATACACCAGGGTATAAGCTCTTTCTACCAATGGATGAATAAATCCAAATAGATAATGTGTTATAACCATTACCCTTTGTATAGTAGCCTACAACGAAGTCTTCAAAGCTTATTGTAAAAGCAAGTACCATACCAGAGAAGATACCTCCCTTAACTGCAGGAATAATAACCTTAAGTACAGACTTAAATGGTTTAACACCTAAGTCTAGGGATGCATCAAGCATATTAGGGTCAATTTCTTTCATCTTTGGATGGACAGACAAAATAATATATGGCAAAATGAAATAGATATGCGCAATTAAAATTGTCCAGAAACCAAAGAACTTCTTATTAATTACTAAGAATAATGAGAAGATTAACATTAAAGAAATACCTGTAACAATATCCGCATTTAATAATGGAATATTGTTTAAGAATAATAATCTATTCTTAATCTTAGGTGGTAAGTAATATGCACCAATACCAACTAAAGTACCAATAACTGTAGCAATTAATGTTGCTAAAATAGATGTTTGGAAGGTATTCTTAATAGAATCATTTAAAGATCCTTTACCAAACATATTTGCATAATTTGCAAAAGTGAAGGATGCAAATTCTGTTGTTGCATCTGTTGAATTAAAGGATTGGATTGCAATAATAATTACTGCAAAATAAATCATAAAGATAGAAAATGCTAATAATACATATTTTGTAATCTTCCAAGTCATTTTTAATGCTTTATGATCTTTATAGCCATAATCCTTAGCTTCAGCAATAGGATAATCTAGAGGATTATATTCCTTTTTAACTTCTTCATTCATCATAGTAATGTTGAGCCCTCCTTATCTGTCTTATTGATAATTAGGATAGCTCCTAAAATGATAACTAAAATAACAATAGCTAATACAGAACCCTGGTTATAAGACATGTTCTTGAAGCTTTGTTCAATAATGTTACCAATTAATAAAATATTACCATCACCTAAAATCTGAGGAATTGCGAATCCAGACATACAAGGTAATAATACCATGATAGAACCAGATACAATACCTTTAGAAGATAGTGGGAATGTAACCTTCCAGAACTTCTTAAAATCTGTCATACCTAAATCTAAGGCTGCCTCATGAAGTAATGGATCAATCTTTTCTAAGGATGTATAGATTGGCATAATCATAAATGGTAGGTAAGTAAATACCATACCAAGTAATACAGCCCAATCTGTACCAATAATACCTTCACCTACTGCTGGTAGGTTAAAAATATCTTGTAAAATATTGTTTGGCTTAAAAACAGATGCTAAAGCATTGATTCTAAGTAGAATATTTGTCCAGGAAGGTAATATTAATAATAATAGAATCATATACTTATTTTTAAGCTTGGATTGGTATAAGCAATATGCTACTAAATAACCAAAGAAAGCACAAAGTGCAGTAGTTAATACAGCAAATTTAATAGAATTCCAGAAAGCTACAATCGTAGAATTTTCTGTAATAATAGCGAAATTTGAAACACTGAATGACATTCCTTCAAAACGGATTCCCTCTGAATGTACAAACATTAGCAAAAACATTACAATCATTGGTACTACAGCAAATGCGTATAACCAATAAAGGTAAGGCTTTGCCATTCTATCTAGTCTATGGGAAACCTGATGTGCTGGAATGACCCTTTTTTGATTGGCCTTCTGCATATTAGTCTACCTCTTTAGACAAGTCTTTTCTTCTTTCAACTTCTTCTACTGGAATAAGCTTTTTAGGAGAACCATCCTGCTTCATTAAGCAAATTTCATATGGGTCAATTGTAAGACCTACAATTTCACCCTCCTTGATATCTTCATATGTGTGAACAACATATTCAACACCTTCGATATCAACTAATAATTCATAGTGTACGCCCTTAAAGATAGATGATGTAACAACACCCTTTACCTTAGCCTTAGACATAGGAACAACATCCCAGTCTTCAGGACGAATAACTACATCTACAGATTCCATATCATCGAATTCATATCCAACAACATAGAATTCAGCACCTAAGAACTTAACACGGTTACGTCCAATATAAACACCCTGAATAATATTAGATTCACCAATGAAGTTTGCAACATAACGGTTAACTGGCTCATTGTAGATATCCTTAGGTGTTCCAAGCTGCTGGATAATACCATCCTTCATTACTACAATACGGTCAGACATAACCATTGCTTCTTCCTGATCATGAGTTACGAAAATAAAGGTAATACCTAGGTTTCTTTGCATTTCTTTAAGTTCATATTGCATGTTTTGACGAAGCTTTAAGTCAAGTGCAGATAGTGGCTCATCTAATAATAAAATTTGTGGCTTTAATACGATAGCTCTTGCGATAGCAACTCTCTGCATTTGTCCTCCGGAAATCTTATCAATGCTTCTCTCTTCAAATCCTGCTAGATTTACCATTTCAAGAGCAGCAGTTACAGACTCCTTCACACAAAGTTTCAAATACTTGTTGATGTCAAAATAAGACACCTTTTTGGCTTTTTCTTCAGGTACACCTCTTCTAATCTTTTCTTCGATGCAGCCCTGAATAACCTTTTCCTTACCACCATAGAATTCAATCATGAATTTTCTTCCGCGGTTACGGATACCAAAGGCAACGTTATCAAAAACGTTCAAATGAGGAAATAGTGCATATCTTTGGAATACTGTATTAATAGGTCTTGCGTAAGCAGGAAGATTATTAATAATTTTTCCATTGACAATGATTTCACCTGATGAAGGATATTCAAATCCTCCAATCATTCTAAGTGTAGTTGTTTTACCACATCCAGAAGGACCTAGTAGAGTAACAAACTCATTAGGGTAGATGTCAAGATTAATTCCATCTACAACACAATTGTCACCATAGTATTTAACTATGTTGTGCAATTCGATAATAGGTTGTGCCAACTCAGTTTACCGAATGAAAGACACCAGTCTTTCGAATTTCCTTTCCCAAAAATTTTCTTTGAATATTATAGAGAATATTCGTCTCCTTTTTCATCAAAACATAATTTTGATAGATATATTATATTCTTAATTTTTCATAATGCAATAAAAATTTTGAATTTTTTTTGGTTATGTAAGGGCTTTCAAAATAATATTTAAAAAAATGGGTATTTTTAAAAATAAAAAAGAGGATAATTGAAATATCCTCGAATTTTATTAGTCTAAAATATGGTACAAAAAATAAGGAACTTGTTCTAACCAGCTAGGCCAATCGTGAGGTCTGTCATACCCCCAATAATCTACCCAGGCAGGAACACCTAAATTCTTTAATGCCTTATCTACTTTTCTAGTTTCTTCTAAGCATACATCTTCCCATGCACCCTGTCCTACACAAATGATAATTCGTGCCTGCTTATAAAGCTCTATATATGGATGATTCTTATGCATAACCTGCAAAGAATCTAAAGGCGAATTTAAGAAAGTTAATTCATCAGCATAATCCTTAATAAAGAATCCAGAATGATATATACCAGATAAAGCCAATACCTGATTAAAGATATCTGGTCTTCTTACTAAGAAGTTTAGGGCATGATATGCGCCTAAGGATAGGCCAAATGTCATAATACCATTCGAATTACTATTATTAATTTCATATACTCTTGGAACAAATTCATTAATTATATAATTAAAATATGCTTCTTGAGCTAATATGCGGTCTTTAGGATTTTTCCATGTAGCACTCCAAGATTCATTATCTAGGCCATCCACGCAAAAAACCTGAATTCTTCCTTGTTCAATATAAGGCTCCATTGCGCCAATTAAGCCATGGTCCTCATAATCATAGAATCTCTTTGCCTCTGCTGGAAATGCAATACAAGGTTTCCCAGCATGGCCAAAAACCTTAAATTCCATATCTCTTCCCAAAATATTACTGTATTCCTTGTAATATTCAACCTTCATATTATCACTCCTTGTGCTTTTTTTCTCCTAGTATTGTTACAGTCATGTTAGGCTCTACAGAGGATGTAATAAATACATTAGAGCCTAAGGTTGTATTTTCACCAATAATGGTTTCACCACCAAATACGGAAGCACCAGAATAAATGGTAACATTATCCTTTACTGTGGGATGTCTTTTTGTACCAGAAAGCTTTTGACCCTCTCTTAAGGATAATGCACCTAAGGTTACACCTTGGTATAGCTTTACATGCTTACCAATGATAGATGTTTCACCTATAACTATACCTGTACCATGGTCAATGAAGAAATATGCATCAATTTTTGCACCTGGGTGTATATCTATTCCAGTTTTACCATGTGCATATTCTGTTAGTGCTCTTGGTAGGATTGGTACTTCTAGTTCATATAATACATGAGCAATTCTATATATAAAAATTGCAGTTAAGCCAGGATAAGTCAAAATGATTTCTGATTTTGTTTTTGCAGCTGGATCTCCATCAAATAAAGCCTGTAAATCCGTTTGAATTAATTCGTCTACTTCTGGTATATGATTAAAGAAGCAATCAATCATGTTTTCACATAATAAAGATTTCTTTGTAATACGCTCTACTGCTCTTAATAGCTTATGTAAGTAATAACGTATTGCATCCATCTTTTCATCCATATAATCCGATAGAATATTGACATGCTCTACATATCCGGGGAATAAGAAACCCTTCATATTATCTAAAAAGCCAATGACATCTTCTTCTTGTAATGCATCATCGGATATTTCTATATTTTTCTTAGCTTTAAGCCATTTTTCAAAATTTGTATCCATAATTAATCACTCCATTTCTTACATTATAACTTTTTTTAAAAGTAATTCAAAGTATAAAAGCACTTTCTATATCAAATTAAGAACAATTTATTATATAATGATACCAAGGGGGTAAACCTATGAAAACAATTGAACCTGATGTTATTACTAAAGAGGTTAAAAGACTTGCGATAGAGGCTGCAACCTATTTAGAAAAAGACGTTCTTGATGTACTTGAATGTGCCAAGAATAAGGAATGTGGGCTTGCCAAATCGATATTAGAGCAGATTATAGAAAATGACAATTTAGCAGCAAGTGAAAATGTTCCAATGTGCCAAGATACTGGTATTACTATCGTTTTTGTAGAAATAGGAAACGAAGTATATATTCCTGGAGATATTTATGATGCGATCAATAAAGGAATATCTTTAGGCTATACAGAAGGATATTTAAGAAAAAGTGTAGTTAAATCACCACTAAACCGAATGAATACTAAGGATAACACTCCTGCAATCGTACATATTAAGCATGTCTTAGGTGATACATTAAAAATAACTGTATGCCCTAAGGGAGCTGGAAGCGAAAATATGAGCAGGGTTAAAATGCTAGTTCCTGCAGATGGAATTCAAGGAATTAAGGATTTTGTTCTTACTACAGTAAAAGAGGCTGGTGGTAGACCATGCCCACCATTAATTGTTGGTGTTGGTATTGGTGGAGACTTAGAAAAATGCGCATTATTGGCCAAAGAATCACTTTTAAGACCTATTGATGATGAATCTAGTGATTTAGATGCAAAAAGTCTTGAAAAAGAATTATTTGAAGAAATTAATAAGCTAAATATTGGTCCTATGGGACTAGGTGGAAAAACAACTGCTTTAGCAGTTAAAGTAAATTTATATCCATGTCATATTGCATCCTTACCTGTAGCGGTAAATATACAATGTCATGCATCTCGTCATAAGGTGGTGATTTTATGATAATCAACTACCCTTTAGATAAAGATAAGCTAAAAGATATACATGTAGGTGATGTTATTGAATTTAGTGGAGTTATTTATACTGCAAGAGATGCAGCTCATATGAGAATTAAAAATATGCTTGAAAAAGGTGAAGAATTACCAGTAGATTTTAATGAAGCATTCATTTATTATGCAGGACCTACTCCAACAAAGCCAGGTCATGTTATTGGTTCTATTGGTCCAACTACTTCTTCACGTATGGATATGTTTGCACCTATGATGAGACAATTAAATGTTTGTGCAACCATTGGTAAGGGGCCAAGAGATAATGCTTGCACAAAGTATTATCAGGATAATCATATTTTATATTTCATTACAACAGGTGGCTGTGGAGCACTTCTTTCTAAAGCTGTTAAAAAAGCTAAAGAAATTGCATTTTTAGATTTAGGCCCTGAATCTATTAAAAGATTAGAGGTTGAAGGATTTAAAATGATTTGTGCTATAGATTATTATGGAAATAATATTTTTGATGGGGGAAAGTAAAAATGGGTTTAAAGGAAGAGGCATTAGCCTTACATAAGGAGCATCAAGGAAAGCTTGAAATTCATTCTAAGGTAAGAATTAAGGATCAACACGATTTAGCATTAGCATATACACCTGGTGTTGCATATGCTTGTAAAGAAATTGAAGCAAATCCAATGGATGCTTATGTTTATACTGCAAAATCTAATATGGTTGCAGTTATCACAGATGGTTCTGCAGTACTTGGTTTAGGAAATATTGGACCATACGCTGCAATTCCAGTAATGGAGGGTAAATCCATTTTATTAAAAGAGCTCGCAGGAGTTGATTCCTTCCCTCTTTGTCTTAAAACACAGGATGTTGAAGAAATCATTACAACTATCAAATATTTAGAGCCAACTCTAGGAGCAATTAATCTTGAAGATATATCCGCTCCAAGATGTGTTACTATTGAAAGAAGATTAATTGAGGAAATGGATATTCCTGTATTCCATGATGACCAGCATGGTACATCCATTATTGTAGCTTCTGCATTTATTAATATTCAAAGATTAACAAAAAGAAATCTTAAGGATATGAGAGTTGTATTATCTGGTACAGGAGCTGCAGGGTCTATGGTAGCTCGTATGCTAAAAAAAATAGGTGTAGGAACAATCAATGCATATAATATTTGTGGTGTTGTTGATAAGAATAAATATGATTCCTATGATTTCTTAATTAAAGAGCTTATTGATGATGGTATCTTTGATACACCAGATAATCACGATAATACACTTGCTTCTATTTTAAAGGGCGCAGATGCCTTTATCGGAGTATCCGCACCAAACCTTGTATCTAAAGATATGGTTAAATCTATGGCGAAGGACCCAATTGTATTTGCGATGGCAAATCCTACTCCAGAGATTTCATATAATGATGCAAAGGAAGCTGGAGCTTATATTGTAGGTTCTGGTAGAAGTGATTTTCCAAATCAAATTAATAATGTATTAGCCTTCCCAGGAATCTTTAGAGGAGCATTAGATGTTAAAGCAAAAAAGATTAATGAGGAAATGAAGATTGCAGCAGCATATGCTATTGCATCTATTATTAAGGATGAAGAATTATCTCCAGATTATATTGTACCAGGAGCATTCGATAAAAGAGTTGTTCCTGCTGTTGCAAAGGCTGTTAGTGAAGCAGCAATTAAAACTGGGGTTGCTAATAAGTAAAAGGGATTCAAAAATCCCTTTTTCTTATACGAAAAAAATGCCCATGCCTAAGCATGAGCATTATTATTTTATTCTTCTAAATCACGAACGATACGAATTGCTGTACCATTAGTACATAAAATCATCTTTAATGCATCCTCATCAAACTTTTCAGCATAGATGACAAGCTTACGATCTAATGTACCTCTTGCCTTAACACGAAGGATATTTCCCTTCTGGCAAATATGAGCACTCTTTAACATATCTAACTGAATAACAGAACCTTCTTCGAAGTGTAAGCATAATGTATCAAGATATACAACTGCTTCTTCCTCTTCCTCTTCTAAAGGCTCACCAGGAATCATTGGTAAGTAATCAATTAAATTATCTGGCATTTCTTCAGGAATACCATTTACATTCATAGTATCCTGTAGATACCATGCTTCCATACCTAAGTTACCTAAAATAGCTTCACCATTTGGAATTAACTGAGTGATGAAGTTTGTAGGCTCAAAGTTTCTCTTTGGCTTAACAAGACGGTTAGCAAACATTAAGTCGATTAATTCCTTGCAGTACTTTAATGCACGATCAGAACGAACCTTAATCATTACTGGAACTTCTTGATACTGCTTCTTGTCAGAAACATCCTTTAAATGATACTTTGGATACTGTTCAATAATAGCTGGATCTAATGCTAAGAATACCTTAACAGCCTTTCCACCTAATGCAAGCTTAGCAACTAAGCCCTTGTATCTGAAGGATTCGCATCTAGCAGAGCATCTACCCTTAGCACGATACATCATTAAGTAGTTCTTAACTTCGTTATAATATTCCTTAGTTTCATAAGGAGCGAACATCATCTTTGTATTGAACTTACGCTTAATCTTCTTTGGCTGACCATTTTCGTCAACTGCAACATATTCTTGAACTTCGATGTTAGACTCAAGAGTCTTTTCATGTGGTTCAGATGGAGTTTCATCAGCTTCCTCTTCCTCATCATAAGGATTCTCTTCGTCTTCATCATCTTCTTCTTCAGCTTCTTCATCGTCTTCTTCAGACTCTTCAGTTGCCTCTTCAGGCTTTTCTTCTTCAGCTGGCTTTTCTTCTTCAGCTGGCTTTTCTTCTTCCTTTTCAGGAACAGAATTTAAGAATTCATCAAATTCATCTGTTTCTTCAGCCTTAGGCTCTTCAGTAACTTCCTCAGGCTGTTCTTCTTCAACAACTTCTTCAGTTGCCTCTTCAGGTTGAGTTTCTTCCTCTTCGTAAGGATTACCTTCCTCTTCCTTTTCCTCTTCAGCCTTTTCTTCTTCACCGTATTGAGCAGCGTAGATAGCCTCATCCTCTTCAGTAAGAGCAAATGGATCTTCCTTCTCTTTTCTTTCCTTTTCAGCTCTAGCTTCTTCTTCAGCAGCTTCCTTAGCAGCCTGCTTTTCTTCCTTCTTCTGAGCAATCTGCTCTTCAGCTTCCTTAGCAATAATAGCAGCCATTGGATCGAAGTTTCTAATACGTAAGATCTGAATTACTACGCCTAATACGAATAATACCATATAAACAATACCAACAACTAATAATAAAATGTTAGATGTTAATAATGCGAAATCAGAAATTGCATAAGAAATAAAGAATGGTAAGCCTAAGCCTGTAGCTAGGATTAAAGAAATTAATACCCAGTCAGTCTTAATTGGCTCTGTATTATTGAAATCACGGAAAACAAATAATAATGCGCCTAAAACAACACCAATTAATAATGCAACAGCAGAGCATACATAAATTGTTATAGCTCCAGCAGGTAAATGTAAGTTATTTGTCATTAAACGATATACATCACCAGAACCAATTGCATAAGATGTAGCAATAGTAATTAATCCAACAGCTACTACGGAAATAATAACTGCAGCAAGTACATTATATTTTGTGAAAATATTTCTATAATATGTTCTAGCCTTATCACGGTTTGTATCATAAATAACATCCTTGTTATAGAATACAGAACGAACGATAATTCCACCCATTGTTAATAGGATTAAGATTAATAATAGCTTTGCAATGGATGATGTAATAGTACCAGCAAGTACTACTGGGCTATAGATGGAACCAATGAATACTACTACTAAAATAGCATCTAACCAGTTTGTATCAGAATCCTTATCTAATGCAGAAATTAATAATACAGCTAATAATGCAGCAGCACCACCGATTAAATAGAACTTAGTATCTTTAGAATATACATTCTGTAATACACCATTCTTAGCTAAAATGCTTAAAACAATAGCAACAACCATACCTAATACAACTAAGCAAATAGGATTGTAGCGATATCCTAAGGCACTAAAGTATGCCTTCATACCAGCCTGACCAGCATCTTGTGTAATAGCAGTAAAACGAACTATAATTTCAACCAAGAATACTGCAGCAAGCACAAAGTATATAATCATAGCTACATTGTGGCCACCAGCTAACAATGCTAAAACTCCAAGTACAATATTGGATACTAAGAATGTAATACGAATAAAGTCTGTCATATTGACTTTATCATGTCTTAGACCGGAGAAGCCAACGATTGCTCCACCAATCATTACTGCTAAGACTGCAGCCTGTGCTAATGTAGCGTAATTTTGTGGTAGGAAAGTCATCTTGTAAACGAACCAACCAAGAACACCAAACAAAATAATTACAGCTAGTGTAGCGATTACTCCGAATGATTTAAAATAGCTTTTTAAATAATTCTTCTTCATTTTTTTACACGCTCCTTTTATTGTAAATAAACAATCACTAATATTTTATATTGAAATGAAAGCATTTTCAAGAGTTTAAAAGAAAAAAAGTGCCGTTTTTTTCGTAAATTTCGCACTTTTTTTATTTTTTTAGATTTTTTAAACACGATGTTATTTATTCGCATTTTCAAATTTTTCAATAATCTTACCTACTAGTGGATGTCTTACTACATCAAAATAATCGAAAACAATATCTCCAACCTCTGGTAAATCCCTAAGTAAATCCGCACAAAACTTAAGTCCAGATTTCTTTTGATTTGGTAAATCAATTTGTGAAATATCACCAGTAACTACCATTTTTGAATGGAAACCCATACGTGTTAAGAACATCTTTAACTGATCTATTGTAGCATTTTGGGCCTCATCTAGGATAATAAAGGCATTTTCTAAGGTACGTCCTCTCATATAAGCTAAAGGAGCTATTTCAATGATTTGCTTTTCTATTAATGCTTCTGCATGCTCCATGCCAAGCATTTCATATAAAGCATCATATAAAGGTCTTAAATATGGATCAACCTTTTCTTTTAAATCTCCTGGTAAAAAGCCTAAGGATTCGCCTGCTTCTACTGCTGGTCTAGTAAGGATAATTTTTTCATAATTTCCTTTTTTAAGTTCTGCTACAGCATAGCATACTGCTAAATAAGTCTTACCTGTACCTGCAGCTCCAATGGAGAATACTAAATCCTTACTTTTTAAGCATTTTAAGTACTCATCCTGCTTCAAGGTTTTTGCATATATAGGCTTATTATGTAGTGTATGGCATAATGGGTGTCTATTCGATAAGAAATTCATATATTCCATCTTTTTTCCAATAGATACGATGTTTTCTATATAAATAACATCTCTTGGGGAAATAGCCTGATGATTTAACGACATAAACTTCATAATTTGAAATATATCCTCAAGCTTAGCTAGTATAATCGCATTATCTGTATCTGTTAATACCTGATCCCCATGGATATCAATTTGAATATTATAAATTTCTTCAAGCATTTTTAAATTTGCATTATGAATTCCAGAAATATTTCTAGAATCTTCAGCATTATCAAGTACAATATTTAACTTCATTTAATCCTCCAAAGTAAAGGTCATAATTTCTTTAGTAATTGGATGTGGAAAAGATAGACTATAAGCACATAAAGGGAAATCCAGTGGATTTACTTGATTTTTACTGCCATATTTCTTATCTCCATATAAAGGATGTCCAATCGCTGACATTTGGCAGCGTATTTGATGGAATCTACCTGTATGTAATAAAATATCTACTTCCGTTACATCAAAATTATGAATCTTATATGAAGAAATAGGCCTATATTCCAAGATGGCCTCTTGACCATCATTTCTTATATAGGATTTCTTCTCCTTCTCATCCTTATATATATAATGTTTTAATATATGGGTATTTGAATCAAGAAAAGTACCCTCTACAATAGCTTTATATCTTTTTTGAAATTCATGGGATGAAACAGATGAAGATAATCTAGAGGCAGCCTTAGAGGTTTTCGCAAAAACCATTACTCCTTTAGTATTTATGTCCAATCTATGAACAAGGCCCAGATATACATTTCCGGGCTTGTTATATTTTTCCTTTATGTAGTTTTTTAAAATTGAAAGCATATCCTCTTTATCTGAACCATCCGCTTGGGATAATATCCCTCTAGGCTTTTCACAAACTAGGATATGATTATCCTCATAAAGAATATTAACCATTATTTCACCTACTAGTTTTTTGAATAATCTCTAGAAGCTTCTTTTGGTTATCATCTAATCCTAAATTCTTAGGATAGATAATATAAATATTCTGAGTAATTTGAACATTAAGAATATCAAATTTCTTTAATCTTCCTGCTTCAATATCTTCTTTAACTGTATCATAATACATAAATGCTAAACCATCCGTTAATGGGACTAATCTTCTCATTAAATCTGGGTCATTGGATGATACAGAATAATTGTTCTTTAATTTTATATTTTTAGATTTTAATGCATTTTGAATACATTTATATAATCCACTATTCTCATCTGGCCAAATTAGTGTAGCAACAGATAGCTGTTCTCTTGTTATTCTATCCTTAGAGCCATATTGTCCCTTTGGATCACCAACTAAAACAACCTTTTCACTAGTAACAAGTGCAGATTCAAAGGCTTGAGAATCAAAGCTATTATCTACAAAGGCAAAATCGATTTTACCAGAATCTAGTTTTTCAAATATTTCCTCATATGCATATGTATATGCATTGAATGAAGGAGTTTCATAGAAAATTTGTCTTAAATATTCAATTGGTGGAATCATAGATTTTACCATAGGAGTAAAGCCTAAATTGCACACAAAAGAATCTTGCTTTTTCATATTAGCAAGTAAGAACTCTTCTTGTAATTTCAAGCTCTTCGCATATTCTAATAGCATTGTACCAGCCTTAGTTAGTTCAAATGTCTTAGAATTTTTGAAAAGTGCTATATCGTATTCCTTCTCAAGGGATTTAATATGATGAGTAACTGCTGGTTGCGTAATATAAAGGCGCGCTGCAGTCTTTGAATAATTCTTTTCTTCTAATAATGTAAGAAAAGTAATCAACTTTGTATCAATCACATTTAACCCTCCCTTCCCAAAACTAAATTTATGGATTATGTTTATTATATAAAATTTATTTATAAAAATCAATAGAAAAAGACTATTGTGTGAACACAATAGCCTTTGACTTATGCCTATGCTGGGAAAATTTCATTGATGATTTCAGAAACATGAGACACAGGTTTAATTTCAAGAACCTTTTGTACCTCTTCTGGAATATCTTCAATATCTCTTTCATTTTCCTTTGGAATGAAAATCTTTGTTAAGCCACTTCTAGCAGCTGCAATAGATTTTTCTCTTAAACCACCAATTGGTAATACAGCACCTCTTAAAGTGATTTCACCTGTCATACCTAAATGACAATCTACAGGACGATTAGATAATGCACTTACTAGTGCAGTAGTTAATGTTACACCTGCAGATGGACCATCCTTTGGTACAGCCCCTTCTGGTACATGGATATGTACATCATTCTTTTCTAAGAAGCCTTCTGGAATCTTAAATTCTACTTGGTGTGCTTTAACATAGGAGAATGCTGCAGTTGCAGACTCCTTCATTACATCTCCAAGCTTACCAGTTAAAATTAAGCCACCCTTACCTGGATATGTTGTAACTTCAATATCTAGTGTATCTCCACCGAAGGAAGTATATGCTAAGCCAGTTACAACACCAACCTGGTTTTCGTTACGATTTTGATTATTGAAGAAACGAATCTTTCCTAAATAATCTGTAACATTTTCTGGAGTAACAGTTACACTTGTAATATTATCAATTAAAATACCCTTAACTGTCTTACGGCAGATTGTTGCAATCATACGATCAAGCTCACGTACACCAGCTTCTCTTGTATATCCACGGATGATTGCATACATTGCATCATCTGTAATAGTTAGCTGTTCTGGCTTTAAGCCATGAGCTTCGATTTCTCTTGGAAGTAGATGCTTAAATCCAATATTGAACTTCTCAATTTCTGTATAAGAGGATAATTCAATGATTTCCATACGATCACGAAGTGGTCCTGGAATATCAGATAAATCGTTAGCTGTAGTAATGAACATTACCTGAGATAAGTCATATGGCTCTTCTAGGTAGTTATCAGAGAAATACTTGTTTTGCTCTGGGTCTAATACCTCAAGCATAGCTGCAGCTGGATCTCCACGATAATCTGCAGTCATCTTATCGATTTCATCTAGTAAGAATACTGGGTTTACAGTACCAGCATCCTTCATACCCTTTAGGATACGGCCTGGTAATGCACCAATATATGTTCTTCTATGACCTCTGATTTCAGATTCATCACGAACTCCACCTAAGGATTGCTTTACAAACTTTCTACCTAAAGCTTCACTAATACTTCTAGCTAAAGAAGTTTTACCTACTCCTGGAGGCCCTGCAAAGCAAAGAATCGTAGATGGATTCTTGCCTGTCATCTTTTTAACAGCTAAATATTCAATAATACGGTCTTTAACCTTAGTTAAGCCATAATGATTCTTATCAAGCTTTTCAGCAACATCCTTTAAATCATTATTATCTTCACTTGCCTTATACCAAGGTAATTCGATAATCCAATCTAAATAAGATCTAATTACACCAGATTCAGCCATCTGATTTGATGTAGAAGCATATTTTTGAAGTTCATTCATAGCCTTATCATAAATAGCCTTTGGTAAATGAGCCTCTTCTAATGCCTTACGTAATTTTTCTACATCCTCTTCTTGACGAGCCTTATCTCCAAGCTCATTTTGAATAGCACGCATCTTCTCACGTAAGTAATATTCCTTTTGAGAATCATCAATAGACTTCTTTACATCCTTATTAATCTTATTCTCAATTTCTACAATTTGACGTTCTCTTTCAATATCCTGTAAAATCATATCTAATCTTTGAGAAACAACAGTTTCCTCAAGATAACGATATTTAGATAAATTACCAGATAATTTCAATTGATATGCAATAACATCAGATAGTACATCTGCATTCGTGCCATTTTGAATTAATCTTGCAATCTCATCAGGGGATGAAAATAATGTCTGTCCAGCCTGAGCGATTTCAGAAGAAATATTCTTAATTAATGCAGTTTCCTTTTCATCGTTTGCTAAAACGGAGAATAGCTTCTCATAAGCAACAACGAAATATGGATCTGCAGAGGTATACTCTGTTACTTTTATTCTGTTTGTTACCTTAAATTTAACTCTGTAGTTATTATTTGGTAATTTTAGCTTAAGTGTAACCTTAGCTAAAGCACCAACCAATTCAACATCCTCTGGTGTAGCATTAACCACATTAGCATCCTTTTGAACTAATAATATAATGTTTCCACCATACATCTTCTCAGAAGCGTCTAACGCAAGAATGGAATTTGGTCTTCCAACTTCAATTTTAAATTCATTGTTCGGAAGTGGTACAAGACCTCTAACGGCAATGGCAGGTAGTACAATTTTTGTATTTTCTTCCATAAAAAATACCTTCCTTTCACTACTTTTTTACTTTGCGTACCTATAATATATACTATTTTTGGCACTTTTGCAAGTAGTGTGCCAAAAAAACTGACTTTTTTTACTTTTTCACATAATTTGTTACATTTTGAATGAAAAAGGCAGCTCAAACAGCCGCCTTTATAATATTATATATTATAGATTAGATTTCTTTAGCATTTTCGATTAATAAGTCAACTAAAGCCTTGTAAGCTAAATCAGAATAATACTTAGCTACATTAGTCTTTAACATCTTATCCTTAGTTGAATTATGTAACTTAGCCTCTTCTTCAGCCTTAGCCTCTAAAGCTTCCTGAGATGGAGCTAGCTTTTCAACTTCAATAATCTTCTGAGCTACAACCTGGAATAATGCCTGACGAGCGCCCTGCTTCTCCATATTTTCATTGAATGCTTCTAAATTAGTACCCATGAAGCCTAAGAATGTTTCAAATGGAATATTGTACATCTTAGCCTGCTGCTCATACTGACTCTTTAACTGGTTAACCTTTTCATCAACTAATGTCTTAGGCATATCAACCTTAGCATTGTCTAATACATAATTGATGATGTCATTTAACTGACGGTCCTTTTCTTCAGTAGCCTTCTTTGCCTCAAGCTCAGCCTTCTTAGAAGCCTTTAGCTCTTCAGAAGTTGTAACACCCTCAAGCTTTAAGCCTGCGATATATTCAGCAGTTAATCTAGGGAACTTTTCAACCTTAACCTCATGAACTGTTACCTTAAATACTGCTTCCTTACCAGCAAGTGTTGCTTCCTGATAATCCTTAGGGAATGTTACTGTTAAATCCTTAGTCTCGCCAGCCTTTAAGCCGATCATTTGATCTTCGAATCCAGGAATGAACTGACCAGAACCAATCTGTAATTCATAGTTCTCAGCCTTTCCACCAGGGAACTCAACGCCATCAACAGTACCAACGAAATCGAATGTTGCATAATCATTCTTTGCGATAACCTGTTCAGTCTTAGTCTCCTTTACTGCATCCTTCTTTGTGATAGCCTTAATAGCCTCATCAACTTCCTTAGCAGTAACCTTTAAGTTCTTAGCCTTTACCTCAACTCCCTTGTAGTTAGGTAATGTTACTTCTGGATATACATCCCATGTTAAAGATACCTTGAAATCTTTACCACGTTCAATCTTTTCTTCAAGTCCAGCCTCAGGTCTACCTAAGAAATTCTTAGCAGCCTCATCCTTAATAGCCTCCTGGAACTTAGAATCTAATACTACATTAAGTGCAGATTCAAATAATGCCTCTACACCATAAGTCTTTTCAAATACGCTTCTTGGAGCATGTCCCTTACGGAATCCCTTAATTGTAACCTTAGCGTTTTCTCTTTCAAATGCCTTGTCTAGAGCCTTTTCGAATTCATCAGCTGTTACATCGAATACTAATTTAACACGGCTCTTGTCTAACTTTTCTACTGTCATATTTACCACCACAGACCGAGATACATAACAGGGATAAGTCTGTTCCTCCTATTACCAATTCACAAATTGTATCTCTTTCATTCCCTTTTTAAAGTGTACCTTAAACATTATATCATAACTGATATTAAAGTAAAGAAAAATTATAAAAATAGATAAAAGAAAAATGCCAATTTCTTGGCATTTGACTCTAGCTTACAACAGAATCCTCATCCCTAGGGTCATCCTTAGGAATTATATTAGGATCGATATCAGAAATTTCGGTATCATCCTTTCTAGAAGGTGCTTCCTTTCCAACCTCTGTCTTCTTTTCTTTTTTCTTAATATCTCCAGCAATTACCTTACGGTATCTAATATATCCACCGGTTGCCTCACCACCAATAACAAGTGCACCAAATAATGCAAGTATAGCAAGCGCAATAACAAGCTTTTCTGCATCAAACCACTCCTGTGGTGCTAAGAATGCGATGACAACAGCTAGTGTAATTGAAACGAAATTCAACCAGAATAAGGTTGATTTTGAATTCTCTTTAAATTCAATAGTAACCCAGAAATAGCCCATAGCTAATGTATAGAAGAAAATTACTAAAATATAAGCATAAGCCTGAACGTTAAATTCAGCAAATTTTCCACCAGACATTCTATATAATTCCTCAAGAGTATTTGCTCTTGCATCGTCAGCTAATAGTTGATTCCATTTATCCCAGTGATAGAATGCAGCTAATATTAAATATGCACCAATAGTAATATGAATTAAGCATTGAATCAATAATATCAAACGAGCTCTTTTAGATTTCGTAGTCTTAAGAAGTGGAATCAATCTTATGATTGCTGAGAATAGAATTATAACTGCAGTAATCATATATACAGCACCAATTAATTCAATCTTATAAATGAACATTAAGATTGCGAATGCGATCAATACTGCAAAAATAAAGATCTTAATGATAAACTTATACATTCTAAAGTTTGTACCAACCCTAGTCTTTGGAGTAGGGTCTAGTGTTTCATTAATTTCTTTTAGTTCTTCTTTTTTCTTTGCTTTCTTTTCTT
The DNA here is from genome assembly GCF_003550015.1 of Anaeroplasma bactoclasticum. GTDB lineage: Bacteria > Bacillota_I > Bacilli_A > Acholeplasmatales > Anaeroplasmataceae > Anaeroplasma > Anaeroplasma bactoclasticum. The sequence goes on from NZ_QXEV01000004.1 coordinate 84,778, forward strand.
CTTTTTCTTCCTTCTTTGAACGGACTTCTTTTTCCTCTTCAGTTTCAAAGTCATCCTCTAAAGAGTTATCCTCAATGACTTTATCATCTCCATCGAAATCAAGGTCATCTTCTGTTAGTTCAACCTCGTTTTCAACGTCTTTATTTTTCTTTTTACCGAACATGTAATCGCCTCCATTTCAGTTATAATCCTATTATACTTTATCGTAAACGTTTTTAAAAGAGAGAAACGTAAAAAAAACTATAATTGAATATAACATCGTGATATAATTTGCCTAAAGGTGATAATTATGAATTTTGTATTTATTTCTCCAGCTTTTCCAAAAAATTATTATAATTTTTGTGATAGGCTAAAAAAGAATGGGGTTACAGTTTTAGGTGTTGGTGATACACCATATAATGAACTAGATTCAAGAGTAAAAGCGTCATTAACTGAATACTACAAGGTATGCAATTTAGAAAACTATGATGAGGTTTATAAAGCTGTTGCATTCTTTGCATTTAAATATGGAAAAATTGATATGCTTGAATCCAATAATGAATATTGGCTAAGACAAGATGCAAAGCTTAGAACAGATTTTAATATCAAAGGAGATAAGCTTTCGGATGTAGAGCATTATACTTCTAAATCTAAAATGAAGGACTTCTATATTAAAGCAGGTGTCCCTGTTGCAAGATATGCTTTCTGTAAATCTTTAGAGGAAGATTTAAAATTTATCGATATGGTAGGATATCCTGTAGTTGTAAAGCCTGATGTTGGAGTTGGAGCAGCAGCAACCTATAAAATTGAGAATAAGGAAGATTTAGAAAGATTCTATCAGGAAGGATTCAAAGTACCATATATTATGGAAGAATTCATCACTGGTGAAATCACATCCTTCGATGGTGTATGTGATTCAAATTCTAATGTAGTATTCTGTGATAATGAAATCTTCCCACCATCTATTATGGATATTGTAAATCAAAATTTGGAATGCTCTTATTATGTTAATAAGGATGTTCCAGAGGATATTAAAGCAGTTGGCCAAAGAGTATTAAAGGCATTCAATATTAAGAGCCGTTACTTCCATTTAGAGTTCTTCCGCTTACGTGAAGAAAAGCATGGTCTTGGTAAGGCAGGAGATATTGTAGCCTTAGAGGTTAATATGCGTCCACCTGGAGGATTTACACCAGATATTATTAACTTTGGACAATCCTTAGATACATATCAAATTTGGGCTGATATTATTTGTTATGATGAAATTAGAAATGTAAATATGGATTATCCTAAGTATTATTGTGTATTCTATGGAAGACGTGATCGTTTTGAATATCAATATTCTTATGAAGAAATTAAAAAGGAATATCCATTCATTCAAATGCATGGAAGAATGGATGAAGCATTAGCTTCAGATATGGGAAATGAATTCTTCATTGCAAGATTTGAATTCCTAGAAGATTTATATAAATTTAGAGATATGGTATCTAAAAAGAAAGATAAATAGAAATAAAAGGACTTCAAAACCATTTTAAAGGTTGAAGTCCTTTTTTACATATAACTTTAATCCAATAATACTAGATAAATATATATTCTATAGAATCATGAACTATAATTTTTAATAATACTGAATTATAGAATCTACTTTTTAGATAATATAATTCTACATCTGTATCATAATAATAATTTGTAGTAGTTGTAGTATTATTTTCTACAAATACAGTAATGACTCTATTAGAATTATAGGTTATTTCATTATAGAATACTCCAATAGAAAATGATCCATTCAGTATACTATATCCACTATCTATATCATAATAATCATTAATTCAATTAAATTGCGGTTTATTTCAATCAAAAATCACTGAAGATTGCTTAAGAAGAAAACATAAATTTCAAGCTAAGAAACATAGCAACTATATCCATTCGCAAAACCTTGATTAGGGAAATTTGATTCTCTTAATAGCTTTTTTGGAAAGAATATTTCAGGAAAATCAATATTTTTTCCAGTGTCAAAAAGATAAACATACCTTATAATATAATTTTCTTCATCAATCAAAGAATATTCATAATTAGAATCCCAATTATAAGCAGCAACATATGCAGGAAGTGAAAATAAATCTTCAACAAAAATTGCTTTTTTGCCTCTATTTTCAAATTCTTCTAGTCTGTCTATTTCTTTTTTAAATTCAATTGAACTATAATAGCATTCCAAATAACATTCAGCTCTATAATCATCACCCCAATCATAGTGCTTATATTCACTATAGAAAAAACCTTGACATTTTATATATGAAGCCTTAGTTGGAAATGTTTTGCATTTTTTTGTTTTATTTTGAAAATCAATAATATTATTCTCAAATGATTCGCTATCTATATCTTCTATCAAAACATCAAATATCTTATTATTTTGATATCCCGAAGGGGTAAATAAAAGGTGAAAATAAGAATCATATACTACCATCCAAACGAAAAGGAAAACTGCCACAAAAGCACCAATGCCTAAATAAATAAACAATACTTTTTTTCTCATCATAGTTTAAACCAATTCTCCTTTCTTATATAGTGTTGGAAAATAATTTAATTTAGCTCCCCTAAATACTCCACCACTACTTCTTAATTGATAGTTATAGATAAGAATTGGTGACATAATATGTACACTAGTATTCAATGTAGGAATTTGTATTAGAATATTTAAAGCAGATGGAAATAGATTAATTGTAACATTTAAAGAACCTATTTTGTGCGTAACTGCCTCTTGGAAATTCCTTAAGCCTTGGTTTAGGGTTACTGACATATTATTCATCTTCTTTCTATCGGTTTATTTATTAAATTATAACCTGAAATTAAAAGTAATTAAATACCATGATAATAAAAAAATGGTTGGAATCCAACCATTTACTTAATTAATGCATCATATAATAATGCGATTGTCTTTTCATAATCAGAAGCTGAAACACCAATGATGATGTTTAATTCCTGAGGGCCTTGTGCTAATAGTCTTACATTAACTCTTTCTTCACCTAGTGCAGCAAATATTTTACCACAAATACCAGCTCTTTTAGCCATATTTCTACCAACTACAGCTACTAAGGCTAAATCCTTTTCAAATGTAACCTCAGCATCTAATTCCTTCTTTAAATCTGTAACTAATTCATATTGACATTTTTCTACTTGAGAATAAGGAACTACTACAGAGAAAGAATCAATTCCAGAAGGTACATGCTCAATAGATACCTCATAATCCTTAAAGATAGCTAATGTTTTAGCCATAAAGCCTACTTCATTAGACATATGATCTTTGAAAATATTAAATGCACAGAAATCCTTCTTTCCAGCAATACCAGTAACAGTTTGTGTTGTATCACTACAAACCTCACGGATTGTTGTTCCTGGATTTTCTGGTTCATTTGTATTTCTTAAATTAATAGGAATATTTAATTGCTGTACTGGGAATACTGTTTCTTCATGTAATACTGATGCACCCATATAAGATAATTCTCTTAATTCAGCATAAGTAATTTCTTTAATTGCCTTTGGATTTTTAACTAATCTAGGATCTGCAGATAATACACCAGATACATCGGTCCAGTTTTCATAAACTGTAACATTTAAAGCCTTAGCTAAAATAGCACCAGTAACATCAGATCCACCTCTAGATAATAGCTTTACAGAGCCATTAGGATAAGCACCATAGAATCCTGGTACTACGATTTTACCATATTTAGAGAATGCTAAATTTACATTCTTTTCTGTTTGAATTTCATCAAGCTTACCATCATAGTTATATCTTAATAAATCCTTAGCATCAACCCACTGGTATCCCAAATAAGATGCCATAAGCTTAGATGTTAAATATTCGCCACGAGAAACTAAATATTCTTCAGAAATAGATTTATTTAATTCTGATTTTAATTGATTTAAATCCGCTTCAATATCATAATCAATTCCTAAATCTGCTTGTACACCAGTAAATCTTGTATATAGCATATCCCAAATATCTTCATATGGAACAGAAAACTTTAAATGAGCATGAAGGATATAAAGTAAATCTGTAATTTTTGTATCTGATTTATCTCTTTTTCCTAAAGCACTACATACGACAATTTGTCTTTTAGGGTCAGATAATACAATATTCTTGACCTTCGCAAATTGAGTAGCGTTTGATAAAGAGCTTCCTCCGAATTTTGCAACTGCTAACATAAAAATCCTCCTAAAAATCTAAACCAACAAGTTTTAAAGCAATCTGTACTGCGTTAGTTGCAGCACCCTTACGTACCTGATCTCCACAGCAGAATAATGTAATTCCATTATCATGAATTAAATCCTTACGAATTCTTCCTACATAAGTAATATCCTGATCCGATGTTACAATAGGCATAGGATAAACCTGATTTTCAGGTTCATCATATAATTTAACATTTTGTTCTTTAGCAATTTGTGCCTTAACATCTTCTACATTTAATACATCCTCTGTATATACAGTAACCGCAATAGAATGAGAACGAACTACAGGAACACGTACACAAGTACAAGTAACCTTTAAATCTGGTAGATGCATAATCTTTCTACCTTCATTTTGCATCTTCATTTCCTCTGTTGTATAACCATTATCCTTTAATGAACCAATCATAGGAATAACATTTCCAGCAATCTGGTGAGCAAATACCTTTGCTTCAACATTACCCTTATTAGGGATAATACCAGTTTCTTTATATTCCTTATCTAATTCTTCCATTTGCTCCATTAATTCCACAGGACCAGCTGCACCAGCTCCTGATGTTGCTTGATAAGTACATGCGTTCATTGCAACAATCTTAGATAGACGGTTAATTCCCTTTACTGCCATTAATGTAATGATTGTAGAACAGTTAGGGTTAGAAATAACTCCCTTGTTTTTAAATACATCATCACCATTAATTTCTGGTACTACTAAAGGTACATCAGCATCCTGACGGAATGCGCTAGAGTTATCAATAAATACTGCACCAGCAGCTACAATATCATCCTTAAACTCTTTAGCAACTGCATTAGATGCAGCGCCTAATACTATATCTAAGCCTTTAAAAGCGTCATGGCATGCAAGCTTGATTTCAATTTCTTTTCCTTGAAATTCTACCTTTTTACCAACACTTCTTTCACTGGCTAATAATCTCAATTCATTTACTGGGAAATTTCTTTCTCCTAATACCTTTAACATTTCACGGCCAACTGCACCAGTTGCGCCTAAAATACCTACATTATATGTCTTCATACACGTATCTCCTGTATATATAAATTACTTGTATTATACGCTTATTTTCAGTCGTTTTCAACGATTGAAAACATTTTCTGTACGTTTAATTTAAACGAATGTCCTTGTTTAACGTACAGTAACATAAATATGTGTGCGTTATCTATTTTACAACCTTTTTGCAAAAAAGATACGCCCAATTTCTTGAGCGTAAAATTTTATTTTCCACCAAATAAAACATCTTCCATATCATAATAGCCAGGTGCTTGTGAAGTAAGCCATTTAGCTGCCTTAATTGCACCTACAGCAAATATCTTTTTTGAGTGAGCAGAATGCTTAAGGGATAAGATTTCATCTTCTCCGCAGAACAATACCTCATGCTCACCAACAATAGTGCCACCTCTTAAGGAATGGATTCCAACCTCATTTTTACTTCTTGGGGAGTAGCCATCTCTACCTGCAACTACCTTATAGCCTGTTTCATCTGTAATTGATTTTAATAGCATTTTTGCAGTACCAGATGGAGAATCCACCTTTTTATTATGATGTGCTTCTACTACTTCAATATCAAAGGAATCCTTTAATATAGGAGTGACCTCCTTTACTAAACGATTTAATAAGATTACTCCTAAGGAGAAATTTGCACTTCTTAATACTGGAGCAATCTTAGATAATTCTTCTATTTTCTTAATTTGCTCTTCTGTATAGCCTGTTGTAGCAAATACAACTGGCTTTTTTGTTTTAGAAACGTAATCTATAATCATATCTAGATTTGCAGGATTTGAAAAATCAATGATACAATCAAAATCTATCTTTGCATCATTTAATGTTTTAGTCTCGCATTCCACTGCAACATTTAATGCAAGCTCATCACCTAGCATAGATGAGATTACTTTTCCCATTGCACCATAACCAACGACACATGCCTTCATTAGTAAATTAGCTCCTTTACTCTTTCGATTTCAGCAATTAATACATCCTTATTATTTGGTGCCATATAATCCAGCGGTGCACGGTATCCACCAACATTGAATCCTAAATAATTCATTGCTTCCTTTACAGGAATAGGGTTAACCTCAATAAATAAATCATTGATAAATGGTAATAAATCCATTTGAATTTTATTCGCTTCCTTATACTTTTCTTCTAAGCATAATTCACAAATCTTTGCAGTTTGTTTAGGGGCAACATTAGCTAAAACAGAAATAACGCCTTCTGCACCAATAGACATCATAGGAACAATAATATCATCATTTCCACTTAGCATATGGAAATCCTTATTTAATAATCTAGATACCTTTGCTGCATAGCTCATATTACCAGATGCCTCTTTAATTCCCCAAATATTAGGATGCTTAGATAATACCTCTAAAGCATGTATAGACATAGACATACCAGTTCTTCCTGGAACATTATACATAATTACAGGACACTTAGCCTCATCTGCAACCATAGTAAAATGCTTAATTAAGCCAGATTCATTTGTCTTATTATAATAAGGAGTAATTACAAGTACATAATCTGCACCAAGTAAAGAATACTTCTTAGACATTCTTACAGCTTTTTCTGTTTCATTAGAACCAGAACCAACGATTAATGGAACTCTTTTATTCACTCTTTTAACTGAAAATTCAACCATTTCTGCTTCTTCTTCAAAAGATAGACAAGAAGATTCTCCTGTTGTACCTAAAATAACAATTCCTGAAGAATTATTCTCACAGTGATAATCTAGTAATTCACCTAACTTATCAAAATCTACATCACCATTTTCCTTAAATGGTGTAACAAGTGCTACAATACTACCCTTTAATTCCATAATTATACCTCCTCATTATAGTCACATTCAAAGACCTCTTTTGCAGGTCCCGTCATATAAACTATTCCTTTCTTTGTTATTTCAATTTTAATTTGTCCAAATTCATTTAATACATTTACTAGTGTCTTCGTGTAGCCTAACTTTTGGGATGCGACTACCGAAGCTGCTGCTCCACTGCCACTAGCAAGTGTCCAACCAACCCCACGCTCGTAGGTTTTAATTTTAATAGTCTCCTTATTTACTATATAAACAAAATCAACATTTGTTTTCTTTCTAAATAAAGGATAATTCGATATGTCTTCTGCATAATCTAAAACAGGTGAATCAAAATCATCTAAGAATATTACAGTATGAATATCACTCATAAATAAAGAATGAATTGTAACATATCTATCTTTAACTCTTATAGTTCTTCCAAAGCAATTTAATTCATCATCAATAGAAAGCATAGAATTATTAAATATAGGCTTACCCATTTCAATCTTACATTGGAATGGATTAGAAGTTAATACCTCGGCTTCTACCTTACCAATTCCTGTAATAATCTCAAGCTTATTCTTTTTAGAAAGCCCTAAATCATATGCATATTTTGCAAAGCACCTGATTCCATTACCACTCATTGGGCTTCTAGATCCATCCTTGTTATAAATAATCATCTCTAAAGGATTTTCTTTTACAATAATTAATCCATCGGCACCAATTCCAAGTTTTCTATCACAAATTTTTTGTGCTAAAGCGGAATAATCCATTACATATGGATCAAATGAAATAAGACAAAAATCATTTCCACATCCATGCATTTTTTTTACATGAATCATAACTACACTTCCCTTTCGATTAACTCATCTAATGTTTGTCTTCTAATAGCTAAATAATCCTTACCATCTTCAACAAAAACAACTGCTGGAGTTAATGCTTTATTATAATTACTACTCATAGAATATCCATAAGCTCCTGTTGTATAGGTGATTAATAAATCACCCTTTTCTGCCTTAGGAAGATGTGCTCCTTCAATAATTAAATCTCCACTTTCGCAGCATTTACCTGCAATAGTAACTACTTCTGTTTTTTCTTGATTCTCTTTACCTACAATATCACAATCATATTTTGCTTGATATAATGCTGGTCTAATATTATCTGTCATACCACCATCAATAAAATAATATTGCTTATTTGGAGTCTTTTTCATATAGCCTATAGTATATAGTGTATAACCAGCCTCAGCTACAATAGAACGACCTGGTTCAATACATAGCTTTTCAAGCTTAATATTATTTTTCTTTAATGCTGCCTCTGCAGTTTCAATTAAAGTGCGAGAAACTATATCAAATGGGATAGGCTTATCATCATTTGTATAATGTACACCAAAGCCTCCACCTAAATTTAATACAAGTGGGAAATCAAAATCCTTTACAATATTTAATAGCTTCTCTAAAGCTGCCTTAAATGCATCTAAATCAAAGATTTGAGATCCAATATGAGAATGGAAGCCTTTAAAATTTAAATAAGAGCTATTTTTAATTACTTCCATCATTTCTTTATAATCGCAAGAATCATATAATACACCAAATTTAGAATCTACATGAGATGTAACAATAAATTTATGTGTATGAGCTTCAACTCCAACATTCATACGAATTAAGAAATTTACCTTCTTTTCCTTTTCTTTAGCTATTTCTTCTATCTCATATAATTCCATTAAATTATCGACAACAATCATTCCTATATTGTTATCAATTGCATATGATAGCTCATCTACTGTCTTATTATTTCCATGGAAATAAATTCTATCTTTAGGGAAATCAATAGAAAGTGCTGTATATAGTTCTCCTTTAGATACAACATCTAAGCTCATTCCTTCATTTTTAGCGATTCTTAAGATTTCTTTACAAGAAAATGCCTTAGATGCATATAATACTTCTGTTTTAAATTCTAAAGATTTAAAATTCTTTAGGTATCCTTCCATATTCTTTTTTAAATGATTGACATCATAAATATATAATGGAGTACCATATTTTTCTTTTAAAGCTTTAACTGAAACATTTGAAATCTTCATAATAATCCTCCTAAAAATGAAAGAAAAAAGAGCGCCTGGCGCTCTTAATTTTAAACTTAAAAAATTGTTTCATTAGCGCCTCTGCAAAATTGCAGGAGTGATATAAGTATTTCCTATATCCCCATAGTCTATGAATGCCTTCATAGCTATTCGGCAGTGGTTACCTTTCCTATACTTCACTAGGTGCCCCTTCCATATAGTACTTATTTGCACTGCTACCTCTAATTATTTACTTGTACCTATTGTAGCATAAGAAAACATACTTGTAAAGAAAGTATGATATTTTCTTATTTGAAAGCATTTTATTTACAATCAGGTACTTCTTTTTCTGAAATATAGAAGAATGCGGAGGCTCCTGGTCCTACATGAGCTCCTACAACTGGTGAAATTTGATTAATTTCACAATCTACAGGTAATTCTTCTTTCAAATATTCCTTTAATAATTCAACATTTTTAATCTCTGTAGAATATCCAAATTCAAATGGATAATCCTTATTAATTGGTAATCCATTTACACATTCCTTGATTTTAATAAAGGCATGTCTTAATCCTCTTTGTTTAGATATTGGAGTTAATTTACCTGTTCTATCTAACTGAATTACAGGCTTAAGCTGTAAAATATTACCTACTGTTGCAGATACTCTAGATAATCTTCCTCCACGGAATAGGTATTCTAGTGTATCTGGTACAGCATAGAAATTAATATGCTTTACCATATAATGAATATCATCTAATACATCTTGGATTGTATCATAAGTATGAGATACTAATCTTAATATCATCACTTTAACAGAGCCTAAGGCTGTATGAGAATCTTCTACATAAATTTCTTCTTCATCTAAGGATTCTCTTGCGATATTTGCTGAATTATATGTTCCACTTAAAACAGATGAAATAGGAAGTACAACAGGAATATAGCCATCCGCTATTGCACTTTTCATAGCTTCAACAAACATCAAAGGAGATACCATAGATGTTTTAATGGAAGAGCCCTTAAAGTGGTTTTTTACCTGCTGAAGTAGGCTTTCCTTCTTTTCATCTTCAAAAACCATTTTATAAAATTCATCTGTGGTAATATCAATACCATCTAAATAATCTTTCCCTTTATAAGATAGAGTTAACGGTAAGACAGTAACGCCAAGCTTTTTGGCATCCTCTTGGGATATACCACATGAGGAATCTGTTATCACTCTAAACTTTACCATAATACATTTCCCCTTTTACCAGTATTTCTCGGTCTTTAAGCTTCTACTTAATAAATTATGTAATGCTTCTTTTGCAGAAAGCTTTCCTTCAACAACCTTAAATGCTTCATCAATAATTGGTAATTCCAAATTATATTTAATACCAATTTCATGACCAGCATGAATTGCACGTACTCCTTCAACAGACTGTACAATAGAGCCCATAGCCTCCTCTACAGTCATTCCACGACCGATTTTTAATCCACATTGGAAGTTTCTAGAATTTAATGAGGATGCAGTAACAATTAAGTCTCCAATTCCAGAAAGTCCATATACAGTTTCCATTTTTCCGCCTAAGGCTAAAACAATAGATAAAATTTCTTTAATTCCTCTAGTGATTAGCATGGCTCTTGCGTTTTCACCAAGACCCATACCACTTGCAACACCGGATACAATCGCAATTGCATTTTTCATTGCGCCACCAGCTTCAACTCCAATGACATCATCAGATGTATATACTCTCATATATTTTTCATTAGAGAATAATGCTTGTACCTTACAAGCTAAAGCTTCATTTTTAGATGCAGCAACTAAAGCTGTTGCTTTTCTTAGGATAACCTCTTCTGCATGGCTTGGTCCCGATAAGGCAACATAGCCCATTAGGTTTTTTTCATCAATTTCTTCTTCTACAATTTCTGATACTCTTAAAGAAGTTTCAGGCTCAATACCTTTACTAACATTAATGAATAAAGTAGGCTTAGTTAATTCCTTATTACATTCTTTAAGTACCATACGCATAGCCTTTGTAGGTACACATAGTACAACAACATCACTAAAATCTAGTGTTTCTTTTAAATCCAATGTAGCACGAATAGATGATGGGATGGACATACCAAAGAATGGATGTACATGCTCAACATTAATCTTTTCTACAAATTCTTTATTGATATCACGAATGACAACTAAATTACCATTGTCTGTTAAGGTTTGTGCTAAGGTTGTACCCCAAGCACCTCCACCTAATATAGAAACGTTCATAATTAGTCCCTCTTTCTAAGCTCAATTTTAATAGGTGTTGCAAAGAAATCAAAATTCTTACGAATTTGGTTTTCTAAATATCTCTTATAAGAGAAATGTAAGAATTTAGGATCATTAACAAATAAGCTAAATGTAGGAGGTTCAACACCAACCTGAGATCCATAGAACACCTTAAGCTTTCCACCATTAAATTCAGATGGTGGGAACATCTGTACTGCATCAATGATTACATCATTGAATACGGATGTTTGAATTCTTCTATGATATGCTTCATATGCCTGATTGATTGCAGGGAATAGGGTTTGTACTCTTTTATTCTCTTTTGCAGATAAAAATACAATAGGAGCATGATCTAAATACTTGTAGTAGCCACGAATATCATCGGTCCACTTTTGCATAGTTTTAGAATCCTTCTCAACTAAATCCCATTTATTCACTACAATAATACAAGGCTTATTATATTCTTCAATATATTGACCAACATGTAAATCCTGTTCAATAATACCTGTACCAGCATCTAAAAGTAATAATACAACATCACTTCTACCGATAGCATCTACACTTCTTATTACAGAATACTTTTCAATGTTTTCGTATACCTTACCTCTTTTTCTTAGGCCGGCAGTATCAATTGCAACATATTCCTTTTCATATGCTCTAAAGCGAGTATCAATAGAATCTCTTGTTGTACCTTCAATAGGAGATACAATTACTCGATTATCATTTAATAGAGCATTTGTTAAAGAAGACTTACCAACATTAGGTCTACCAATCATACAAAAATGAATAGCATCATCCTTTTCTTCTTCACTCTTTTTAGGTAAGGATTCTAATACTAAATCTAATAAATTACCAGTACCAATACCATGAGAGGAAGAAACAGGAATAGGTTCACCTAATCCAAGTGCATAAAAATCATAAATGTTTTCTCTAAATTTTTGGTCATCTACTTTGTTTACAGCAAGAATAACCGGTTTGTTTGTTCTATATAAAAGCTTTGCAATATATGTATCATCATCTGTTACTCCGCTACGACAATCAACCACGAAAATAATGACGTCTGCCTCTTCCATTGCGATTTCAGCTTGTGCCTTTATTTCTGTTAAAAAGGGAGCATCTCCTAGTTCAATGCCCCCTGTATCAATCAGGAAAAATTCCTTTGAAAGCCAGGTTGCCTTAGAATAAATTCTGTCCCTTGTAACACCTGGTTGATCATCAGTAATGGATAATCTAGTACCAATGATACGATTAAATAATGTAGATTTACCAACATTAGGTCTACCTACAATCGCTACCTTAGGTAACATAGTATTCACCACCAATTTCAATATGTTTTAAATTACTTCTTTAATTCGTCAGCAACTACATCACCGATAGTAGTTGTAGCTTCTTCACTAGTCATATGCTTAGCATATTCCTTTTCAAATTCAGCTCTCTTAACACGCTTAATAGATAATCTTAATTTCCATTCCTTTGGATTAATTTCGATAATCTCAGCAGTTTCCTTATCGCCTACATTGAAATATTTAGTTAAATCATCAATTCTTTCTGTTGATGCTTCAGACATTGGAACGAATCCATCAACACCTAAAGCACTAACTCTTAAGCCTCTTGGTACGATTTCGTTAACAGTTACTTCAACCTTATCGCCAACCTTAGCATTAACATCCTTCCAAGGATTATCCATTAATGCCTTTCTAGATAGACCAATTCTTTCCTTTTCTTTATCTAATGTTAAAATAGCAACCTCAACCTCATCACCAATCTTAACATAGCTTGCATAATTATCATTAGGGTTATGAGAATATTCACTTCTATGTAATAAGCCCTTAACCTTTGGTGCAACCTCAATTAATAAGCCTGCAGGTAGCTTATTTGCAACAGTACCCTTAATAGTCTCGCCAACAGTATGTGCTTCTGCAAATAACTCAAAGCTAGACTTAACTAAAGCCTTTCTAGATAACTCAAGCTTATTGTTTTCCTTAGTTAATACCTTAACCTCAATTTCATCACCAACATTTAATTCCTTAGTGATATCAATAAAGTCATGAGATACCTCAGATACCTTTAATAGGCCAGTAACAAAATTAAATTTAACTAATGCACCATATTTTTCAACCTTGATGATTGTACCCTTTAATACATCACCAACATTAATCTTTTCGTATTCAGCTTGACGGTTTGCCTGATATTCATCCTGCTCAACAGCCTTACGAGATACAACAAGCTTCTTTCTAGATTCTTCAACCTCGATAATCTTAACATCGATAGCTTCACCAACCTTAGCTGAACCAGCTAATGACTTTGGTAAGAAAGCCTGTACTCCATTATACTTACATACAAAACCAGCATTATTTGCTGCTTCAGATACTACAGTAACCTTAATTACCTCATCAGTTCCTTTTAAGCCTTCAAATGCTTTAAATTCTTCATCAGCTAGCTGATTTAGGTGAGATAAGTAAATATGGTCTTCATTTACACTTGTAACTGTAGCCTCAATAGTATCACCTACATTAACTAAGCCATTGAAGGATGTTACATTCTTATCCTTAGTAAAGTGATCTAAATGCATAATACCTTCTGTAAAAGTACCTAAAGATACTGCGATTGTTTTATCATCAACGATGGAAACAATTTCACCAGTAACCTTATCTCCCTTTTTAATTTTCTTTCCAAAGCTCTCTTCTAGCATACTTGCGAAATCATTATTTTCCATTTTTATTCAACCTCTCATCAATTAATCTTAAAATTTCTTGGCAAACCTCATCAATAGACATATTGGTTGTATCTACCAAGATTGCATCGTCCGCTTGCTTAAGTGGAGCGATTGCTCTATGGGAATCCTTATAATCCCTAGCCTTGATTTCTTCAAGGATTGTATTAAAATCTGATTCAACACCTAAAGTCTTATTTTCTAAGCATCTTCTTTTGGCTCTTTCTTCAGGAGTTGCTGTTAAAAATACCTTTAAATCTGCATCAGGGAAAACTACAGTTCCGATGTCTCTACCATCCATAAGAATATTTCCATAATTTCTACATCCTCTTTGGAAGTCAACCATCTTATCTCGAACTGCTTTTACTCTTGATACAGCTGAGGCATTATTTGTTACCTCAGATGTACGGATAAATCCACTTACATCTTCGCCGTTTAAAAATACCTTTCCGTCTTTATAAACAACATCAATTTCGTCGATGAAGGAATATTCATTTTCATTCTCTACATCAATTTTTCTTTTCAACGCCTCTAAAGTAACTGCACGATACATTGCTCCCGTATCAATATGTGTAAAGCCAAGCTTTTCACATACAAGCTTTGATATGGAAGACTTTCCACTTCCTGCAGGTCCATCAATGGCAACAACAAAATTTTTCATATTTCAGTCCAATCCTCTACTTGTTCTATTTTATCACAAAATATTATATTTTGTAAATGCTACAGACTATATAATTTCTTTATTTCATGTGGTTTTAAAGGTCTATATTCTCCCACACCTAGTCCATCTAAAGTAACTCCACCAAAGGAAACTCTTTTTAGCTTTTTTACCTCAAAGCCAACCGTCTCACACATTTTTCTTACCTGACGATTTCTTCCTTCTGTAATTGTAATTGTTAAAAGGGAGGAGTCATTCTTTTTATTCAATTCCAAAATCTGTACCTTTGCTCTTTTCGTCATTACTCCATCAATCATAACGCCCTTAATAAGCTTAGTTACAGCAGGCTGATCAATAATACCAGAAACTCTAACCTGATATTCCTTTTCTACTTCCTTTTGACTCTTTGTTAAACGATAAGATAAATCACCATCATTTGTAAGTAAAAGCACACCTGATGTATCATAATCTAATCGTCCTATAGGAAATACTCTAGTCTTTTTTGTTTCAGGATCTAATAAATCCATAACAGTTCTTCTACCTAAAGAATCACTAACAGTTGTAAGATATCCTGTAGGCTTATTTAAAACATAGTATACATGTTCTTGCTTAAATAAGATTTTTCCATCTACTTCAATGATATCTTTTTTACCTACCTTAGTGCCGAGCTCAGTCACTTTAACTCCATTCACCTTAACTCTACCTTCGGTAATTATTTCTTCGCACTTTCTTCTAGATGCTACTCCACAAGAAGCCATAACCTTTTGAAGTCTTTCTTTATTATCATCCACGACAATCACCAATCCTTTGCTTCAAAACATATAAACGTTTATAGTATACCATAAAGAAATCCCATTTACCATTACAAAATCCATATTTAAAACGCTATTTTATTATGTTATAATAAGAAGCTGAACGGAGGTATTATAATTATGTATGCAAAAAATGCATGGGAAAAATATAAAGGCGATAGCCTAGATGAATTAATGAAATTCAACGAAGAATATAAAGAATTTATCTCTTTATGTAAAACAGAAAGAGAGGCTGTTCAATTTAGTGTTGAATTAGCTGAAAAGTATGGATTTAAGGAATTATCTGAATATGAAACATTAAAACCTGGTGATAAGGTTTATGCGACAAATAGAGAAAAGAATATTTGTGTATTCATTATGGGTGAGGAGCCACTTGAAAAGGGCTTAAATGTACTTGGTGCACATATCGATTCCCCAAGATTAGATATTAAGCAAAATCCACTTTATGAAAGAAACGGATATGCAATGCTAGATACTCACTACTATGGTGGTATCGTTAAATACCAATGGGTTGCAAGAAACCTAGCTATTCATGGTGTATTATGCAAAAAGGATGGTATTACTGTTGAGGTTAATATTGGTGAGGATTTAGATGACCCAGTATTATGTATCACAGATTTACTTCCACACCTTGCAGCAGATAAGCTTTCTAAGCCTGCAGCAAAAACTATTGATGGAGAGGATTTAGATTTAACTATCGGTCATATGCCACTTGAGGGTGAAGAAAAGGATGCTGTTAAAGCAAACATCCTAAAGCTACTTAAGGATAAGTATGATGTTGAAGAGGAGGATTTCATCTCTGCAGAGCTTGAAATCGTACCTGCAGGTAAGGCTAGAGACTTAGGCCTTGACCGCTCTATGATTATTGGCTATGGCCATGACGATAGAGTTTGTGCATATACATCCTTACGTGCTATTTTAGATTCTACTACTTCTAAAAGAACTATTTGTGCATACTTAGTGGATAAGGAAGAGGTTGGTTCTATTGGAGCAACAGGTGCACAGTCCACTTGGTATAGTGATGTATTAGCTGAAATGATTGCCAAGGAAGGCACTTATAATGATTTAAAGCTAAGACGTGCTATGAGCAATACAAGAATGCTATCTAGCGATGTATCTGCTGGCTTTGATCCATTATACCCATCTGTATTTGAAGCAAAGAATGCTGCTTATTTAGGTAATGGTATTACCTTCAATAAGTATACAGGAGCTAGAGGTAAATCTGGTTGTAACGATACTTCTGCTGAATTCGTAAGAGATGTACGTAAGGTAATGGATGACAACAATATCAATTACCAGACTGCAGAGCTTGGTAGAATTGATGTTGGTGGAGGTGGAACAATCGCCTACATCATGGGTAACCAAAACATGAATGTATTAGATGCAGGTGTTCCTGTATTATCTATGCATGCTCCAAACGAGGTTGTATCTAAAGTAGATGTTTATGAAGCTTATTTAGCTTATAAAGCATTCGTAAAAGACATCCAGTAATAGAAAAAGGAAATCCCAAAACTGGATTTCCTTTTTTTCTTATCTAATGATATCTTTAATTTTTGTAGATAGGATATCTATTGCAATATCATGCTTTGTATCATTAGGAATAATGATATCTGCAAATCTCTTTGTAGGAACAACATAAGCCTCATACATTGGCTTAACTGTAGTTAGGTATTGTTCAATTACATTATCTAAGCTTCTTCCACGCTCTTCCATATCTCTTTTTAATCTTCTTATAAATCTGATATCTGCATCTGATTCAACGAATATTTGAATATCCGCTAAGGAACGAATATCTGGATCATATAATGCTAAAATACCTTCAATAATAATTACCTTTGCAGGATTAATTTTAATTGTTTTTGACTCTTCTCTATTATGCTGTGCAAAATTATAAACAGGACAATCAATATTTCTACTATCCATTAATGCTCGAATATGACGCTTTAATAATTCCATATCAATTGCATCCGGATGGTCATAATTGATTTTCTTTCTTTCTTCAAAGGATAAATCATCTCTTTTTTTATAATAATTATCCATACATATTACAGATACATCATATGGATTAAAGGATTTAATAATTTTATCTACTACAGTTGTTTTTCCACTTGCAGTTCCACCTGCAATTAAAATTAAAATTGGCTTATGATTCATTTTCTTCTCCTAATAATATTTTACATAATCTAATGATTGAATATATGCATTATTCTTTATATGACTTGGTACAAACAACTCCTCAAGTCCTGATGAATTAAAACATCCAGTATATATATCAATGATAGTATCTGGTATTGTTAATGTTTTTAGATTCTTACATCCACTAAAAGAATAGCTTCCTAAAGAAATAATTCCAGGCTCCAAGGTTACACTTTCTAGTGCCTCACACCCATAAAATGCTGCCCCACCAATTAGTGGTGCACTAAGCTCTATTTTCTTTAGTGATACATCAAAGGCAAAGGCATTTTTGCCTATTTCCTTTGCATATTTAATAGATATTTCATTTAAATTATCGCATTCAGAGAATGCTAATCTTCCAACATATTCAATAGATAATTCATCTTCTATTATGATTCTTTTTAAAGCTTTATGTCTAAAGAATGCTCTTGTAGAAAAGCCTTTAACCTTTGCTCCCTTATATTCCTTAGGAATTGTATATTCTTCTAAATCGCCATAAGCATAGGAAACAAAATATCCTTCATATAGGGAATTATATTCAAACTCTAATCTTGGAATAGAATAATAGACTGCAAAGAATATACCTATTAAAATAGGGATAAGAGGAATTAAAAGATATAATAATTTTCTTTTCATATTATTCCTCCCTCATTAAAGATTTCATATCTTGTGGTACATTTGCTACTACAGATATTTTCTCTTTTGTTACAGGATGAATAAATTCTATTTTATAGCTATGAAGTGCCACTCGATTAATTTTCATCATTTGTCCACCATATAGACTATCCCCAAGTAGTGGATTTCCATAATGAGACAAATGAAGCCTAATTTGATGAGTTCTTCCTGTTTCTAGTATTACTCTTAATAAGGAATATCCTTTATATTTATATAAAAGCTCAAAATTAGTAATTGCTTCTTTGCCATTTTTAGATACAACCATCTTTTTAGAATCATGTCTATTGGAACCAATAGGATAGCATAATCTTGCACTTTTCTCTTTTGGATATCCTTGGACTAAGCATCTATATTCTCTTTTAATATCATGAGTAGAAATATAATAATTCATATATGCATGAGAAAGTATATCCTTACAATATACGATAACTCCTGTGGTTTCCTTATCTAGCCTATGAGCATATCTTACATTTAAATGTAAGCCTTGCTTTTTATAATAGCCTGCAACATAATCCGATAAGGATTCTTCATTTTTATCCTCTGAATGAATAATAATTCCACTAGGCTTATTGATAATTAATAAATAATCATCCTCATATAAAATATCAATAGGCTTATCGATAGGCTTAAAATCTATTTCTTCATCTAAAGATATAGATACTATATCTCCCTTATTTAATTGAAAGGATTCATTTTTAAATTCACCATTTACAAGCACTTTCTTTTCTAAAAACAATTTATATATTTTAGATCTAGATAAATAAAAGCTTAATAAATAATCTCTTAAATGAATATCCTCTAAAACCTTATAATCAAACTTATGAAGCATTTTTCTTGTGTTCCTCCATTTCCTTTATGGAGTACTTACAGCCACAATAATCTTGTCTATATAGTCCATATTCCTTTGATAATTCAATGGAATGTAGATAACCACTTTCCTTTTTGAAATCAGAATATAAATATTTAATATTATATTTTTCTTCTAAATCTCGACCAATTTCATTGATCCATCTAGTAATCTTATATGGAGATATAGAAAGGGTAGTAGAAAAATACTCATATCCTTCTTCTTTGGCCTTAATAGCTGTTTTTTCTAGCCTCTCTTTATAGCACATATAGCATCTTTTACTTTTTTCACCTAATTCTTCTAATCCCAAAATGGCATTATCATAATCCATAGGATTATATCCATTTGAGATAACATTAACCTTAAATGGTAATTTATTTGTAAACTTTTCTATTTCATCTAAACGTTTATCAAATTCTTCTTCCGGATAAATATTATCATTGGAATAGAAGATTGTAATATCAAAATACTTTTCAAGTAAGAATAGACAATGACTAGAACATGGTGCACAACAGGCATGTAATAATAGCTTTGGTTTATAGGTAAGTGTATCTAGAAACTTCTTAAAATCATTATAATTTTCAATTTTCATCCTAATCACCTTCTATCCATAAACATTATATAACAACCATCTATAAAAATAAAATATTTTTATTTCAAAAAAAATTAGAAATTTTCTTGAATTGGTGTTATAATTAGAGTATAATAAATGTTTTTTGGAAGGAGTGGGAAAATGTATAATGTTGGAGATATTGTAATTTATACACTATATGGCATATGTACGATTCAAGAAGAAACTATGCGTGTATTCAATGGAGCAGACGCTAAATATTTTGTTTTAGTACCATTAAGTGATGCTAAAACAAGAATTACAATTCCAGCTGAAAATCCTATTATCCTTTCTAGATTACATACACTTATGAATCAAGATGAAGCAAAAGATATCATTGAAAGAATTCCTTTCTTAGAAAATATGTGGATTGATAATGATAATCAAAGAAAAAGAGATTTTTCTGATATCGTTAAGAGTGGAGATAGAGAAAAGATTTTACAAATGATGAAAAGCATTTATACTCATGCTTCTACTTTAAAGAATAAGGGTAGAAAGCTTCATGTTTCTGATGAACAATGTATGAGAGATGGAGAAAAGCTTATTTTAGATGAATTATCTTATGTTTTAGGCAAAGATCGATTACTTCTTGCAGAGGAAATTAAGCTTAAATTCAATATCGATAAAGATTAATCTTCGGGTTAATCTTTTTTTATTTTATAAATATATTGATTTTTATTTTATTTTTACTATAATAACTTTGTTCGAATTATTAAGTTTAGATATTATATATCTAAGGAGAGGAATAGAAATGGATCAAAGTAAAACTCCCTTTTTAGATGCGTTAAAGAAATATATTGATGATGGAATATCCCCTTTTGATGTTCCAGGTCATCATATGGGAAACGCAGAAAATGACTTTAAGGATTATATAGGAGAGCTTACCTATACTGCAGATGTTAATGCCCCAAGAGGATTAGATAACCTAAATCATCCTAGTGGAGTCATTAGTGAGGCTGAGGCACTTATGGCAGATTGCTATGGCGCAGATGAGGCCTTCTTCCTTATCAATGGTACATCCAGTGGTATTTTAGCCATGATTATGGCTACTGTTAAAGCCCATGAAGAAATTATTCTTCCAAGAAATGTACATAAATCTGTTATAAATGCACTTATCATTGCTGGTGCTATTCCAGTATTTGTAATGCCATCCTTTGATAAGAATTTAGAAATTTCAAATCAACCAAGAATTGAAGATTATGAGCGTGCTATAAAAAGACATCCAAATGCGAAGGCAGTCTTTGTAATCAATCCAACATATTTTGGTGCAAATAATGATATAAAGACCATTTGTAAAATAGCTCATGATAATGGAATGCTATGCCTTGCAGATGAAGCACATGGTGCTCACTTAGGATTTACAGATAAGCTTCCAATATCTGCGATGCAAGCAGATTGTGATTTATCTGCAGTATCTATGCATAAAACTGCAGGTGCATTAACACAAGCATCCGTATTATTAAGAAAAGGAAATAGAGTAAGCCATTATGATGTGTTTAAAGCATTAATGGTTGTCAATACTACTTCTCCTTCAAATCTATTAATTGCATCCTTGGATTCTGCAAGAAAATATATGGCTTTACATGGTAAAGAAAAATTAAATGAAATTATTGATTTAGGTAATTATGCTAGAGAAGAAATCAATAGAATTCCAGGAATTAAAGCTAGAGGCTCTGACTACTTTATAGCTAATGGGGAATATCAATATGATTCTACAAAGCTTGTTATCGAGCTTGAAAGCTTAACAATAAATGGCTTTGAGTTATATAATATCTTAAGAGATGAATACAATGTTCAAATGGAGCTTGCAGAGCAATATGTTATTCTAGGTATTTTAGCTATAGGTACAAAAAAGCTTCATTTAGATAATCTAATTCATGCATTAAAGGAAATATCTAAAAAATATTATGTTGCAGATAGAAGCTACCCTAAATATCATTATGATACACCATTCCCTAAAATGGTAATGCGTCCAAGAGTTGCATATCAGGCACCACTTAAAAGAGTTCCATTAGATGATGCAATTGGATTAATTTCAAAGGAATCTATTATGATTTATCCTCCAGGAATTCCACTAATCATTCCTGGTGAAAAATTTGATCAATCCATTATTGATCGTATTAAGATGTATAAGAAAACAAATGCTACAGTATTAATGGATTATGATGATTTAACTGTTTCTACTGTTGATTATGACCAATATTTAGCAAATAGAGATGCAGTGGAGGATAAATTCGATGATTAGTCCAAAAAATGATGGCTATACATTCCCATTTGAGGGATTAGCCCATGAAGGTACAATTATTCTTCTTCCATATAGAGAAGATACTTGGGAAGATGGTGGATTAAAAGCATTCCCTGAATTTAAAAGTATTATTGAAACTATTTCAATGCATGAGCACGTATATGTAATTAAAAGTCCAAAGGTGAAATATGATACTTCTTGTTTAAATATGAAAAATGTATCTATTCATGAATTAGATTATGATGATTCTTGGGCTAGAGATAATACCTTAATCTTTTTAAAGAAGGATAATAAAATTAAGGCTGTAGATTTTGGTTTTAATGCTTGGGGTGGTAAAGTTGATGGATTATATTCCAATTGGGAAGATGATAATAAACTTGGCTCTAATCTTTCTAAGCTATTAAATATAGAATGCTATTTAGATAAGGATTTTATATTAGAAGGTGGTTCTATTCATACAAATGGTAATAAAACATTACTTACTACTGAAGCATGTTTATTATCTAAAGGTAGAAACTCTAATTTATCTAAAGAAGAAATTGAAAACCATTTAAAGGAAATGCTTGGAATGGATAAGGTATTATGGATTCCTCATGGAATTTATAATGATGAAACCAATGAGCATATTGATAATATGGCTTGTTTTTTAGATGAGAATACAATTTTACTTGCAACATCTAAAGATACAAATGATATTCAATATAAATGGAGTATGGAAGCAAAAAGAATACTAGAAAACGAAACTACTGCTTCCGGTAAAAAAATAAATGTATTATTAGTAAATACTCCAAATCCATATTTAGCTTTAACAAATGAGGAAGCAAATGCAATAAAACTAGATTCAGGAGCAAAGGAAAGACTTAAAGGAGATAGACTTGCTGCTTCTTATGTCAATTTCTATATGGGTAAGGATTTTATAATTTTACCTAAATTCAATGTTAAAGAGGATTTAGAAGCTTACAATTTATTAAATGAATTCTATAAGGGTACTAAAAAGATTTATTCTATAGAATCAAGAAATATATTAGTTAGTGGTGGTAATATCCACTGCATTACTATGCAAATTTAAGGAGGGTAATATGAAAGTAACTGTTGCAGCAACACAAATGTCCATTACATGGGATATTGAAAACAATATTAAAAAGGCAGATAAAATGATTGAAGATGCAGCTAAGGCTGGCGCAAATATCATTTTACTTCAGGAGTTATTTGAAGCTCCATATTTCTGCCAAAAGGAAAACTATGATTATTTTAAGCTTGCAAAGGAGTTTAAGGACAATCCATTAATTCATCATTTTTCTCTAATTGCAAAGAAATATGATGTTGTATTACCTATCTCTTTCTTCGAAAGAGCAGGAAATGTATTTTATAATAGCTTAGCTATGATTGATGCAGATGGAACTGTTTTAGGATTATATAGAAAAAGCCATATCCCTACTGGTGAATGTTATGAAGAAAAATTCTACTTTACTCCAGGAGATACAGGTTTTAAGGTATTTAAGACTAAGTATGGTAGAATTGGTGCAGGAATTTGTTGGGATCAATGGTTCCCAGAGACTGCAAGAATTTTAGCTTTAAAGGGAGCAGAAATCTTATTCTATCCTACAGCTATTGGTTCTGAGCCTGTTTTACCAAAGGATTCTAAGGATCATTGGCAGAATACAATGTGTGGTCATGCAGCTGCAAATATTATGCCAGTTGTTGCATCGAACCGTATTGGTACAGAAACTGAGGGTGATTCTTCTATGACCTTCTTTGGTTCTTCTTTCATTGCTAATGAAGAAGGTAATAAGGTTGAAGAAATGAATAGAACCGATGAAGGATTTATTCTTCATACCTTCGATTTAGATGAAATCGAAAAGAAAAGATATTCTTGGGGTGTATTTAGAGATCGTAGATGTGATTTATATACTCCTATTCTTAAGCATAACGACAATAATTAAGAAAATGCCATGGGCAATTAAGCTCATGGCATTTTTTAATAGTTCTCTTTTATGAATTCATAAAATTCATTTATTTTAAAGCTTTCTACTGGAAGAATTATATCTCTTCTATTGATTAAATAATCATTAATTAAATAGCCTTTAATTCCACTTGGTAGGTCTGAAAAATCATCATCAACATCATTTCCAACCATTATACAATCTTGTGGATTTAAATTATGCTTCTTAATGATTTCTTCATAATATAAATGATTTGGCTTACAAAAATAGCAATTCTCATAGGTTGTGACATCATCAAACATATCATAGCTTAAGCCAGCCCATTTAATTCTTTCTTCTGTTGCTACTTTTGGGAATACTGGATTTGTAGCAAGTATTACCTTATAGCCCTTATTCTTTAGGTAAGTAATAATTTCTAAAGGATAATTGGTTTTATGAATATAGGATTTTAGATTTTGGAATTCATTTCTATAATAGCTATAAAATGCTTCCTTTAAGGAATCTATTTCCTTATATTTCTTTTCTACTACGCTCCAAAATCTATCCTCATTACTCATAGCTCCATCATTTAATATAATGGCATAGGCTGCCTTATAGAATACCTCCATGAATTCCTTAGGATTATAACCTAGCTTATAGGAGTATTCTGCAATACTTTTATAATAAGCCCCTAAGAATTCATCCTGATTCATTTCAAGTAATGTGGAATCTAGGTCAAAGAAAAATGTCTTCATATTACTTTTCCAAATACCTTAAAATTTCACAAACATACATAGTATGCATATCCTTTGTAGGATAGCATTTTTCTAATACTTCCTCTGGCATTCCCTTATCTGTGATTTCAATTTCATATAATACCTTCATTAAGAATACCGTATCTGCTTCTTCAATATAGTATGTATTTGTTTTTTCATCATAGCTTGGAGTTAAGCCAGTTTCTTTAAACTTATCAAAGTTTCTACCACTTTTACTACCAAAGAAGCCTTTGGCTTTTTTGTATTCATCCGATAAAAATGAAATACTCATGGATTTTGATTTAACTAAGAAATCATGAGTGTATCTAGATTTTCTAACAAAAATATACGCAACAGGCTTATTCCAAAGGATACCTAATCCGCCCCAGGATACTGTCATTCCATTAAAGCCAATAGCTTTATCGCCAGCAGTAATGATTCCCCATTTATTATCAATCTCATCAAATACACATCTTTTATATTCTTTTAAATCTAATTCTCTCATATGTGATTACCTACTTCCACACGATATACAAATACTAATACTGCAAGTGCTAATGCGATACAAGCTAAAGCTACTGCAATAGCCCCAAAGATGCGCGCCTTTTTGTTGTTAACTTTAGATGCTGTTACAAGTCCAATAGTACCTAATACTCCACCTAAAATAGTAGCTAAGGCTAATGTTACTATGCTTGAAGTTAATGCATTATAACAATTCTCTAAATAAGTTTGGGATGAATCAACGCCAGAATTATATAGCTGATTATAATAGAAAATATTCACAAGATATGTCATTATAGAATCCATAAGCAAAAAGCCACAACCAATAGTTCCAATTAATCCTGGAATAAAGGCTCTTTTTTTCATTGCTTTATCTCTATATGCTTGTTGTTCTTCAGGGCTTGATTTATATCCATAAAAATCCTGATAAAAGCCAGGCTCTGGCTTTGGTTCTTCTTTTTTAGGCTCTTCTTGATTATAGTAATCCTTTAATTCTTCTTTGAATGCTTCAACTTCTTCATTTTTTTCTTCAGTCTTTGGTGCATCAAAGATATCATCAATTTCAACCTTTGCACCACAAACATGGCAGAAATTTGCATTGCTTGCTAAGATATTTCCACAATTCTTACAATACATAATAATCTCCTCCTAAATAAATACAAATAGAACTGCAAGTATATTATTTAACATATGTGCAGCAATAGATGCATACACATTATATCCAGATAAATGATAAATCATACATAATAATCCACCGCATAATACATATGGAATTAGCTGCAAAAACCAGGTTCCAATGTTTGCGGAAGTTGATAGCATATGTGGTAATGCGAATAGCATTATAGACATAACATAAGTAAGTGGTAAATTATATGATTGTGTAACACTAAATATAGCCTTACGATAAATCATTTCTTCTATAATAGGAGCAAATATTACTGTTGAAATAATCATAGGAATTCTTCCATCAGATTTTAATAATTCAACAATCGTATTTTGATTTTCAGAAGAACTTACGATTAATCCAAATAAGTAATCTATTAATATTGCTATACCAGCAAATCCTATCATAAAGGCTGGAATAATAATACCATAAAATTTCTTATCTTCTTTGATTTGTCTAAAATCTATAATGAAATCATCTCTCATCCATAATAAGACGGCCCCAAAGGCTATAAAATAGCCTAAAAAATTACCATACCCTTGGCCTATAAGCATACATTCCTTTATATCACTAGGGATAGGGTCTTTACTCCAAAAGCTATTCGCTACAGCATTTGCGTCAACACCTTTTATCGATGCAACTATCATTCCACATAAAATAGATAAAAAGGTTGTTCCTATAAAAATCATTAAAACATATACAATTGCCGCTTTTAGCTTACTTGGTGAAGTAAAGCTTTTTTTCTGATTTTCCATATAAAACACACCTTTCACCTAAAAAATTATACCATTTTTAAATAGTATTTAAAAGTAGAAAAAAAATATGCAGGACAAAATCCTGCATATTCGTTACTATCTTCTTCTATTTGAACTTGAAGATGAAGATGCTCTTTTAGTTCTAGTAACCTTCTTATAAAGATAAATATCTTTTCTACCAGTAATTCTTAAGCTATTTGGCTTTTCATAATTTGCAGCACCATATTGGAATCGAACATTTTTCATCTTTCTTCGCATTCCAACCATTATTAAAATAGCAATAAGTAAACCTGCAATAGGGCCAATTAATGCTGAAATAGCTAGGTCTCCTGATACTGCATAGACAATACCAAAGATTGCGCCACCAAAAATTAACAAGAATAAGAATAGGAAGAAAGAGAATTTTCCCTTAGAAATAGGAAGATTACCTGCAATCTTACCAGATTCACCATTTACAGCAAAATAGAAATGCTTATCATTCCAAAGTGTATGTAATAACCATACAGGATATAATGCATATCTAGCTTCTGTATTAGAGAATTGTAAAGTAGATTCCTTTACTTCTAGAGTATCATATCCATGGATATCTCTTCTAAATGCTTGTTCAGTACCTTGTCTAAATCTTGTTGTTGCACGATTGAATGTTTCTTCTTTTGAAACATCATAACGGTCTGCCCTATAACCAGCTAAATAAGCTGCATTAAATGGTTCTGCTTGATTAAAATCGAATGGTTCAATAGATTCCATTAATTGATCTTGCATCTTCTTAGAGCCATCTACAGGAACATGAGTAAATCCAATACCACCATCACGTACTACGGAATAGTGTTTTTCTTCTCTTACATCATAATCGCCTTGAACATACTTTCTTACAATAGTACCTTCATAACGAACTCTACCATCTACATCAGCATCAAAAATCCAGAATGGTACATATAAAGCCTGTACTTCCTGCATTTTATTTGTTTTAGAGAAAGAGCCTGGTAATAATGGTCTTTTTCTAATAAAGCTCTTTAATGCATCAAAAGCGAAGTCTTTATCTTTCTTAAAAGGAATAATATAATTTGGCTTTAAATCACCATTTAATTCCTTAGATACAACTAAATTATTTCCACAGTATGGGCAGCATGTTGAAGATGTAGTTTCATCTGCAATGATTTCACCACCACAGGATTCACAAGTATAAATTTTAATATCTTTTGTATCTTCATTTGTATATGCTTGAACCTGGGATTCATCCCAAGAAGTATCTTCTTTTCCAGTTTCAGCAATATCATCTGTATATGCTTTTAAATCGTTTGCTGAAAATTCAGTATCACAATAAGGACAAACAATATTTTGACTCTTATTATCAAAATTTAAAGCACCACCACAGCATGGACATTTAAAATCTAAATTTGCCATATTAACCCTCCATAGCAAAAAAGCCTTTTAAAGGCTTTTTCTTATATTATTTTTGTAAATCCTTATCGTCAAATGGGTCGCCACATTCTGGACAGAATCTAGGTGGATTTGAAGCATCCTTTGGCTCCCAACCACACTTATCACACTTATACTTAGGAGTTCCTGCTGGTTTTGGTTTACCACAGTTTGCGCAGAATCTACCCTTATTTACTGTTCCGCAATCACACTTCCATCCATCTGCAGAAGGCTTTGCTGTACCACATTCTGGACAGAATTTGCCAGTTACCTGTTTACCACATGTAGGGCAAGTCCAACCATCAGCTACAGGCTTTGGTGTGCCACATTCTGGACAGAACTTTCCAGATGCCATCTTACCACAGTTAGGGCAAATCCAACCATTTGCATTCTGCTGAGGAGCTTGCTGCTGTTGCTGTTGATTCATATTATAGAATCCCTGAGCATTCATACCACCAGCGTTAGCTGCCATATTTAATCCATAGAATCCCATTGCTGCACCATTAGCATTACCTGCTGCTGCCTTCATAGCTTCAGCCTGTGCCTCAACTAATGTAGCACCAGCCATACCTGGGTTTCTAGCAAGAACATTCTTTCTTTGTAATTCCTTAATTAATTCTTCGTCTTCCTTTGGAAGAGTAACAGAGCCTAATGCAATAGAAATAATTTCAAGACCTCTATGATCTCTCCACTTTGCAGTTAAAGCATCATTCATTGCTTCGCATAATTCAGGAATATGTGCAACAATCTGGTTTGGTCTCATTTCCATTGCAGAAAGCTTACCAAAGGCAGGCTGAAGTGCACTAATAAATTCAGTCTTAAGCTGATTATCTAGGTTTCCTCTTCTATAATCTTCAGAAATGTTACCACAAACATTTTGATAGAATAAAATTGGGTTAGTAACCTTATAAGAGAAAATACCATTACATCTTACAGATACATCGATATCTAGTCCTACATTGTTATCTACAACACGGAATGGAACTGGGTTTGGAGTACCAAACTTATTATCCATTAATTCCTTTGTATTGAAATAATAAACTCTTTGATCATGGCCAGTATCTCCACCATAAGTGAAACGACGTCCGATAGTCTTAAAGAAACCACCAATTCTCTCGCCGAAGGAACCTGCAAATACTGAGGTTTCAGTACTCTTATCGAATATATATCCACCTGGCTCTGCTGCGAATTCAACAACCTTACCATCATCAACAACAATCATACACTGACCATCAGCTACAGCTATTTTAGAACCATTGGAGATAATATTTTCGCTACCTTTTGTATTGGAGCTTCTCCAACCAGTCTTCTTTTGACCCTTTGAAACAATTACGTCTGCTGGAAGTGCTTCACAATAGAAGTATTCTTTCCACTGATCAGCAAGTGTACTGCCTAATGCGCCAGCAAAAGCTTTAATTAAACCCATATAACTTATAACCTCCATCGTTTAATTTAAGTTTATTATAGAATAAAATCAAAGCGTTTTCAAGAAATTCTAGGCTATTATATACCCTAGAATTCAAAAAAAAGCGCTAATCTAGCGCTTGGGATAATTATATTATTCAAAGAGAGAGCCTGGCAGCTTCCTACTCTCGCACGATCGAACGTACTACCATCGGCGTAAAAGTGCTTAACTTCTGTGTTCGGGATGGGAACAGGTGTGTCCACTTTGCCATCGCCACCAGACCTTTTCTTTGAAAATTAGATAAAATTTTATTCGAATTAGTTAAGGTTAAGTCCTCGATCTATTAGTACTGGTCAGCTCGAACATGTCACCATGCTTCCACACCCAGCCTATCAACCTTATCGTCTATAAGGGATCTTACTATTTGGGAAATCTCATCTTAGAGGAGGCTTCGCGCTTAGATGCTTTCAGCGTTTATCCTTTCCATACGT
>NZ_QXEV01000005.1 GCF_003550015.1 Anaeroplasma bactoclasticum
GAAAAAAATTTATTGCAGTCTTTGCAGTAATATTTTTGCTTTCCTTTGTTAAAGCCATATTTAATGAAGGAAAGAGATCCACAATGCGGACAACAATCTGGATCATGATTAAAGTTTTCTTCATTCTTGGTGTCTTCAGTTACTCTATCCTTTACCAATTTATAAATATGTGCAGATATAAAGTCTAGTTCTACGGGTGTTAATTTCTTTAAATCATCTAATGTCATGGTTAAATACCTCACTTTGACTGAAGTATAAACTCTATTTTTACATTATTGATGTCTATTTACCAACTTTTTGTTTGAACTTAGCAAAAATAATTATACAAAACATTAATATGATTATATGATGGGATATTCATCATAATATCAACAAACCACAAAACATTACCGTTATTTATAGTATTTATATCAAATTGATCTATTGATGAAATATATTTAAAATTTACATCATTCTTTATTCTATCAATACTATCATATGGATTATATTCAACATATGGCGATAACATTTCAAATAGCTCAGCATCACATTCAGTTATTTCTTTTTTTAAGACATCAATCCCAAACTTATCTATTATTCTTTGATATATTTCTAGTGTATCATTTATAACTTCTCCAACTTTTTTACTAAAATAATTTTCATTATCAAGAACAACAATATTTGTAAAATTAAACTTTTTTATTACATCTATTAATTCCATAATCTTCCCCGTTATAGTTTAATAACAAACTTATATTTATTTCCATAAATATTTCTTTCATCATCAAGTGTTAGGCTTCCATCAATTTCGTTAATTAATTGACTAGATATATATAATCCTAAACCTCTTCCTTCAGAATCTGGCTTAGCAGTAACAAACGCTTCAAATAGATTATTTTCAACATCTTTTGATACTCCTATTCCATTATCATAAAGAATTATTTTTCTACCATCAATATGAATATTAATGGTTGGATTATCAATTTCATTTTTTTCAAGCCAATACTTTGAATTAATAAGCAAATTTTCTATAGTTACAACAAAATTATTTTTTATTATATCAGCCATAAAAGACTCACCCGTCAACACAATCGAACAAGTATTATCTAATTCAGAAGAAAATAGTGGAAAGGTATCTTTTATGTTTTCCAGCAATTCTTTAATGTCTACTTCTTCAAAATTTGCTTTTTTAATATATGAATTCGAATCTAAGATTGACGCGTTTCTTTGTAAAAATTGCATGGAAGAGGTAATCATATCAACATTAGCATTAACAATTTGACTATTAATATCTTTTTTCAATACTTCTTTACGAATGCTTTGAGCACAATTCTTTGTTTTAATAGCTATTTTTAAAATCTCATGAGCCAAGCTTTCTGCCACAATAGAATTAGCCATAACAATCTTATATTTTTCTAACAATTTTTCTTCTTCATTAATTTTTTTCTTTTCAGAAGAAATTGTCATTTGAATCTTATTGGCATTATTAGTTATAGAGGAAGTAAGCCTTTTAATCTCAGATTTTAAATTCGCTACTTCTTCTGTATCGAATATAGATTCTTTTGTTTGTTCACTTAATTCCGTTGCATTTTGCATAATAATCTCTGCATGATTTTCTCTTTTCGTTAAAGAAACTTTTCCGCCAAGGATATAGACAATATCCCCCTCTTTCGCATCTCTTATTTGCTCAAAATTTGCATTAAAATCATTTCTAAAATTATTGTCAGAATCAACAATTATTTTAGTGATAATATCTCGCAAAATAGTCAAAAAGTTTTTTCCATAATTATCTTCCAAAAGTCCTTGTCTATTTGTCATTTCTTGTAATTTCAAAAGATTTTCTTCTCCATTTATGTAAATATATCCCGCCACTGAATGTGCCTTATAAATATTTGCAGAAATTGTTTGACTATACTTAGTAAAAGATAACCAATCATAATTCTTGTTTCCGTATGGCAAAATTCTAAAATTATTTCTAAATAGTTTTACACCATTGATATTTTCCAAGAATTTTTTTTCTTCTGCAGAAAATTTTCCAGGAGTTTTATCAAATGCAAAATACTTTCCTTCAAAATCTCCAGGAAGAAAAATATTTTTGCTGATTTTTTTACTATTCTTACATTCATCAATTGAACTTTTAATTAAAATGTTATTTTTAATTTTACCATAGCTTTGGGAGATATTGTTTAAATCAATCTCATAAGAATCAATTAAATTCCTGTACTTTGCTGAATCATCAATTTCTTCTAAATCAAAACCAAGATCATCATATCTTTTTTTCGTTTCAGCAAAGCGATATTCGGCATATTTTTTCTTTCTCGTAATATTAATGTAAAGTTTAGAGGTTTTGGCTTCAAAATTGAAACTTACAACCGAATCAGCCAATTTATCAATCAATTTTACATCATATTTGTCTGAGGCAAATCTAAATGAATCCAACGAAAAATCAATCAAAAATTTACTTTCACCATCTTCATAGGGATTTAACATTGATATAATTTCATTTTTAAATCTTGGAAAAGTATCTTTGTCTTTCCATAACTCAATATTTTTTATTCCATAAATAGTCATTTTTGTCCCATGCTTTTCTAGTACATGTACATCATTTGTATTAACAGGAATTTGTATATTTTGAATATCAACATCATCATTAAACAATGTCCAATCTATATTAAAATAACTTTCTGTAACCCCGTCATTTGTTAAAACATTTACGTAAGTTCCTAGTCTTTGTAATGAAAGTCTACCTACACCCTTATTACCTAAAGACATTCTATTATATTTTGGGGAAACCTTTTGAGTTTTCACCTTATAATCAGTAGCCAATTTCAAAAAAGAATTTTCAATAATATCCAATGACATTCCATTTCCATCATCAAATATTTCTATTTTGCCCTGACCGTACTCGTTAATGAAATTAGTGTCTATATTAATAATAGAACGATTGGCATCAGCATCATATGAATTCTTTATTAATTCAAGCAATGCCACTAGTTCATCTGAAATAAGAGCTTCTCCAAGATGACTCATTAACCTAGCAGATATCTTAAAAGAAAAATTAGGCATTTTGATTTTCCCCTTCCTTTTTATAAATCAATATATATTCTTCAGACATTGACTCAACAGCTTTAGAATCAACGCTTGATACTTTTTTTGCAATTCTCTTTCGAAGTATACTTCTCTTTAACTCTGTCACTTTTGAAAAACCATACATAGTTGCAAGCTCATCATTTATTTTTACAAAAGGGAATAATTGATTATCAACTTTTCTATTTCCTACTGTAAAAATAATATATCCACCTTTTTTTATTTTAGATGATAATTTTTCAAAGACGTCAATGTAATCCTCTGTAAAATTAATGATTTTTTGTTGCTTTGATTTAGAAATCAATTCTAAATATTCATTCAAATATACTAAATTGTTTGATGGTTTACGTTTGCTGCCACCTAAACTTAATTTATCAATAGACGAATAATTATAGTCTACCGATGCAGCATAACCATCAAGATCTTCTCTTGGAATCCATCGCAAAGCCAAACTAGAAAACTGTCCATATGTAACAGTCGTAGAATTATCCCCATAAGGTGGAGAAGTACAAATTATATCAATAGATTCATTTTTAATACTATCAAGAAGTTTTAAAGAATCGCCACAAAGCAATTGAGTGCTCACAGAACAAGCATCATAAGATAACTTTGTTAATGCGTCCTCCAATTCTTTTTTATACTCAAATATAACATTATCTGTCATTAAATCTATTTTTTGTTTTTCCTTCATATGCAATTTAAATGTTGACGATCTAGAATTAGAAAATTTTCGTACAACATTAGAAAAAATTGTCCAAAATATAAGTCTATTGAACTTGTTTTCAATCTTCATTATGCAAAATCTTATTTTAGATAGCTTTTCAATAATATCTAATCTGAACCATTTATCAATTTTGTCAAAACTATGTAAGTGAAATCTAATATTAGAATCCAACATATCAAACAATTTATTCTTATCAGACATTAATTCATCTCTATCATAATCATATAGTTTTGCTTTTGTAATTAAATTAGCCAATGGATTAATGTCAAAGCCAATTGAATTAACACCCAATTGTTTTGCTATTAATAATGTTGTTCCTGCTCCATGAAAAGGATCAAGCAACACTAAATTTTCTTTTTTTTCATAAATTTTTAGTATTTCTTCCAATATACATTTTTGCATTTCATCAATCATCATAGCAGGATAAAGAGCAATTCCATTTAGTCCATTATTCTTATAGTCTTTAAATGTTAAAAATTCATTTGTATATTTTTCAAAAACATTCTCCATACTCTTATCCTCCTTTTAGATTTTCTAATACAAAACAATACGATATAATATACATTTTATATTATATCATTTTAATAATTTTATTACCATAATTACAACTTTAAATTTTACTATGCGCGTTTATTTATAGATTTCTTTTACAGCTTTTCACGAAAACGCCTTTTTGCTTATATTAATCTATAACTTATTATATTTTGTCGATACTCCCTTTGACTTTTCTATAGGATATTTCTTTTCAGTTTTATCCATTTTCTTATTCATAATGTCTATTGGGTCTACTCCTAGAACCATAGACATTTGTAAACAATAATTCATTACATCAGCTAATTCTTCTTTTACATCTTCTATATTAGCATTATCATTCCATTGGTAACATTCAAGTAATTCATTTGCTTCTATAGATATAGATTTAGCTAAATTAACTGGTGTATGGAATTGGTCCCAATCTCTATCTTTATTAAATTTATCTATTCTTTCCATTAATAAATCCAATTTAGATTTAAATTTATTAGGATTATATATTTCTATTTCAGTTTTAGTATGATCACTATAATCTAATACTTCTTTTTCGTTATTATAATTTTCTTCAACTTTAGAGACTGCATCAGCTTCACTTTCGGCTTCTACTGTTATTCTTCTTTGAAGATATTCTGTTATTTCAACTTCATATTTTGGCATGATATCTAATTACCTCTTTTCCAAAAATCATTTTAGTATTATTAAAATAAAAAAATTGAACATCGTTATATTTTTAATCACAATCGTTAAAATTATAACAAAAATGTCCAATTTTTTAAAGGCTTATTGAGCAATGTAATAAATATTTCATACAAAATCTTTCTTTTATGAATTATTAAATATCATTTGATTCTTTTGCTTTATTGATAGGCCTATAAGCCATTGAATAATTACCTGATACTGCCTTTTCTACTGCATTGACTCTTAGCTTAAGCTTTCTATTTTCTTTTTCTAGTTCATTGATTCTATTAATAAGCTTTTTATTTTTTTCCTTTAGCTCATCATTTATTTTCATATACCAATCCTTTCTATCGGTATATACAGTTAATGAGCATTTATATTTTAAGGGGACTAGCTTTATTCCATAATAGCTATTTAGCTTATCAACAACTTCTTTAGTGAAGGAGGTTACTCCCTTTTCAAGCTTGCATATCATTGATGTTGAAACTCCTATGTCGCTTGCAACCTTAGATAGAGTGTATCCTCTTTCTTCTCTTTTTAATCTTAATATTCTAAAGTCATCAGCCATAAATATTACTCCTCCTCAGATGGCATTAGGCCTGGAGTATATTCATCTACTGTCTCTCCTATAGTTAATATTTTTTCAATAATATTGGATAAGCGTATTACCTCTTGAGCTAAAATTTTATTTTGTCTTTTAAGCTCTCTATTTAAAACCTTATATTGTGGTTCTGCAAAGTCTGGCTCCTCAGGCTTTCTTTTTGGTATGACATCCTGTTTAGTTTTATAGGATCTTTTTGGTTTAATAGCATGACGATCTCGTTTGATAGTTCTTATATTTGTTTGATAGAATGCAGATAACTTTTCTGCGGATACCTCTGTAATAGGAGCTATCTTCTTTTCTATTTTTTTATAATACTCCTCACTAATACCTATGGCTTCAGCAACCTGCTTAGGGCTTATATTCATTTCTTCTCTTTTTTGAATAATAATATCTACTGGATCAATATCCATTTCCATAATGTTTTCTTCCATTTTTCTTTTCTCCTTAAATATTTATATCGTATAGAAGGTCCTCATCCTCATCATCACTATAGGTATTATTTTTGACCGGATGAGCCTCCTTTAAATTGAAAACTACTACCTTTTTGTCTTCTATATATTTTCCTGGA
Organism: Anaeroplasma bactoclasticum; assembly: GCF_003550015.1. Classification (GTDB taxonomy): domain Bacteria; phylum Bacillota_I; class Bacilli_A; order Acholeplasmatales; family Anaeroplasmataceae; genus Anaeroplasma; species Anaeroplasma bactoclasticum. The sequence goes on from NZ_QXEV01000005.1 coordinate 6,172, forward strand.
ATTTGATACCTATATTTGGTATCCCAGCCTTCGATTTGAAATACCTTTTTTGTAAAACGATAGGAATTAATTATTCTTCCATTATTAATTGTTGAATCTGAATATTTGATATTTATTTTTCTTTTGTCCTTATCACTACAGGGCTCATAGGCTATTTTGTGCATTTTTTCATTAATTAAAAGTAATAAATCCTTAGGGTAGCCTAAAAGCTCTAGGGTTGTTATGGAAATTCTTATGACTCCACTATAGCTTAAGGAGGTTGTGATTCTTCTTAGATCAGTCATTATTTAGTACCATCCTTTGCCTTAATAGAATCATTAGTAATTCTTCTTCCGTGGGATTGACGCTTTTGCTGAACCTCTAGGCGTTGGTAGCCATCTAGTAGGTTTAGAACTAGAGATTGGTGATGCTGCTCAACAGACATACCGAAGGAGTTTTTCCAATCCTCTGGGAAGAATACCTGCCCCTTTGATACACCATCCTTATCTACTGGTGAATAAACCTCTGTCTCAGTTAAATCAAATACAATAAGCTTTTCCTCTGGGGTTTTTACTATATTACCCTGAAGCTTATATTTATAATCTCCAAACCAGTTTAATAAATCATATACCTTAGCAGCAAACAAGCGACATAGGATTTTTCTTGGCATTCTTTTATTTAGCTTTTTGTTGAATCGACACCATCTAACTGCATCCTTAGCATCCTCATCACAGCCCCTTATGACCATTTTCTTTTCAGTAGGATTTACTAAAAGATGGACATACATTGTATCTAGCTTATTGATACAGGCTGTATTAAAGGTGAAGCTATCATATTTAAAGCTTATTGCCGCATCAAAGGTATGGGCATAGAATTCTCTTCTTACTACCTGGTAGCCGTTAAAGCTGAATTCTTCAACCTCATCTACATCCTCATCTCCATCAATATCTTCCTTTTTTAGAATTAAATCATCCTTGCTCATTTTCAACCTCCATTAGCTTAGCTAGATGCTTATCTACAGTTTGCTTGGCAATAGTTATCCATTCAGTATCACCTTCAACTGAGATTAGATTGGCATCCAGATTCCATTTTTTGAATACATCCATTAAATATAGCCTCATTGAATAAATATCCTGATAAAAGTCATTACCAAAATGATTCATGTAATAATCATCATATAAGGATATGGTTTTATGCTTGATTTCATTTGTATCTATAATTTGATATTCCTCTCTTTTTAATGCTTCTGCATTATTTAGATCAAATAGGACTACTATGTCATCATTTTTTTGCCTTTTAACTCCAAACATTCTATATCTTAGGCTATTATCCCATTCCATAGTATCAAATAAGATTTCAGATATTCCTGATGAGGTTTTAGTAGATGGAGTTAGCTTATCATCCTTATCGATTACCCATTTAATCGCGAATTGGTGGTTTGATTTTGAGCTTCTTATTGCGAGTAGCTTTTCTCTTGGTTCAAATAATAATTCTATATAATGGGCACCATTCATTTTATCGATACAGGCTCTATTGAAATACATTTTATTATTACTAAACCATAGAATTGGTCTTTCATAGGATGCTAGAAGTTGAGAATCTACCTTTTCAAAGCCTGTTAAATCGAAGGCGGATAGCCTATTTTTATCAATTGATTTTGATTTTTCTTCTCTTCTATTACCATTTGAATCTAATTCATAGGCAAAGTCACTTGCGAATAAATAATTATCTATAGTAAAGCCTGAATATTTTACGGATACAGGGACAAAGCCCTTTAAAGCCCCTTCCTTTATTACAGATAGGGATGGTATGATATCATAATTTCTATGGCGTCGTAGCTCCTTTATTCTTAGGGCTTCGTTGTATATATCCCTTGCGACTATACCATCGTGATGGTTCACCATTTGGTATTTATTTCTTTGGTTAACATTCTTTCTTACCTTATGGGTAGTGAAATCTGGAGTGTAAGTTTTTCTTGCGATAATCATTCCACTTCGTCTTTCGTTAGATAGAATGTTGTTTACTGTGGCTGAAGTCCACTTGTATTCTCCTTTAATATTGGCAACATAGCCAAGGCGCATCATAGTATCTGCAATTTCATTTGGTGAATAGCCTGTAACATACATAGAGAATACTAGCCTGATGATTTCAGCCTCCTCTTCAACTATGATGTAGCGGTCTGGCTTATCCTTATCGATTTTATAGCCAAATAATCTAGGGGTTAAAAAGTTACCTCTTGCGAAGCGGTTATCCACTGACCACTGCATAATTTCAGATTTAGTATGAGATTCCTCCTGGGCAAATATTGCTAGAATATTTAGCATTACATCCGATGTTGAATCTGCAGTATCTATTCCTTCTGATTCAAAGAATACTCTTACTGGAGGATTAAGTGATTTTAGCATTCTTATTGTATCAATACAGTCAACAACGTTTCTTGAAAATCTAGATACCGATTTCGTTACTATTAAATCAATCCTCCCCTTCTTACATTCCTCTATCATCCTTTTGAAGCCATCTCTATGCAATAGGGATGTTGCAGATATTCCTTCATCTGAAAATATATCTACCATTTTCCAATTATCATGCTTAGAGATATATTCCTCATAATATAGCTTTTGTAACTCAAAGGATGATGTTTGTTCTATATTATCTGTAGATACTCTACAGTATGCACATACTCTTAATTCACTTCTTGTATCTCTTAGGGATACTGGCTCTTTAGCCTTTATTACTACGATTTCATCCTGTCTATAGCCCTTTTGTCTATCCCTGACCTTTTGTTTTTCCTCTTCAGTTGCCATAATTTACTCCTATAATTTCCAATAGCAAATTTTATTTTCTATTTCAGTTTTTATATCTAGCTGGTGCTTTAATCTAAATAATGTTCTTCTAGATATATAAGGCTTTACTAGGCTTTGTATATCAGAGATTGGCTTTTTACCATCAGATAAGAAATCTATGACTAAATCCTTGGCAATAGTAGTATCATCAAAATCCTGAGGAGATTCTTCCTCTAGGTAATCTCCTAGCCAGTTAATATTTCCATTATCCATAAGCTTGAATGCCTTAGGGCATCCCTCTTGGGCTAGTGAATTTTTTATTTGAGATATGATTCTTATATCTGGGCTTATTTCTGATTTTTTTACAAATAAAACACTTCTAGCTATAGCAGCAATATCTACACTTCCTAGTCCTCTATATAAATCCTTACTTCTTTCACTTTTATTTAAATGTCCAATTAAAACTATCGCACAGCCTGTATCATTCGCTATCGTCACTAGATTTTTTAAAAGTGGTCTTATATCTGAAACCTGTAATATACTTTTACCTTTACCTAAGAAGGATTGAATCGGGTCTAATATTAATAGTTTAGCATTAGATATCTCTATTATTTTTCTTATAGATTCATTAGATAAATCAATGTAGGATTCATTTTCTATGAAGGATATCCTATTACAATTTGCCATAAATTTATCTAGCTTTGGCTTGATTGTATCCTCTATACCATCCTCTGCAGTCTGATATACGATATTGATTTTGTTGTTTGTTAGACCTTCTATTTTTATACTTGATTCATCATTTGAAAGTATTGATGCTAAAAGAATGGCTAATGTTGTTTTTCCACTTCCTGGGTCACCCTGAATGATGGTTAGCTTTCCATATGCGATATAGGGCTGCCAAAGCCAATTTATCCTCTTAGCCTCTACTGTACTATAAAATTTAAGCCTGGCAGTATTAGACATAAAATGCACCTCACTACCAGGCTATTATAAATTGATCTTAAAATTTTAGTGAACGATATATCGTAATAGTATATACGCTATTTCGTAATCATTTCCATTCGGATATATGTAATGTAATATTTTGGACAATTTTCTTATTCCCCTCAGATAGAGTATTGTAATTAGAAAGCAATGTGTTTTCCTCACTTGATAGGTCAAAGGTGTCATTAAAAAAGTCACCAATTCCTATTCCTAGAGTTTCACATAAAATTTCTAGGGTTTGTATTGTTGGGGAATTACCATTATTCACTATGGAATATACGGTTGAGGCTGTTAATCCTGCCTCATATGCAAGCTTATTTATTGTCCATCCCTTTTCATTTAATAATTCTAATAATCTATCCTTAATATCCATTTTCATCCTTTCTAGTGCCAATCATACACCACACATGGCACTGACACTTGGCACTCTACTTTGTGGCCATCATTATTCTAACTGGAACTGTGTGCTTCAAGACCTTCGCAGTACTATAGCCCTCACTATCTGGTAAGAATGTAAAATGCTCATATGGCAAATTAAAGGTAAACATCTCCTTCATGTCAGAATTTATATATTTTAGCGCATCATTTGTTTCTTCGGCATTTTCACAACAAAAGTGAGTTATCATATTAAAATTGATTGGACCATATTTTCCATCAAATTTTCTTTCATCAGTGCTATATTCTGGCTTATATACTAATGTAATTCCGTTAGAGTCACTATCAGTTCCAATGATTACTCTATCAACTGATGATTCAAAAATAGTTCTATCAAAGGATTCAAGCAAATTAGAATTCATTAGGGTATTTTTAAAATCCATAGCCTTTTCTCTAAAGCTATTATTTGATTTATCTAAGGAATTAATTTCAGCCTCTTCCTTATTCAATGCCTCAAGCTCTTGATTAATGCTAGACATTTTTTGATATAGCTCTTCCTTTGTAATAAGATCATCAGATCTCATTTCAAGTAGATTATTCTTTTTACGCTCTATTTTATTTTTTCTCTCACTAATTTCCTTAAGCCTTTTTGTATAATCCTTCCCTGATAGAGCAAATGATACCTCACCTATAAATTCATCTATGTCCTTAGCACTTGATTTAGCCAGCATATTAAATGATTTTACAAAGGCCTCTTCAATAACCTTTTGTTCTATGTTTCTAGCATCAGGGCAGGCAGGGGCTCCGTTTCTTATATGGTTAGAGCAGCACCAAACCTGTTTTTCATTCCTAGTTCCAGCAAATACTACTCTTTTCATTAATCTAGAGCCACAATAGTTACAATAGGTTAGGCCAGTAAAGGCATATTTTCTTTTATATGGCATTCTTGGTAAATCATAATCCTCTGGATTTCTTCTAAATGCGTAGTCTCTTTTTTTCTTTATAAGCTCTTGGACTAAATCAAAGGTATCAGAATCGATAATAGGCTCATGGTGGTTTTTAATATAATACATATCTGATTGTCCGGTGTTATCATATCTTTTTTTAGATATTGGATCTAGGGTATAGGTTTTACCTAATACTAGGTCTCCTTTATATTTAACATTCTTTAGAATATCACCTACAGTTGAGGAGCTCCAACGGGTATTTCCTTTTTTGGTTTTATATCCTAGCTTCATTAATTCCTTCGCAATCATGTGAGTACCAAGACCATCGATATATCTTTTAAATATATATTTAACTACTACTGCCTCTTCAGGATTTACCGTCAAGGTTTTCTTTTCAATATCATAATTGTAGCCAAGACAGCCATTAAAGCCTACTAGCTCTCCTCGCTGCATTTTCATATCTAAGCCCTTCTTTACATTGGCTGAAATATTTTGGACCTCCTGTTGAGCAACTGAGGATAGGATGGTTAAAAGTAATTCTCCATCCATAGAAACTGTATTAATGTTTTCTTCCTCGAATTTAACTGCAACACCAACCTCCTTTAACATTCTTACATACTTTAGGGTATCTAGGGTGTTTCTTGCGAATCTAGAGATAGATTTTGTTAAAATTAAATCTATTTTCTTATTTTTTGCATCCGCAATCATTCTTTGGAATTCCTCTCTTTTAGCGGTTGAGGTACCAGTAATTCCTGGGTCAGCATAGATTCCAACAAATTCATATTCTTTATTTTTAGTAATTAGATCCTTGTAATAGCTCATTTGAGAGTTATAGGAATTCATTTGGTCTTCTGTATCTGTAGATACTCTACAATAAGCTGCTACCTTTAGCTTTTGTGTCTGTTCTTGCTTTCTACCATATAATGTTGGGGTTGCCTTTATCTTTTCTACTACCATTTTACTTTCTCCTTTTCTTACTTAAACTTACAATAAAAATGCATTTTTAATTTTCCATATTGTTCTTCATTTATGATTTTCATATCCTTAAGCCTTAATAAATATACTAAATAAATAATTAACTTATTATTCATCCTATCTCCTCCTTTAGCCTAATAGTAAAAAACGGCTTGGAAGGCTCAGGGATAATAATCCTTTTATTCTTATTTGTTAATATATTTTTCTATATATTTATCTATTATTTTGTCATAATCCTTATTTGGAAAATGAGTTTCTATTCCTAAATACTTCTTCAAATACCATTTAGAGAATGCATGAGCATCAAGTTCTAAGGACATTGCATAATATTTATTCATAGAATTTTCATCCTGAATATTTACTGGAGTTAGGATATAGGGGATTTCATTCATCCACTGTAATAATAGTTTTGGGTTTACTTTATTATCATATTTATCTGTTATACAGCATAATATTTGAAACTCATGCCTAACCTCATGGACAAATGATTTCACTGCATCATTAAAATCCTTTAGCATTCTTTTAGAGATGACAATAAATTGTTCCTTAAAATAAAATCTTGAGTCCTCTTCTATATCCTCTACCACCACTGGTATCATTGGAACATTTAAGTATTCTGCTAATTCCTTATGAATTGGGATAAGTCTTTCAAGCATTTCCTCTTCATCCCATTTTTCATGCCCAAAGGCGTTTATAAAATCTTCCTTTATTTTCTCTTTATCCATGCTATTTCTCCTTTGCCACCTCTTTGGAGGCAATTTCATTTTACATCATTGCCACCTTATTGTCAACACCATTGCAACCAAAATGGAGGCAAATTGTTGATTTTTATTTTTTAATGGATTATAATGAACATGGTGATAGTTTATGAATCGTTTTAAGGAGCTACGTGAGGAACGTGGATATTCAATTAGAGGCTTAGAAACTCAAATTGGTATTAATCATAATTCAATTAATAGATATGAAAATGAAACAAGGGACCCATCTACTGCAACACTTAAGCAGCTAGCTGATTTTTTCGAGGTTTCTATTGATTATATGCTGAATCATAGTAGCTGTTATATTTATGCTGGGTATGAGATGAAATCATTTACCTTTAAGATTAGAGAGAATTATTATAAAGACTTAAAGGAAAAGGGATTTATTTATTTTAAGGATAATAAAAGATATATTGATTTAAATGGTCTTTTAGGTATTAATGGTGATGCCTTAGGGATTGTTTTAGAGTTTGCAAGAATTGGTAGGATTGATGCCTTATTTAATAAAAAAAGATTTCCTAGTGATAAGGAAATCAAAGAATTAGATGATGATTTAGATGTTGTTTTAACAAGTGAGCTTATAGATAATGTAAAAAATGCAATTAGTGAGTAATTGCATTTTTTTATTCATCAAAATCCTCTATGACATAGGATTGAAATTCATCCTTGTATAAGTCTTCGGATACAATTTCCTTTAGCTTTTCTATTGTATAGAAGAATGTTTTTCTTTTAAAGTCTGGTAATATTTTTGCTAAAGAATCATAGCTTACATAGTGATGGTTTATTAGCTTTAGATATACTATGCATAGAGAATATTTGATTCTTTCCTCATCTGATAGGTTGTAATAATCGAAATCTTGTGTATCACAGGTTAATAGCTTATAGGAATAGGTTTTGTAGGAGGTTCCCCTAGCGATTACATCATAGGTGTATTTATGTAGCTCACCTAGGTTTATTTTTTCTATTAGATTTGCTAGATCATGAAGTATTTCATTATAGGTTCTTTGGGATAGCTCTGATACCTCCGCAAATTTTTCATAGGTTAGCTCTACATTGTCTAATAGTAGTATTAGGGATTGTAGGATTGCCTGTGAGGTTTTGGTATTATATTGAATCTGGTATGTCATTGTATTTTACCTTCCATAAAAGATTCGTTTTTTCATAGAATTTTAGCTCATTTACATTTTCAGTTATGTGTAAATATTTTGTTATATGATGTCTTGTGATGGTTTTGCCTTTTTGGTTTTTTATATCTAATAGCTGCCTTTCCATCATTGTATCATAATCATCTAAGGTTATATCCAGTTCATTGCATAGCTCTTTTTTATTTTTGCATGTTAGCTGCATTTGGATGGAGTAAGCAAGCTTTTCCTTTTCCTTTAGCTTTAGGTTTGGTGAGTCTGATAATTGTCTAAATAGCATATATTTTAGAGGAGTTGTTCCTTTAAATGATATTTTGTTTAGGATATCCTTTAGGCAATAAAAATCTTCTTTGCATGCCCCTATTGTAAATGGTAAATCTTCATCCTGGATAAAGAATGCTAGGTAGAATTCTTTATTTGTGCCATTTCTTTCTGTATATTTTTTACATATTAGGGGTAGGACATCATTTAGGCTTATAGCACCTATTTTAAAGTATTGTTTTCTTAGGATATCATCATTATCCTTTACATAGAATAGTATATTATCTATTGTATATACTGCCTTTATTACCTTTTTAGGGTCAAAGTATTTTTCTAGACCTTTAGAGTATTTTGATATTGTATATCTTATTGAATCTGTACGAGGATCTACTATGGGAATTAGAGTAAATTCATATACGTTTTCTCTTATTTCATGATATAGGTCATGGTAGCTGCTATATGGGTCATATATAGAGCAAGCTGCTTGTTCAATTGAATCATAGGTTATGCCATCGATTTCTATATCTCTTAGGGATCCACGAGAGGTAATTCTCACCTTTTTTCCTGCTTTTAGGGTTACCTCATGTACCTCATTCTTTTTCATTATAGGCTTATCTCGATATGCATTATTTACATCATCTATTAATGATGATAATTTATTATCTGGTATGATTACTAATCCTTCATTTATTAGGTTTAAATATTTATTATATGTTTTTAAATTTAATATATTATCCATAACTGAATCCTCACAAAACATTAATATTGTAGCATATTAAATAGTAAGATTAAAGTATGGGAATGTAGCAGAGCTAGCGGGCTTTCGGCTTCAAATAAACTAAAGTACTCGCCTCTATCCCTCATTCAGAGAAAAAGAAAAAGGCTTGTCAACGAGCCTAATTTTTAACCCTGCGACTTATCAGTCGCCTACAGGGAAGCGACAATCATTTCTTAATCCTGCGACTTGTTAGTCGGCTACAGGAAACCGACAATCATTCAAAGTTCTTAGCCGTTTTTATGGCATATATATTTTACTATAAATTGCAAAGAAATTCAAATATTATAAATTCTTTATAAACTTAATTACTGCTTCTTGATATTCATCAAATTGAATTTCCCCATTAATCCATTTTCCAACCTCTGGAAGGTTATTAATGGATGAATCAATTTCTTCTCCAAAACCAGCTCCTGTAATATTTGAGTTCTTTTCAACGATTTTTCTTCTTCTAATTTTTTCTTCTTCTGTAATCACTGTTTTTCCTTTCTAAAGGATTCTACATAATTATGTATTAAATTTATATACTCATTATGTGATATTTTACCATTTATCCAAAGCTCATGTGCTAGAAGTTCTTTAAGTTCTTTATGAACTTCACCACCCATACCAGCTCCAATAATATTTAAATCTGTATTGATTTCTTTTCTTCTTCTAATCGTTTCTTCTGTAATTGACATAATTACATCAACTCCTTCACTAGAAAATCAACAACAGTGGATGAATAATTTCTTCCACCGTATTGCATTAATGCTCTTATTTTTTCATTACTGAAACAAGATTCCATCTTCGCATCATTCCTTTCTTATCAACATATTCTTTCTTTTTAATTTCTTCAAGTTCTGGTTCTAAATATATAAAATCTAACTTTATATTTGTAGCACCCCATAATTTGGCGTTCCAAGCTGTATTTGAAACAGTCAAACTTATAGCTAACCTTTCTGCTAGTTCATCATATTCAGAAAAATTCTTTTTAACAGAAAGCTTGATTTCATCTCCAGGATTCCACATTTCAAAGACATCATAAGCCCAAACCTTTAGGAATAAATATCTGTAGAAGTTAGGCTTTAACCCTTTTCTAAATTTTAATGAAATATTTTTTTCTGAATTTAAGGTTGCAATAACATCAAAATCATTATTATTACCATATAAGCTTATTACATTCTTCTTATTAAAATCTAAATACTCAAAGTCAAAAGAATAACCCCATTGTTCTTTTATTTTATTTGAAAGAACACGTAAATCATCTTTATGACTATATAAAAGTAGAGTATCTCTTATTTCTTCTTCTAATGTTTTAAATAAAACATAATCAGTAATTATTTCATTTAAAAATTTATATCTATCCATTATACCTGCTCCTATTGATTATTATTTTTTCTTTCCTTCATTGCTTCTTCTAATTCACGCATAGCTAATTCTTTACCAAGCCTTGCATATTCTTCTGCATCTATTTCTTCATAGATGTAACGATTCTGTAATGCAATTAATTCATCACTATCTGGAATATTATTTTCTGGATGTAATGAATGAGCCATAGCCTTAGCTCTTTCAACTTCTTTCTTTCTTAACATATTAAATGCCATATTTCATGTTCTCCTTTATATATAATTTGTACTGCCTTTTGATGCTTAAATTATACCATTTTTTAGGTCTTTTTTCAACATTTTATATATATTATATATAATATATATAAGGACTTAAAATGTCCCCATTTAATACAAAAAAATAAAGGGCAATACGCCCTTTTTGAACCCCTACCACTTGTTAGTCGCCTATAGGGAAGCGACAATTATTTTATGAACCCCTACCACTTGTTAGTCGCCTATAGGGAAGCGACAATTATTGATCTGGCATATAGCCAAAATTAAAGCCTTCGTTTCGGCATTTATATTTTACCCTGTATTGCAAAGAAATGCAATACAGGGTAAAAATCAACGTTCAATTATGCTACATTCTATACCAGCCTTAATAAAAATATTAGTAATTGATGTAGCAGTTCCACATCCCTTCTTTTTTTCATATACTCTCTATGGCTTTAATTAATTCGTCACTCCTAATTCGAAGCTATATCGTTATGAACAGCTTTATTTAATTCTTCTAATGTAATATCACCAATTATATATTGCTCCCAGTATGGTGCTTTTCTTACAACTGGAGAAATTTCTTTGCCATAACCTGCGCCAACAATATTAAAAGTTTTCTCAATAATTTTTATTCTTCTAATTTTTTCTTCTTCTGTAATTGCCATATTTCACACGCCCTTTTTTTTATTAGAAGTCTGGTTTCATCCATTTTCTATCAATCCACCTTTCTTCTTCATATTCGTGTTCTCGTATTGCATAAAGCTCTGGTTCCATTATTTTTTTGATTGCAAGAATATCTCCAGCTTTAGAACCATCTTTTATTCTTTGGTAATCTACATCTGAAAGGGTAAGTTCTATTGCAAATCTCTCAGCCCAATTTCTTTCAAATTTGTCTTTGCATGTCATTACATTTAAATAAAGTTCATCACCCGGCTTCCAAGCATCAAAAACATCATAAGCCCAGGCTTTTAAAAATAGGAATCTTTGGAGATTGAGTTTTGTTTTTTTGTCGAAAACAAAAGTAATATTTTTTGGGCTATTTAATTTTACATATACATCTGTTTCTGGAATTAAATGATAGTTTTCAATAACGCTCTGTTTCTTAAAATTTTCATATTTAAATTCAAAAACATAACCCCATTGTTTTTTTATTTTCCAAGCTATTCTTTCCATATCATCTAATTTATAACCTGATAATCCTAAATAATTATGCATAATAGAAACAATAAGTGTTTGCATTAAACCTGCATCAGTAATATTTTCATTTACAAATTTATACTTATCCATTAAACCACCTCAATTTTCTTAGATAAAAGAAAGTGCTTTGCAAAGCACCTTCTATATAACTCATTATTTATTTTCCCTTTTAGATGCCATTCCACGTTCTAACTCACGATCTGCGATCTCTCCAATTAATTTGGAAAATTCCTTTGCATCTATTTCTTCATAGATATATTTTCTGTTTGCTTCTTCAACTTCCCTTAGGGCAATTTCATCATGCTCAACTCCAGGATATAAAGAATTTGACATAGCCTTTGCATTATCCAATTCTTTCTTTCTTTTCATATTAAATGCCATTTTTATTTCTCCTTTATATATAATTTGTACTGCCTTTATGTACTTAAATTATACCATTTTTTAGGCCTTTTTTCAATAGTTTATATATATTATACATAATATATATAGGACATAAAATGTCCTCTTTAAGCAATAAAAAAACACCTTTTAAAATGTGCTTAATCTATTATATTAAAAAGTTATATTTTTAGATTGAGTATATTTTTTTTACCTCTTCAGTAATAAATTCGACTGCAGCCTTAATTATAAATTCAGAGGAATTGGCTTTTAAATCATACCTTTTGATAATATAGTGCTTACCCCAAGCATTTCTTCCTTCTGTTACAATCTTTTTGCAATCAGGGGTAATAAATTTGTCAAAGTCATAATCACGATTTCCTCTATTCCATAATGCAATGTATAAGATATCCGCCTCTTCAAATGGGAAGCCATCATATTCTCTATCAGTTGGCTCATTCATTATGTATGATTCAAGAGTTAATCCATTATCTTCAATATTTATATAGGAACTAAAATATGATTTATAAACTCCTTCTAAATTATAGCAACCAATTTCTTTATATTTAAAATCTTCACTTTTTACCTCTTTAAGTTTATTTGAAAGGTTTTTAATAATTTCAATTTTGTCATCATGTGATTTGTTATATTTATATTCGAGATCTATGCTTTCTATGTTAGCAGCCTCATAAATTCTTTTATAGTCATTTAATATTTTATCAAGTTTCAAAAGGAATTCTTCCTTTGATTTTATTTCTTCTTTTTCTGTATGGGCAATTACTTTATCGAACTTTCTATCACTTATAAATAATGAATCTTGTATGTCATCAAGAGTGTCTCTTAATTTATCCACATATAATTTTATACTATACTCTTTAAATCTCCACTCCATACCATATACTAACCATTTGGCTATCAAATTAGTGCCTATAATCTTGCCATCAGCGTATACATTACAATCTCTACTTGTTATTTCCAAATATGGAGTATTATCTTCCTTTGCTATTGGTATTAATGGTCTAAATGTAATATATGAATAGCCATAGTTTGAATTTTCTACATATATTTTAAAATCATTTTTATATCTTTCCTTTAATACATTGTTGAAAAAGCCAAACCAAGCAATAGTATTAAATTTAGAATTAGGTTCAGTAACTAATTCTGTATTTGAATAAAACTCATATAATTTATTGATGTGATTAGCATACCAGTTTAATAACAGATTAGAGCCATTGGAATACCTTTGCCAAAAGTCTCTTATTCTTTTTAAATCAAACAATTCCCATTTAGCATTTTTAACTGTTGCCCTTTCCCAGTCTTGAATAAAGCTGGTTTTATAAAAGATATATTTTCTTTCGTTAGTATTCTCTTTCCAATATTTATCTTTTTCAAATATGCACTGGTATTTTAAAAGCTGATTATGCTCGCTAGAATATGTTTTATCTTCAATTATGATGCCATATTTATAGCCATCATTCATTTCTAACCAAACAACTATATCAGCCTTATGATCCTGTGCCTTAGTCCACAATTTTTGGATGCTATTAACTGTATATTTATGGTTATTAATAAAAGCTATTAGAAGGCTTCTTGAGGCATCTTTAACCTCATCATCACTACTATCATAGCTTTCAAATAGCCATCTTAAGAAAGCATCTTGGCTTAATTCTTTAGTCGCAAAATCGAATAAATTCTTCAAATTATCTCATCTCTTTTCATATTACTGATTAATGAATTTCTTTATAATAGTATAACATAAATAAAATATAATTTTTACTTGAAAGTGGGGAAAGCAATACCCTTCACTCTCTTTACCTTACTCGGTTTTCTATGTTGCTTCCTTTCAGCCTAATGTTACTAAAAAGACAGTACATAAAAATGGACTTTTAGGCTATTACTCTTTTTAAATCATCAATAGTTAATACTTTCTTTTCAACCAATTGTCTAGCTAATAGCTCTATGTTCGCCTTGTTTTCTTTAATTATCCTTCTAACATTCTTCTCACATTTTGCTAATATTTTTTCTGATTTCTTCTCATTAATCCTTTTTTTGTTTGGAGAAGTTTTATCCGGAGAATTATTAATTAAAGATTCAAATCCATCGTATGCGTAATCATTTATCAACTGTGCTGATTGTTTTCTTGCACGTTCTAGGTCTGAAATTGCCCCTCTATCTCTATGATTATGAAGCATCAAACATGCCAAATACCCACCTAAAGATATTTCAATATCAGCAATATTCCTTTCGGTTGAGCCTGGTCTATAATCTGTAGGAAAAACTTTACATAGACCTCCACTAAGACTATTTACTTCTAATGTAGCCTTATAGAACTTAAAGAAATCCTGATGATAATAAGCAACTACTGCATGTCCAACCTCATGAACTGCTTCTAAATATCTATCATGTTCTTCGACATCTCCATAATACTCACTATCTCTTTTATTAATTTTATCAATCATTTCTTCAATATTAGATATGGATGGCTTTTCACCAAATCTTAATCGAGTTTCATTAGCAATCGCTTTGATATTCACAGCATTTTCACCGCTAGTTATTAATGCTAAGTATTCAAGGTCATAATCACCAACTATTCCATATTTTTCAAAATAATATTTGAATAAATTGATTCTTTCTTCGGTTGTTGGATTACCTAGGCCAATGATATAGTCAAGTCTACCACGTCGTGTTAAAGCAGGATTAAGATTGTCATAACCATTACATGTAGCAACAACAAATATATTAGAACTATCACCACCTAATCCATCAAGTTGAGTTAACAATTCTCTTTCTGCACTTCTTGCAAATATATCAAATTCGTCTATCAAAATAATGACAAACCTTTTTAAACTTCTAGCATAATCAAATGTCTTTTTTACATTATCATCATTCCGATAACTATCATCTTTAATTTTTAGAATAGTTGCATCTGAAAATAGATTCGCAAACTCCTTAGCAAATAAAGTTTTACCCGTACCAATTGGTCCATATAATAGTATCCCTTTAGGAATATCAATTCCTTTCTTTTGTATTTCCTTTCTATTATCAATCCATGATTTTACCAACAACAATTCTTTTTTAATTTCATCATAGCCTGCAATTTTATCAAAATTACTACTTCTAATCTCCGAATCAATATGATCATCTTCACTGACAAACAATCTGCTATAATCTTCAATGAAATTAAATTCATATTTTAATTCTTTACCTTTTTTCTTGTTTTCTATTAGCCTTACAAGTAATTCCTCATCGCCATGCTTTGAATAATATGATTCCCTATCAACCAATATAGTATTATCAACTAAATCAACTTTATTTAACATTATTTTAAAATCTTCGATTTTGAATTCATCAAAATATTTATTTTTATTTGTATCTCTAACCAATAATAATTGAATATCATTATCAATCGATATTTTTCTTAATTTATCAACATTAGTTAAAATATCACCATTAATTTTATTAATCCTATCAATTATACACAAATCAAAGTCTTTATGCTTAATCAATAAATTACATACATCATCAATGTCTGTGGCATGTTCATAAATTACGAAATTGGAAAACTTATTTATTCTTTCATTATCGCCATATAATATTTTATTAAGCTTATTAATAATAAAGTTTTTACCATTCTTATTATTTATAATGCATACTTTTTTATTTAAAAAAATATCAATCAGAAAGTTTAAATAAAATGTTTGTTTACCAATTCTAGGGGCTCCAGCTAGTAAAGTAATATTTCCATTTTGTATAAAATCCATTATAGTTTTCATATTCATTCCTCCTCTAATAAAATTTATAACGCAGGGAAAGCATTACCACTCAGCGTAATTTACCTTACTCGGTTTTCTGTGATGCTTCCTTTCAGCACTCCACGTTTAATGTCATATGAGCGGACAATGTATTATAAATCAATTATTAGTATTCCATACTTATTCTTTAAAGAATGTAGATCATATTTATTCTCAAAATAATATGCAAATTCATCTATTATATAAGAATCATTAAAGCATCCATCTATTATAATTGGTTGCAAGCTATTTAATTCATATAGATCACTATTTAAGCAATCATTATAATCAACCATATTATATTTCTTAATAAGACTAATTCTACTTTTAATAATATCATCACAATATCTATAAAATTCCTCTAGGCTCTTAAAATCCACTCTCTTTATTATATCTCTATTAGAATTATTAAATATAGCATCATCTAGTTCAAATACATATTCATCCATAATAGCCCCCTTTACCTTCATTATAAAGAAAAAGATGTCCAAAATTACGGACATCCAAACTATTAATCATCATAATCTTGATTTATTGATTTAAGTAACTCATCCTTATTAGATTCAAGCATTTTTTTAAACCAATCAAGTGTTTCATTGTATAATTTCTTATTATCATTTTTCAAAACAATTTCTTGCCACTGGCCCTTATACTGAACTCCCTCATCATTTTCCATCGCATTCTTTCTAGTTTCTGTGTAAATGTTCCCAGCATCATAGAATCCTCTATAAATCCATTTTGATCTACTTTTATTCTCATTTGTGAGTACTGTCGACGAATTAAATTTAAAAACTCCACTTCCAGGATATGTTTTTGATTCTACGCCATCAAGCTCTAGATACTGTTTAGCTATATATACACAATTTGGTTTACCTCCATATTTATTTTTATTATTGTGTGGATGCCAAGGGCATTTTTGTTCCATATCTTCATATTTTTCGACTTTATCTCCTACTTGTAAATAGCCATAAACAACATGGTAATCTTTAAATTCCCCTTTTTCAAACTCCCATTTATCACTATTAGGATTGAGTTTTCTAAACCAACCAAAGAATAAGAAAATATCTCCCTCTTTTACATCACAGTTATTTAAATAAGATTGAGCATTTTCAGACTGACCAAAAGCTGCAAACCACTTACCATTTCGTCCGATAACATCTTTTCTAAGATCAGGGTCTAAGTGACAATAGTTGAAATTTGTCTCCCTAGCTTTTTTTCTAAAATTCTTTAAAGAATTAATTATTTCAATATACTCCTTATCATTGTATTTTAAATCCTTATAAGTTTCTTTATCAGGATATTCATCATCATTTTTATTAGGAATTGGCATTGATAATAAAGTATTATCTCTTAATATGGGACTTGGGATACCTCCAAAACCGCTATCAAATCCTTTTCTACTCAGAATAAACTTGATCTTTTTTGTTTCTGCCATCTTCTATTCACCATACCTTTCTAGTGTTTTCTTTAATCTTTCTACTACTCTATCTCTTAATTCTTTTGGCTCTACAACTATCACATCTTCTTGATACTGTAGTAGCCAATAAAATAATGCCCTTTCTTCTGATTTGATATAGGCATATCTTTTATCATTTTCTTTTACTATTCTAGCTTCTTTACCAAACCAATCTCTTAATACCATTACAGCTGCATTTGATATTAATTCTAATTTAGCATTTATAACATTTCCACCAAAGATATATACATGATTATTAATGTATTCAAATATCTTAAAGTTTTCTCCTAATGATTTTACATCTTCAATTGGTGTTAATGATTCATCTTCTATCTTAATATCCTTTATATAATCCATTTTATAATTAGTATGATTATCATACTTGTAATATTTACCTACTAGGTAATATTTACCAATATTATTAATCATAAAGTATGGTGATACCTTATATCTAAAGCCATCATACTTTTCAGTTTCATTACCCATTTCATCATAATCTAAATACTTAAAGGATATCATTTTATTATTCTTTATAGCTTCATTTATAATATCAATATTATAAAATAATTCTTTATTTGTTGTTCTTGAAACATCTTCTGATTTATATATGAAGTTATAATCTTTTCTTTTATATTTTGATAGATTATTAGATAGCTTTTTAGCTAAAGTATGGGCTTCTTTTCCTGGTATTATTTTAGATGAGAATATTGCATCTATTAAGAATTTGATTTCAGTTTCATCTAATTCTCTTTCACCAAGGTAATAGCCTCCACCCTGACATTTATTAATGTCAAAATTTAAATCTTCAGAAAGTATTTGCAGATTAGCTGCAATACTTTTTCTTTCTAGCTCAATATGATAAATTATATTAAGCTTTAAAGCTATTTCTGCTTGAGTTAATGGATGATCTATATCTGTATACTCCTTTAATATTTCAAGAATATAAAATATAGCAATTTTCTTTTCTTGTAGCATCGTAACACATCCTTTAATTCATTATAAATTATAAAAGAAAGGATGTCCATATTATTGGACATCTAAACAATTCAATTCAACATTTATTACTACGATTTCACCTAACTCTCTAAAATCATCAGGAGACTTTACTACAACCTCTTGTTTTGATTTGAAATAATAATTATGGTTTTCTCTCATATAAAACATATTTGTAATTAAACAATCATTATCTCTCTTAATCATTAGTATTAAATCATCATCCTGTTTTATAATACTAAAGCTAGCCTCATTTTTGTTATAGTTGATATTGTTCTTAATGTATCTAAATATACTATCATTATCGTAAAATAGGCGTTCTTTAACTAAATGTATCTTTTCAAATATGACTATTTCTTCATCCGTAATAGATAAATCATCATATAAGGATGACATATAAGCTCCTGCACTAAATGGTAAATAATTCCAATAGCATTGAGTTTCTTCTTCCATATGATTTAATATTGTATCTCTAGCTTTATTTAATACATCTTTAAAATTATTAAATTCTTCTATTTCATTATTTATCTTCAATTGATATTTTGTCATAATCATATTTCCCCTTAATATATCTTTAGCAAGATTATATTCAGTATTACTAAATCCATTTTTATACGTATTTATAAAATGATTAGATAATTCTTGATTTTGGCTAAAGCCTAAATCATTATCATCAAGTATTACATAATTAGTAATATTTTGATTATGATTCAAATAATAGCTAATTTCATCACTTCTATTTCGATAGAGTATCTTATAAGATAAATAATCTATTAGAGCGTTATATCTATCAAACACATCATCAATTACGATTCTTTCATCAGAATGTATTCTTCTATCGGATGTAATAATTATTTTAGAATGAGTTTCATTAGATAGATTTATTAATCTTTCAAGCTTTTTCTTTTCAAATATATTATTTATTAATTCTTTATCTCCAAATGTATTTAATACACCATCTATATCTAAAAATATAATCTTCATATAATCATTCCTTTCTATTTAAATTATATGAAATGCTATGTACTAAAATATGGACATTTAGCTAATGTCTATTTCTATTAGTTTAGATTCTTTTAAACCAAAGTCATAAGAGTCAAAATAGAAAGATGCTTTATCAAATTTATTGATTATAGGATCAATATTAAAAAATGATACTATTTTGTTAAATACTAGGATTATTATTTTCCTATTATTTGGAGTCAAATTAAAATCTAAAGGATTATGCTCAATATAATGGTAGGAATTAGAGCCTTTAACATAATTTAATATATCTACATCATCATATTGAATTAAACCTGTTGGTTGAAAGAAATAATCTATTAAATTATTTTGAATTAAATAATTATAGAATGATAGATTGCCTTCTTTTAAGGTATCCTTTGAATCTATATTAGGTAATTCTAATTCTTCATCTTTATATCTATTTAATAGTTCTTCTACAAATACATAACATAGATTAAATCTTTTAGATAATTTATTAATAAATAATTCATTGAAATCTAATAATTTCATATCATCTAAATATGAATTATATTTATCTTCATCCTGATATATTTTTATTTCATCATTTAATTTATTAGCATAATCAAATGATATTTGATACTTTTCTTGTAAATAATGAATAGAGCATTCATGGTTTAAATGCTCTAATGAAAATATATGATTATATAATTCATTACTTTTTATGCTCATTATTTATTTCTTCCTTAGTTTTGAATTTAATATCTGGAAATATATTATTAATATCCTGCCATGTAATATAGCCATAGAAGGAATCTAATATTTGTTTTTTTTCATTATCTGAAACCATAATTGTCTCTTCATCTATTTGACTAGCTAATGCTTCTTTAGTTAAATCATTTAAATAACCACAATTCTTATCTACTAAATAGAAGGCATATACCTTTTTATTTGAATAATTTAAGGCACCTTCAATATGTCTTATCATTTGGCATCTTTTTGGTAGATTTGTAGTATGGGTGGTGATAGATTTCTCTGTCCATTTACCTTCACCAATGATAATATAGTCATCACCCTCAATGAAAATATCTGGGTGAGTGAATTCTTCAAATATATACCAAAGCTTTGAATTAGGCTTTAATGTATCATAAATCTTTTCAATTAGCTCCTTAGCCTCTTTTGTTTTTAAATCTCTATTTCCAAAATATAATTCATGTCTACTTTTCTTATATTCTAATAATGAAGGATCTATAGTTCTTATATAATCTAGGATTTTAATTAAAAATTCTTTTTTAGGCTTTAAAAGCTTTTCATCATCACCATATTTTATTTCTATTGGCGATGTAGAAAATGATATATTTAAAAGCATCATTAATTCATTTAGCTTATCTAAATTATTAGATAAATACTCCATTAAAGGGATTATTCTATAATATGTACTATTGTATTTTGTCATTGTTATTCTCCTTTTTCTTCTGTTATTAATTGTGTTATTTTATTATTCTTTAATCTTAAATTAATTTCTATTAAATCATTTAGATCTTTATTTAATCTAGGGTCTATCACATGGATTTTCCGCTTTGACATAAAATAATATTCCTTATCTAAGTTATCCATGATAAAAGCATTTGTTTTTAGATAGTATCCATTTGTAAGCTCATTTATTTCTAAGATTATTTCATCATCATAGCTTAAAATTGAAATATCAAATGGATTATCTTCTCCTTTTTTATCTAAATGAAAATGATAGTTTTTATGTATAAGCTCATGGATATCAAATGATTCATCTATAATCGCATTACCAAGTAGCTTTAATAATTGATTTAATAATACATATTCTTTTTTAATATTTCCAGATTCATAAAAATCATAAAAATATCTATCTAAATCAAAAGGAATTAGACTTTTATAAAGTATAGTATCATCATCCATAGCAAGCCAAATCATTTCTTTAAATCTATTAATTTTTTTATTATTCATTAGTTTACCCTCCTTACTCCATTATTTTCTAAAACAATTACTTCAATTTCAAATAAATCTATAAGCTTCTTTATATAGATATTATTTTGAAATTGCTTATAAGCTTTAGTGTTTGAGTAAATCACTATACTCTTTTTAATTAATACATTGTCATTAATATGGAAATCCTTTTTTAATTTACTTTTGGATACAATTTGATAATAGGTTTGAATTTCTAGGATTGCTTTTAATAGGGATTCCTTACTATTAGGAGCCTTTATTTCAGATAGATATAATATATTATTCTTAAGATTAATGAAATCAATGGCCTTTACACCTTTATCCTCATTACTATTTTTCATAGGAACCTGATAATCTAAGATTTTACCAAATATTCGTTTAATATACCCTTTACCGTTATCTGAATAGAATTGCATTACTAAATGCTCTTCAATTCTATTAGTTTCATCTAAATGGCTTTTAGAATGGTCAACCTTATAATTCTTCTCTCTAACTATTTCCTTAATCCCCTTAAGTTCTTTTTCACAACTTAATTCATTTTCTAAAATATACTCATAAGCGTGCTTTACATAATTATCATTTGGTGTTGCAATAACTCCTACTTGATATAAATATCTACATGTCCTATTTTCTAGTCTAGATAAAAATTCTTCTTTTGTTAATTCTTTACTCATTTTTTCACTCCTTCATAATTCATTTTTTCATATACAGACTTCTAGAAAAAAATTTGGATACATATATATACGAATTTCAGAGAAAAAAACATTGCTGAAAACAACGTTATTTGGACATATTAAGAAAAAAGTCTAATTTGAATGTAAAAAAATTCATAAAAACTGAAAAACTAGGCATTTTATAAAAGCCTAGTTGTAAGTGCAAAAAATAGAAATTTTTCTATTTCTATATTAAATTTGTTTGAAATTTGACAAGGATTAATATCATCATTATTCTTTGAATTAGAATCGTTATCATTTATTTCCAACATCTAAAAGAATGATTTTAACGTTATCATATTTATTTTTATAATTTATTTCTTTATTAATTTTATCTAAAGCTTCTTCAAAGCTTAATCTATCTTTCTTATAGTTTGGACTAAGAGTATTATCATTCAAAAAATATATAAAAATCAAAGTGACCCTATTAGGCAATTCATTATCAATATAATATTGATTCAAGTTTTTAGAGACGACAATTCTATTTGCTATTTGATAATATTTATTTAAATTGATTTTTCCAAATAAATCCTCAATATATTTTTTTCTTTGCTCATCAATTCCTGACATTTTAGAATATATTTCTTCGACATGAGCTTTTGCTTCAACCAATATTAAGTCATTACCTACAATTCCAATAGCATCCCATTGTGGCATTCTACCCGTTGGCCATATTTTTTTATTATCTAATTTATCTAAATATAAATCCTTTCTTTTTAACCCCTTTAAAGAAGAGTATTCCCTATAATTATCCTTTTCAAGCGGTGAAATCCACTCAATATTTTGAAATTCAATTTTTTCATTTAATTCTTTT
Source organism: Anaeroplasma bactoclasticum (assembly GCF_003550015.1). GTDB lineage: Bacteria > Bacillota_I > Bacilli_A > Acholeplasmatales > Anaeroplasmataceae > Anaeroplasma > Anaeroplasma bactoclasticum. Next base: position 29,022 of record NZ_QXEV01000005.1, read on the forward strand.
GTTAACAAAGGAGTATTTATATATTCTTGAATCCAATGCTTACTGCCTTTTAAAGCCTTACCTAATTTTGTATTACTATATGACATTAAATATCGCCTTCCTTCTAATTCAGTATAATCCACAATTTAGAACCTGACAAGTCATACATGGCAAGAATGAAAAAACACAACTTAGGATCAATCAACTAGGTTGTGTTCTTGCTTTTATTTTATAATAAAATGATACATTTTTTCATCGTAATAATTATCTTTAAGCTTTCCTGCAAATGGTATTAAACCATTTAGCTTAAAGCCACAGGATTCAACAAGTTTTTGTGAAGGTAAATTATCTGTCTGTATTTTTGCTTCAATGCATTTTATATTTGCCACTTCTTTTTCTACTATTCCTTTTCTTATAGTTTCTAATAGGATGTATAGTTCTTTATTAATTGCCTTAGTTAATAAACCTTTCACAGCCTCTTTTGCATATCCATTTCCTCTATACTCTGGAAATATAAAACATTCGATATTATATAGAGAATCGTTTCTTACTGAAGATAATGATATTACACCATAAAATTCATTAGTAAAATCATCGAGAATTGCGAAGGATAAATTCTTATGTAATTGTGAACAAAATCTATCAAGAAAATATTCATCATAATCATTTAAGTAGTACATTTCGTACTCTTCAGGGTTATTTCTAAAGAATTCTAAGTATTTTAAATTTAGTTTTGATTCAAACCTAGATAGCCTTATTCTTTCAAGAACTGTAGGTTTATTTATATTCATAGTGATATCTATATTTCTATTATATAAATAATTCTCACCATATACTTTTTTATTTTGTTCATTTGTACTTAATATTTCATCAATAAAAGCTAATTGCTCCTTTGTGAAATCTTCTCTATAAATAGTTGGTGGATCAAATTCACGGCAAATTATTGAATCCCATACTTCGTTCCATAAATATATCTTACCTTTTTCACCTAATGAAAATATATAATCAAATATTCTTAACAGCAAATAATAATCGTCATCTTTCTCTTCAGAATGAAATAATCTATAGCCATCAAAAAAGCCTTCAAATATATAATATGATTGAAATTTTTCATTTTTAAATTCTTGCCTTACAAGCTCCCATAATTCATGATAAATTTCATATTCAATTTGTTCAATACTCTTCTTTGATTTCATATTTTAAATCCACCTTTATATTAACACTTAAATATTTGTGTAAATGCTAGTCACTCGATGTATTTTCTTCTTTTGCTTCTGCAAACATCTTTTTCATGGTTGGATTATTGTAAGTTAGCTTCTTAATAGATACTTCGTCAACCTTATTATTTGCAAGACGAAGTTGGTTTTGAGTAGTTTGTAGATGCTTTTTAATATCTTCCATTTTCTTAATTGTCGCATCAATATCCTTAATAGCTTCCTCAAAGTTTTTAGCAGCAGAATTATAATTACCCATAAATCCTGTTTTAAAATCGTTTAATTTATTTTCGAAGTTAGTCACATCAATGTTTGCCATTTTATACTGATTCATTTCCACCTTATATTTATATGCATTATATGCACAATTACGTAAGATAGTAATCAACGGAATAAAAAATTGTGGACGTATAACATACATTTTAGGGTATTGATAAGATACATCTGCAATACCCTGATTATAGAACTCATTATCCTTTTCAAGCATAGATACTAATACTGCATACTCACACTTTTTCTCTTTTCGATCCTTATCAAGTTCCTTAAAGAATGTTTCATTTTTATGCTTTGATTCAGTAGACTCCATTTCATTTTTCATTTCAAACATGATGGATAAAACCTCTGAGCCGTCTTCACCATTTTCACGATAAATAAAATCACCCTTAGAACCACTTGAAGCATCATTATCTTTTGCAAAATACACATTTTGAAATGCAGTCATACGGTATTTATTAAACTCATTTAAACAATGCTCTTCTAAAGTATCGCCAAGCTTTTTGGTCGATAAGCTTTGCTTAAAATCTTTATACTGTTCTACTTGCTCTTGCATTAGCTTTAATTGTGTATCAAATGTTTTCCTTTGAGACTCTAGCTCATTTTTGCTTTGTTGCTCTTGAACCTGTAAATCACCTTTTAGTTTAATAATTTCTTGTTCTTTAGAAGCTAATAATTCTTTTTGACTTGCTAATGATTTGCTTACAGCTAGTTCCTTATCAGCCTCTGCTTGCTTTTTAAATGCTGTTGCCTCAGCATTTAGCTTAGTAATTTCCTCATTCTTTTTCGCTAATTCTTCATTTTTCTTTTTAATTTCTTCTTCAACAGCAATTTTCTTTTCCATTTGAGCAGCTTCCTTGAAATTTTTGGCTTCAACTTCTAATCTAGAAATCTCCTGTTGTTTTTTAGAAAGTTCTTCAGAGTTCTTCTTTGACTCTTGTTCAACTGCTAATTCTCTTTCTTTATCAGCTCTTTCAAGTTTTCCTTTTAATTCAGCAATTTCTTTAGAATAATTGGCTTCTAGTTGTTTAGATAAGTTAACTAATGCTTGTGTCTTATTCTCTTCAGCATGCTTTAGTTTTTCAGCATTTAATTCTTGTTGCTTTTGAAGTTCTTTCTCTAGGTTTTTAATTTTACCTTCTAATTCCGCTTTTAATTCAACCCTATTTTTTTCTGTTTCGGCATTTAGTGCTTTCTTTTCAGCTTCAATCTTTTGTGCATAAATTCTATCCTTACCTGCATCAATTTCAGCATTAATTCTTTTTTCTATGCTAGAAGTATCAATAGAAATCTCTTCTGTTAAATCAATGATATCTCCCTTTTGTGCTGTTTCTTGTAATTCTAATGTTGTTTGATCTTTTACTACATATTTTACCTTCATTTTCAAATCCTCCTCCATTTTCTTAATATCTAAATTCTATATTCTTAGTATCACTATAGAAATCTTTTAAATACTTGAGCGTTCCTTCGAATTTTTGAGCATAATCAAGCTTCCCCTTTTGACTTATTTTTCTGAGGAATCTATGTACCTCATTGTAGAATCTAGTGTGATCATCAAAATAATATAAATCTACATAGCTTGATTCTTTGGCAAAAATCGTATTAATAGTATCTACATTTTTCATAATAGTAGCAAAATTTAATGATTTCTCTTTTAAGTATAGTTCGAATTGATTACGATTCTTATCCTTAATATAGGAAAGTAATTTCCTATTTTCTGCAATAGGTTCAAAGAATAATAGTACCTTAAAAAGATTTCTATCCATTTTAAATAAATCTATAATATCTCCTAGTATCCAATAATACTGTGTAGAATTAAAGCTTAAATTAATATAAAGCCCATTGCATAATACAGTAGATGCCTTATAATGCTCAGATTTACTAATAATTGGTCTGCCAAGCCAAGGAATGACATAATTTATTATTTCTGAATCGCTTATAGGATTCATATTATATAAATAATTAAATAATGAAACAATTGTTGTTTTCCATGACTTTTGCCCTGCTACAAAATCTATTGCCCTACCTGCATAATAGATTTCTTGTGGTGTAGTAAAATTAAGCTGTTTATCCTTCTTTTCGATTGGATAAAGGTAAAATCTATGATTGTTTATTACCTCAATTTCTATTCCTTCTATATTCTTTTTCATCGCTGCTACCTCTTTTTTTAATGTATTGTTAATTACTATTATAGCCAATAAAACCAATTATTGCCACTTTATTCAGGAACGACTTCAAACATAAAGTCACCTCTTGCTTTTGCAAGATTCTTTGCTTCATTGTATACGGCTTCTCTAGAACCAGTTCTCTTCTGAGAGAATGAAACTATACCAGCCTTATACATTGCTTCAGTATGATAAAAATTAATAATCCATGTTGTCATTTTATACTCCTCCTAATATTTTTAAACTAAACTCTTTAAGAATTGATAAATCTTAACCATTGCAAATGTATCAAGACAACAATACTTTAGTAAAGAACTTCTTAATTTATATGCTGATTCACTATCTAACGTTGGTAACATCACGAATGCTTTAGATGCTTCATCACCCTTATGAACATCATCTAGGTTATGATAATCTAAGCTAGGATCATTAGGGAATAATGATGGCAATACATCCTTAATTGAAGTTCTAGATATTTCCTTTTGGTAATAATAGCCTTTTTCAAATACCTCTGCTAAATCCTTAAATCTATCTAGCATATTCATTAATGGTTCATAATAAGCAGGGAAGTCTCTTGCAAGTTCCTTTATTCTTGATTTTTCAAATGAATCATTATATGCGATTATTGAACCTGTATTACCTAAGTCATTAATCATTTGAATAATTAAATCTAATCTTGGTTCATTATAATTAGATGCTAGATATTCTCTATGTTCTAATCTTCCATCCTCATGCATAATATGTAGACTATATTGGAATGGAATCTGTTGATATGGTCTTGTACAAATTGTTTTTGGTATAGCATTTTGATATGTTTCAAAATCAAAGAAATATAGAGGATATTTAAAACTATTTAAGAAATATCTTAACTCATTATTGTTGATAAATGGAGGTAAATTATCCAATCTAGAATCAATCATTCTTTGATTAAAGGGCTTTAGCTTAATACCATTTTTCCTTAAATCTTCAAATGATTTAATACCTTGGTTTAAATAATCATATTTCTTGTTTTCCTTATATAAACCAAGTACACTATTCTTTTCAGGTACTTCTTTTACTTTGTAACAATGCTTATTATATGGGCATTCCTTACATGTTTTAGAAGCAAATATAATCTCTGGCTCTTCAGCTTGATTAATGCATCGATTAATCTTTTCTATATTAGATTCAACATTAGGGAATTCTAATAATATAGCGTTTGTAAGATTTTCAATAATAAACAAATTATTCAAATCATAATGACCATCATATACATATTCATTATTTAAATAAACAAGATAGTTACTTGTCACATTAATTCCTAAATTGGTCAATACATAGTATTGATATGCGATATCATCAATATATTTTCTATCCATTGTCTTTCTTGAGGCTGTTGTATAAGGATTGGTAACGCCCTTTACTTCATATATTGAATATGAGCCATCATCATTCCTCTTTAGAATATCAACCTTACAGATATTGTTATTATATTTGAATGTAGCTTCACAAATGACTGAGGTATGATTATTGATAGCTAATTGTGTCTTAGATGCTAGTTCATCAATTGAGCCATCATCAATTAAAGTATAATCTCCAAATATACCACGAGCCATAATACCAGCCTCTATACCACCTTGAACAGTAGCATTCTCAGATAAATCTTCTTCTAACTTTTCATTTCTTCTATTCTTATCTAACCAACCTCGATTGTTACACTCCATGTAATCAACATACTTTGATTTTGTCATATCAAACATTAAAATCGCCTCATTCCTTTATATAATTATATGATATTTTCATTGATATTAAATTAATTAAGTTTTCCTTTTAATTATTTTGTAACGAACCAAGACTCGATTTTCTCTTTTAACCAATTACTATCAGTAGCATCATGAATTTTAATGCATATATCTTTTAATCTCTCATAGAAATATTCATACTCATCCTTTGCAAGATTATCCAGTTTTAATGTGTGCATTGGAAATTCATATGAAGAAGCTGCTTCTTCCATATAAAAATCATCAATCATCTTCTCAAAGGCCTCACAATCAATTTCAAAATCAATTCCTTCATAATAAAGCACATATTCAGAAAATACCTGTTCAGGGGTAAAAATTCTACCATAATTTCCATAATTATAATTTGAAACCTTTTCAGCAATTTTTGTTAACTTTTCTTCTATCATTTTGTATGTCCTCCTAGTGTTTTCATTATTTTAGTTTTAATTGCTTCTGTTACATTCTTTTTATTTCTAATTTGGTTATAATAAACCTTCGCATTAATGAATGGGGTGTTGCCTTGATCATAGTACTCTTCTATTTCATCATTAATACCTAATTTATGAATAACTCTATACTGCTTATAGAATATATCTATTGCATCGAATTCTTCTTTTGTACCTTCATAATATATTTCATCTAATGAATCACATCCTTTAAAGCAATCCTTAGGAATATAGGTTATTCTTTTAGGTATCCATATTCTTTTTAAATTCTTCATATTTAAGAAAGCTTCCTTTGGAAGTCTAGACACATGCTTTGATAATATTAGATCCGTTATATCTAAATTATTCTTAAATATATCTGATTTGAAATCATCAATTGGTACAGTAATAGGCCTTGGTAAAGGCTCTTTAGAAACTAGGTAATTATAATTTATATGAGTTTCTGGCATTTTATAGAATCCATAATTATAATTACCTAGTTTTATTATTTTCTTTGGTATGTACTCCGGATGTATCCACATATATGATAAGGTTAAATCATAATTTGTTGGATAATCCATTAAGTCAATTATCTCATTGTATTTATCCATAGTTCACCTTCTTATAAATACGTCTTTATATCCTCAGCTGTAATGGTCTTCTTTTCATATAAAATATTGGATAATTTAATTATTTTCGTTTTATTCTTCTTAATAAGCTTTCTAACTCTTTTTTCAGAATCCTTGAGAATCTTTTCAGATAATAATTCATTGTGTTGCATCTTTTTATTCGATGGAGTAAATGAATTAGCACTATGGTTTAATACTCTATCAAAGCCTCCATATCCATATGAATTGATAAGGGAGCAAGCTTTATGACGTGCATTTTCTAAATCTAATCTACAGCCAGTAGAATCATAATCATATAATACTTTACATGCTAAATAACCTGCTAAAGATATATCTATATCCGCAATCATCTTTTTAGAATCATCAATACTTTCCTTCTTTGCTATATATCTACAAATTCCTTGAGATCTTGAATTTGATTCTAAGGTTGTTTTATAGAATGTGAAGTATTTAGAATTCTTTAGTACTACAATAGTGTGACCAATTTCATGTACTGCGGTCATATAATCTGAGGAATCCCCAAAATCACCATAATATAGTGATTTCCTATTTCTAAGTCTATCTATTTCAGCTTCTAAATCAGTTATAGTAAGATGATTACCATATCTTAAAACTGAATCATTAACTAAAGCCTTTAATTCAGCAGATGTTAAATATGTAGTGATATAAGATAAATAATCATAATTAATGTCAGCTTCTACATTACACTTAGAAAAATAATATTTTAGGATTTCAATTCTTTCTTTTTCATTTGGTCTTCCAATTTCAATTAGAAAATCTAATCTGCCTCTTCTTGTTAGTGGACCTTCTACATTATCTAATTCATTAGTAGTTGCTACAATAAATACATTGGAAGATGAATTTAGGGAATCAAACGCTGTTAATAAATCCCTATGATTCTTCTTATATAGGTATTCCAATTCATCCATAAATACAATTACTAAACCACTATGCTTTTTAGCCAGCTCAAACTTTTCTAGGATTTCAAGCTCATTATCAATTGATATTATCTTAAAATCTTTAATCTCATTAATGAACGCTCTAGCCATTAATGATTTGCCGCAGCCTGAACAACCATAAAATAATATTCCATGGGGCAGGTCTATACCCTTTGCTCCATATTTTTTATAGTCCTTCCACCACTTAGATATTTTGATTAATTCCTTCTTTAATTCTTCAAAGCCTGCAACATTATCAAATGTAATAGTGTTTTGATTTAAAGCTTCTGTTCCAAATATTCTTCTAGTCTTCTCGTCATACTTATAGGATATATAATATTCATCCTCTAAATAGAGATTCATTACCTTATAGGCCTCTTCTTCATATCCATCTCTTAATTTAATAAATGAATCAATAAAGTCTTTCTTTTCCTCATAATTGAATGGTCTATCTAAGGTTGTTCTATTTGCAATGATAAACCTATAGCCATTATCCTTTAAATAATGGATTATTTCTATTTCAAAATCATAATCTCTAATTCCATCAATAATGATTAAGCTATCATTAGGGAACTGACTAATCTGTTCTTTTAGCAATGAATAATCCTCTTCATACTTTGAGACATAATGATTATACGTATGTCTTTCAAATACATTTCCATTCAACCTATATGTATGAATTTTCAAGAATGCTCTACAAAATAGTGCTATTTTCTCTTTACCTTTATAATTAGCAACAAAGTTAATTAAAAAGGCAGTAACTGCGGCAAAATCACCGAATAGATAAATACCTTGCTTGTTATTTATATATTCCATAAAGCTATCCAATAAATCACTTTTAGCATTAGGATAATGTAGATAATTATTATTACTATCTAATAATCCTAATTCCATTAATTCAGTATTAGATAATGGAGTACCATCGACTAGTATAACGAAGTCACTAGGCTTTTTATATAAACACTCATTGGTATAAATGATATATAATAATTCATTTGTTAAATTCTCATATTCATCTACTGAATCACTAGGACTCTTATAATCCCATGGAGTGTTTTCTTTTCTATTTATCATCAATGTATAGTTTTTCATATAATCATCCCTTCTTTCACTTATCTTAAATAAATCTTTCCATCACTAATTCGCATAATACATGTATACTTATAAATTCCATCTTTCTTTCTTTTTCTGATTTCTCTTGCTTCCTTCAAAGATTTTGCTTCATTATAAAGAACATCATTATAGAAGCCATTCTTATAATCTTTGAAATTGGTATATTCGATAAAATCTGGGTAATAAGACCAAAATAGTACATACTTTACAGGTGGAAGTTCTAAAAGCACCTTATCTTTAGTAAGTATGGCAAATTGCTTATGAGAATCATTTTTGATAAAAGATTTTGCCTCTTTTAGTGTCTTATATCCCCTTACACAAATTCTTGGATCTTTAGACCAATACTTTTGGTAGTCTAAATAGCAACCTCTTAAATAGCTACTATCAAGTGCTATTGCAGTATACTTTGTATTCAATTCTTTTTTTTGATGTCTTCTTAAAGATTTTAGTAACCATTTGTAAATGTTTACTAACTCTTCGGTGTTATTAGAATGCTTCAATTCCTCCTCATTACAATTTGTTATATATTCATAGATTTCTCCAAAATCTATGATATTTGATTTTATCATTTCGTAGATATTTGTATAAAAGAGTGTCCAATCTGAAACCTCTTTAACCTTGTCTTTGTTGTAACAAATGATTGATCCACTACATACTTCATGAAACAATATATATCTATCAAAGCTTTGTATATGCTTTATCTCACCATCAAAAGAAAGTGTGTCAATACTTATCAAAGTATCATCTTTACCAGTATCTTCATTATAGGCATATTCCACCCCTAAAAAATGAATTGGAAAAAGAATCTTAGAGAGAATCTCTTCTATCTTAGAATATTCAATTTTTAATCTAATACTATTTTTAAAGCTTGTCATTTTTGTTCCTCCTAGTATATAAAATCTCAATAAAACATTTAGCTTAGCAATCGAATTTAAAATTCAAATATACTTTTGTGTTTTCCTCCCTTGTGTTGATAATTTATATTCATTCCCTCAAGGCTATCTATAAGGGCTAAAAATAATTAGAAAGGCATTTGGAGATATATTAAAAACTACCCTTATAGAAACCCCTGAAGGAACGAATACATGATGTATTACCACCTTACATCTTTATAATACTCTTTTACTTTTGAGCTTAGGTTGCATTAAACGCAACATGCACATTTTTTACAGAAATCGTCTTGTAATAGTAAATTCACCTGTTTGGAAATTAAACTGACAATGACCTGGTAATGAAAACTTATATAAAGGCATAATACCATCTGTGAAAAACTCATACGCCTTTGGAAGTTCACCTACTGAAATACATTCTCTATGTACACCATCATAGAATTCATAGTAATTACCATTTATTTTCCCGATTTCTGGTGAATAATCCTCGTATTCTCCATCAGGATCATTTAAGTTTAAATACTTTGACTTGATATACCACATAGTTGAACCACTATCGACTATTAGATTTAGATAACCATAATCGCTTAACAGCTTAACAAAGAAATGATTAAGCTTATATTCAAGTGGTAAAGTCATTGTTTCGATATCATATGGAAAATCAACTAAATCAAAATAAATCTCTCTTGCTAAGAAATTTATGCTTAAATTTGTTTCTACCAATATATCGGTTCCAATAACTGCATCAATTTGAACCTCAGGTAAAATATGGTCTAGTGCTTTCTTAAAGGTATCCACCAATGGAATTCTTTTCAATAAGTACTCCTTATTCTTTAGTTTTAAAAGTAAATCCTTTCCTAAGCTAAAGGATAATGGAGCCCCTGTGTCAACTAAGTACTGTCTTCCTTCTATTTCAACTACAACTAATTCATTAATTAATTCAAACTTCATAATGTTTTCTCCTCGTATAATATGTATTTTTGCATTTAGCAAATCCTTCTTACTATTTGCATCTATATGATAATCAAAAAAATGAATGTGTAGGTTGCATTAAACGCAACATAAAAAAAACTTCTTAATTTTTTCAAACTAAGAAGTCTAATTATATATACTATTGGTTTCCCCTTTTACTAAAAATCAATTGATAATAACCTTTGTAATTTTCATTGTAAGTATCTACGTCCAAATGCTTATTCAACGCATCTATTATTGTTGCATCAAACGGCTCTTCTTTGTTTAAAATCAAATATCCTTTTAATAACAATAGTGTGCTACATTTGAAACTATCAATTTTTAAGAATATGGAAAGAATTATAATATCCTCTCGAGTAAGATTTAAAGAATCAATTCTTCTCTTAAGCGTTGATCTATTGATTTCAGCAAAATCACATAAGTTCTCTATTGGTTTAACAGCATCGCTAGATTTCTTGTATTCTTCATACAAATCTATAAATGCTTTCCCATCAATTGCATTTCTAACTTGCTCTTCTGTAAAGCTTTGTACCTTAAAAGAACCAATTAAATCTCTAATTTTAGTAAAAGCTTCAGAATAATCCTTATTTAAGATGTCTATTATTTTCTTAATACCATTATATATTCCAGTTACTGGCTCTTTCTTAAAGGACTTATATGTATATTGGTTTTCCTCAGAATCATAAATTAATAGTGCGGGATACTCTATTCTACTAATAGAAAAAGCATTAGCAATTCTATGCATTAAGCAAAAGCTTTCTTCTGATGTGTCAAGACAGTCACTTTGAGCTAATAAGTGATTTTTACCTTTCGTTTTTCCCCAAGAATCAACAAAATACTTATCATATATTGTAAATATATTAATAGAATCAGAAATATTATTAATTTCCCTACCGTAATCTTTTAGCATAAGTATAGCATCAGGATCACCATTTTCATAAAAGAAGATCATAGAGAATCTTGAATTAGGATTCTTTATAGAATCTATAATATTTTGTTTAGTTAAATTTGTATAGCATGACATAATAAACATATAAATACCTCCTCTTGTATATATATTATATAAAAAATACATTTCATATAGCAAGGGTTCTAGGATAATCGCCCACAAGGTAAAAAAAGAGCACCAAATTTCTATGTTCTGGTACTCTTCAAATATATACTTTATCTTAAATTTGTTACTATTTCACCTTTTGGTTTATTATAACATTTCAAACATTTAGCACAATCAATACTCTTGCAATCATTTAGGACATTACTAGAAACATCTTTGCTGGTTGCAATATATTTTGGCATATGATACCTTTCAATTATTTCCATATCTTCTTTTTTTGTATCATCCATAATACTAGCCATAAAATGGATATTAGTATCATCTAATGTATACTGCGAATCCTTCGCAATTTTTTCTTTCATTACATTATCTAGGATTTTATATGATTTTGTATATGCCATAAAGTAATACTTTGGATGTGTTTTCTTCACTTCAGTTGCGATTTCAATCCACTTATTTAAATATTCTTCATCATAAAAATCACCACAGGCATGAATTCGAATATACAAATCCTTTCCATTAGGTTTTTTATTATTTATCTCCTTGACCATATTGTCAACAAAATCATTTTGCAATGATCTAAAGAAATTAATTTTATGATGTACCTCAATAGGAGAATCTTTACCTTTTTCTTTATGCATTTTTACAACATCCTTTTGGTAGCAATGCTCCAAGCAAATAGTGGTTCTACCAGGACATGTAATAACTCTAGGCAAATCAAAAACCCAAAATATAACATTTTCAGCTTCACCAAGAAATCTATTACTTGGTCTAAGATTGTTAGGCTTTACTTTTGCAATTTCTTGAACAATATCAATAGGTAAATTTTCGAATTCTTCTTTCTTATTATACTTACATAGTCTTTCAGACAACCACATAGACAATTCACTCATATTAATGCCTACTCGTGAATCTCCAAGGTTTCTTCCATATAGCGTTGGAATGTGGTATTTCTCCAAAAGCCTAAACGAATACCATCTATTCCTCTTGTCATCAGAATATAATAAATATTTAAAACAAATAGTGTAAATTCAAATTTATTGGCTGGGTCTACCATTTCATCGGTATTGAACTTACCATTAACATTATAGAATTTATCTGGATTTGCTCTTAGATGTCCGTTTTCATCTAATTCTAGGTCTTCTCCAATAAGGACTCCAACCTTATTCAAATCAATTCCTTGTACAGCAAATACTGAACCAATTTGGTCTTCTGCATCTTCATCCTTAGAATTAATCCAGTTTGTTTGAGTTGAATTCCATCTTCTAGATAAATCCCCCTCATGAAAATGAGTTATTTCAGGATGGCTACCGTGTTCTTGTCTCCAATCCTCAATTAAACCTGCTAGAACTCTATTGACGTGCTCAGGATTATAATTCTTATCCTCTTCAAGCCAGTCAATTAAATTATGTAATGGATTCTCAGTAAAATATCCAAAGTATGCATTTACAGTTCTATCGTTAAATACTTCTCTATTGAAGTTTTCATCAAAATTAGTATTTTGAGAAGATAACAATCCTGTGTCCTTATATAGTAAATACTTGATACCATTAACATAATCTTCAGATGTATATGTCTTACCTCTTGGAGCTTGAATTCTAAATTGAGTCTTTAAGAATTTCTTCTCATATCCTTCTGTTAATCTTGCATACTCAGTTCTAGATACATTTGCTGGTCTAATAGCCTGTAATACGTCATACATTAGTATTATTTGAGAACCTAGCTGTTGTAAGATTTCCAAATGTGATTGGCAATTTGCAAATGCAGGAATATCATAAACCGCATTGAAGGCTGCCATTTGCTTTGAGCCCCTTCTAGATAATTTATGAGACTCATCAACAACAATTATGTCAAAGTGTTCTCCTTCGGTAATTAGCTTTGTAGATGTAGTGACCTTTAAATTATCATTATTCATTCCAAATATTTTAAAGATTTCTCTACCTGTAGCCTCCCAATTTGGCTGAACAACTACACCTATTCTTGCATTCTTATTATTTTTTAAAACTGAAGCAACTAAATGAGTTAATAGTACAGTTTTCCCTGTACCAGCATCTCCATTAATCACATAATTTTTAGTTGGATTATCAATTATCTCCCTTATTAATTCTGTTTGTTCTTGTGTTAATGCCTTAATTGGGGAATACTTAACTAATGCTCTAGTTCTCAATTCCTCAAGAGTTGGGGTTAATACCCATCCCTTAGGGGCAAGAACTTCCTCCCAATATGGAAGAATTACATCAGTTGCAACCTTTTCTCTATCTCTATATTGAGTTACTGTATTACCTGCTGTTCTATTGATGACATCATCGTCATAGCTTAAAAACTGTGCAGCTGCATCCTTTCTGTCCGCATTAAAATATGTAATGAACTGAGATTCAACATCATCAAGTGCTGTACCATTATCTAAATATACAGAAAATAAAACTATAACCTGGTTAAAGCGAGCAGTGTTAAACTTCTCTTCTGTACCGTCATAATGCTGCTTATGTCTTTCAATAAAATGCTTTGTCTGGCCTATATAAATTTTCTTGGATGTAGTGCCTCGATAAATATAAATACAATTATTGTATTTCAATGCATTTTGCTGATCATTACTTAATAGATCTAGTCCTACTAATCCTTTATTTCTAATTCCTAATTCGATATAACTATACTTAGCCATTTTTTCCCCTCCTTAAATCGAATCAATCTATTTCAATTTAAGTTGGGGTAAAGCGCTTTATTCAACGGACTATAAGTCACTATTTTTTGAGAAAACTTCTCGTTGTGACTTATAGTCTATTGGCAATTTTGACTAATTTTTATAAAATTTTTATGGTGATGCGATATGGCAATTGAAAAACCAATTGAGATTGGTAATAGAATAAAGGAGCTAAGATCTCTTAAGGGCTTATCCCAAGAGGAGCTTGCAAATAATTGTGGTTTAGATAGAACCTATATTAATGCTGTTGAGAAGGGGAAAAGAAATATTACCTTAGTATCCTTGAAAAGAATTACTGAATCATTAAATATTACATTTAAAAACTTTTTTGATGAAAATTACATATATCCAACAGCTGACGCTAATAAAGTATTCCTAATTAGCTGCGACACAGATAATTACAATAAAACTATGATTAATGGTGTAAAAGTATCTGATATAGATAAATACTTTTCGGAAAATGATGCAGAGAATATAAAAAAATTTGCCGATAATGGCTTAATATACATTTGGGGTACATCAAGTGGAAATACCAGCAAATTTAGAGAATTAAATATAAATGATGTTTGTGTTTTTTCAAAGCAAAAGAAAATCATAGGTACATCTACTCTTTTATATAAATGTGAGAGCACTAAATTCAGTAAAAAATTCTGGAAAAATAAAAAAAATCCAGATTTTATCTGGCCTAATATCTTCATTATGTCAAAGCCTATTGAGCTTAACATAGATGCATATAAACTATTGGAAGCAGGAAAATATAAAAAGACTTTCGTTCAAGGATTTACTATTCCTAGAGGAAAGCATAATGTTTTAATAAAACAATACTTAGAAGAAAAACTTAAGATTAATTAATAAAACACCCTATCTTTGTTTATTTGAGATAGGGTGTGTTTTTTTATTTAATTCTTTATTATATGGTGGGGAAGGAGAAAAAAAGGATATCATTATAATATCCTCTTTAATGACATATCTAACATAAAATATATCACTTATGCTTTTTGAAACAAAGCTTATGTTACTTTCAATTAATCTCCATAGTCAACTTCTTCAAATTCAAAATCAATAGGTTCTGCATCGTATTCTTCCCATAATGATTCTTTAATGGATTCTTTTTCATCATATCCGACTTCTAACTCATATGCATTTATTGAACTAGGATGTTCCATCTCAAATAACCACTCATCATCCTCAGATTGAGATGAATCCCACACAATATTGAATATATTAAAAAGCCTAGTCATATTAGTTCACCATCCTTGTATACTTTTTCTTTTAAACAAACTTAAACATTATTGGTTTTCCAGTTACTTCTTTTTGCGATTGTTTTATTAATTTATAATAGCATTGATTCAATTTAAATTTCACTATTGTATTTGGGACTTTTACAGATACAATACCATTTTCATATGCAATCACAGCTGTATCTTCAAAGCATTCATCATATGCATATCTATTAATTTCCTTTTTTATCAGCTTTCTAACATTGTCCCAAATCTCTTGATACTCAGTTAAGTATTCATCACGTTTCTTTATGTTATGCCCTAGTTCCTCTTTAAAATAATCATTAACTGTCTTACTTTCATTAGAAGGTTCATTCATAAGCTTATAAAAAATCTCAAGATAATTTAGCTTCGCAAATGAAATACAATGTGCAAGAGGGAATAATCCATCGATATTATCTAGGTATCTTCTCAATGATACAGTTATATTACTTGTAAGCTCTTCCCATTTTGCTTTATTATTGGCCCTATATTTTCTTCCCTTCCTAGTATATTCACAAATTTGTAATGCCGTCTGCTTATCAATCTTACTTTCTATCAATAATGCATATAAGCCTTCTCTTGTTGTTGGATATTTCTTTATTGTATCTTCAGTTATCGGCGAATTATAAATTTGGGATATCACATTTGTACCATGCATTCCTGCTGTTAGGTATACATAGGTGTCAAAGCTCTTTGTAGATTCATCACAACGTTCTAATAATCTAGATAACATATTTGTATTAATTCCAGTAATGCCCTCAATATTTCTCTTATTAAATATTTCATAACTAATTTCATTATTTTGGGTAATATCATAATTGGGTAAACCATACTTTTTTATATTTTTATTTAATATGGATAAGCCTTCCATTCCCATTATGCCAATTTCTATCAATTTTTCATGATTCCTATTTTCATAATCATCAAGACTAATAGTTTGATTAGTATATGGGATTAAACATGAGGTAGTTGTTCTAACCATTACTCCATTACTTATTTCATTTAAATAATCAATAAGTTTAGACTCAAATGATGTAGACACATTAAAGTCATATATAAAGGATTGTTCTTTTTTGTCAAATACAAATTCATATGGTAAATCATATGGTTCAATTGAATCAGTTATATCAAGAAAAAAATTAATATAAAGATTCCCGTAAAACCCTCTAACGATATAGTATTCATTATTAGACTTTAAGAAGTCTGATATCTTCTTTGAATAATATACTTCCATAAAATTCTTATCAGTCATTAGAGATAGTTCTTCTCTAACTCTTGGGTCATTTACTTTATCACCAAGTTCATTAAGTACATATTGTCTTGCATCAAAAATATTATTCATTTATATCCTCTCCATAATTACTTTTTTACAACTATTTAAATATTAATAATTTCCATTTTTTTCTTCTTTTCTTTATGATATTTACGTTTCTTTGAGATAATAGATATCGCCTCACGTAATAAAATAGCATTAACAAGAGCAACGATAATTCCGTCTCGTGTTTTAATTTTGGGAGTGTAGTAATCTATTGCTGCTTGAGCAGTATCCTTACAGCCCTTCAAATAGATTTGATTCAAAAATCTCTGAGGTCCACCATATTCTTTTGCTGAAACTGTTAAATCAAGATATGATTGCATAGGATTTTGACATTTAATAATATTTTCCATTACACTATTCTCCTTTTTTCAACTTCCTAATAATTCAAATCAGGCAAATTATCAGAATCGTAAACACCCCAATAACCAACTTTATAGTACTTATTGCCCTCATATTCATAATAAGTAAATGGATAGTCTTGACCATTTGATTTCTCTGTGAAGCCTGTTTTTGCTATAAATTGAGCCCTAGCCTCATTTTCAGTGAATTTTTCTGCATCGATACATACCACAACATATTTATTATTCCATCCTTGGCATTTGCATCTAAAAACATGAACCTTCATTTTTCTTCCTCCTAAAAAGTTTAGCTATTTAAATAATAGCATTATGCTTGAATTTTGTCAAGGGTTTGTCTATTATCATCAGATATATTTTTGTCTTACAAAACAAAAGCACAAAAAAAAGAACTTTTTTATAAAGTTCTTTTACTTTTTAATAAACCTAAATACTAATCCCCCTACGACTATAGCAGTTACTGCAGCAGCAACAACTCCAGCAACTGTAGTTCCCTTTAAGGGTCCTATTTCTTTACCTGTCATTTTTTCAAAGGTATTTTTAAACTCTTCTTTTCCTATTTTTTCTTTTGAACCAGCAACAGCCGATATATAGTTCAAACCAATTTCTCTTTCTTCTGGTAATAAATGATGTTCATCAAATATTACAAAAAAAGTAATTGGCAAAATATCATCCTCATCCCTCTCTCGACTCTCTCTACATAAACTAGTAAATATAGCAATTGCCTCCGTTTTAGTGAGTTTTGCTTGACCTTCTTCGATTTTCTTTAATCTTTCTTCCTGAATTCCTGTATTTTCACTCAGGTAATCATACTCCCAACCAGCAGCTTTTCTCAACACCTTTAAATTTTTTTGTAACAATAATACATTTTCATCAATCACATAATCTTTAGAACTAAAGGTTTTAGAATCAATACTATCATCACTTTGAAAATTATCAAGCATATACTTTATAATATCATTTTTTGTAACATCATCACGTAATATATAATCAAATAATTTTATAAATTCCGAATTTGGAATTTGGTCCTTCATATTCTTTTCATAATAATCCATATAAACATAAAGAGTCGCTCTAGAAAGAGGTAAATACTCTATCAAATCTATTTTTTTAAATTTCAACAATTTCAATTTGTTGGATATAATTCCAGTTGTCATTTTTAATCACCTCTAGAACAATTCTATCAAAAATACATAATTTTGTAAAGCATTCAAAAAGACAAAATCCAGTTCAATTCAATTCATTTACAAATATACTAGGATTTAATCTTTTTCTCATTCCGTGAATAATATGGTATTCTGCTGAGGATAGATATAGATATTCCTTTGCTCTTGTCATCGCAACATACAATAATCTTCTTTCTTCTTTTATATCATCCTCATTTTTCAAGCTTTGAGGAATTATTTTATCATTTACTGAGATGATGAATACACATTTAAATTCTAAGCCCTTGGCTCTATGAATGGTTATTAGGTTAACTCCCATTTCATTTATATCCTCATCATCAGATAATAATATATTATCTAATATTTCCTTATTAGTTTTTAATTGGCTATTTATCATAATATCCTTTAGGGCTCTTAGGTATTCAAGTTCTTTATCTGTTGGGTTATTAAATAGTATTTCAAGTAAGGATTCAAATAATTGCTTACGGTCATATTTAGATATAATAGTTAATAATTCTTTGATCGCTTGAGCTTTAGTGGATATATCACTAATATTCATTTCTATGATAATATCTAAAGGAGATTTATTCGTTGATTTGATTCTTTTTATGATTAAATCATAAAAGATATCATCAATTTGAAGGGCTTGTAAAAGCAATATATAGTCACTTGGATTATCTAGAAATTGGTATAAGGCAATCATTCTTCTGGTTGAAGCTATCTTAAAGAATTTTAATTTACCATAGGCTATAAATGGGATATTATTTCTTTTTAGCTCATATTCTATTTCAGTAGATTGATAATTATTTCTAAATAGTACAGCAATCTCATTTGGCTTATAGTTACCTTTTTCTATGAACCTTTTTATTGTGCTTGCAACCTCCCAGGCTTGGTAGGATGTATCCGGTAGCTCATGGTAGATTACCTTGAATTTAGGGTTAATATTAGAATAGATATCACTTTGTAGATTATGGTTATGCTTTATTAGGTTATTAGCTTTTTCTAGGATGTTTGAAGCACACCTATAGTTTTGATTTAAATAGATGATTTCATCAGCACTATCCTTAAATTCATTAATTATTCTTACATCAGATGATCTAAAGGAATATATTAGCTGGTTGATATCTCCTACGCAAAATAGGTTATTATATTTTGATGATAGCTTTTTTAATAGTTCATATTGAATTTGATTTGTATCCTGGAATTCATCCACTAATATGTATTTACATTGATTTAATATAGAATCCTTAAATGATATATTATCAATATTATTTAGAAATAGAGATATCATATCATCAAAATCAATTTCTCCTCTTTGCATCATGTATTCCTGAAATTTGTAATATACCTGGTTATAGATTCTTGCCTCGTCTGTTGTCTTGAATTTATATTCTAGATTATTTTTTCTTTTGGTGATAAATTGCATTAAGGATTTAGGGCTATATTTTATATTTAGATCATTGATTATTTCATTTAAAATATATAATTCATATTCTTCTGTTACTATTCTTATGGAATCAAATTTATTAAAGCCTAATTCATCCTTGGCATTTAATAGCATCTTATAAGAATAGCTGTGGAAGGTATATATATTATTAAATTTATTATTTAATCGATATATCATTTCCTTAGCCGCTCTTTTAGTGAAGGTAAAGGCTATTATTTCATTTGGAGATACTCCATTATCAAGTAGGTATTTGATTCTTGTTGTTAATACCTTAGTTTTACCTGATCCTGCACTTGATGCAACTAATACTCTTTTAGAATTAGTTGTCACTGCCTTGTATTGCTCTTTATTTAATTGGTTCAAATATTCCATGCTTTATTTTTATATACCATAATGTTAGCTCTAATAATTCCTTTTCTGTATGGAATGGTTTATTTCTTAAAAAATATAAAATATCATCTATATTTATGTATTTAGATTCTACTAATGGTAAATCATTATAATGATTATCATTTATATAATTTATTATTAGAACTGGAAGATTTGGAAATATTAGGTTTTTATATTTTTCTCTTATTCTCCAAATTGTACATTCATTCATTAAAATGGTAATTCTCCTTCCTCTATTATTTTTGATATTTCCTTTAATAATTCCTTAAATGCTTCATCTGTATAGGTTGACATTTTTCTTTCTATCATGAACTGGTTAAATCTTTTTAATTGCATTCTTGAGGTATTAGATAAAAGAGTAAATAATTCATGATATAGTCTTTCTTCAAATAATTGCTTGTCACATTTTGCTTCCACAAACCATAAAAGCAATATCATTTTTGCCTTTGGCATTATGTAATTATATGAGGTTTCGCTTGTTGATTTTCTCATTTCCGCCTTAGGTAGGATTCCTTTTTCTGTAGTTTCTAGGAAGCTTAACCATTTAGAATCTGTTTTTTCTCTATAAAGATGATTCTTATCTGGCTTGCTATTTTCTTTTATATCTAATATGGAGTATAGTGCTTTAGTTGCAAATGCCTTTAGTCTAATGCCATAGATTACATCCTCTTCGTCCTTATAATTTTCTAATAAATCTAGGACTATAGCATCAGCCTTACCTTGACGAAATCTCATTTCATATCTAGTCCAGTATTCATATGGAACTTCTTTTTTTAGGGTTCTCTGTTGTTTATATTTATCGTAGATACATAATTCTGTTTTGGAATTACGTGAGCCAAAATCGATAGTTAAGCCTCGCTTTAGGGTGCCTAGGATTTTAGGTTCTGTTTTAAATATGGATGTATATGCATTACCTTCTATTTTGTCATATAGATATTTAAGAGGCATTTCCTTTCCTGATATATCATCAATGGTTATATCTATTCTTTTGAATGTTGGGTTAAAACCCATTAGGAATTCAAAAAAATCATACCAGGATGATATTCCTTCCTTCAGTCTTTCAAATTCCCTACAGCCATCTCCCTTTAATTCTAATTGACAGGTACGATATCCAAAATCATTTAAGGGGCCACAGCAACGAAGTATAATATATTTATTTAAGATAAATTGATATCTAAAATTATTTACTGCATAATTAGATTCTTCTATTTGACACATATCTAATTTAAAATATTCTCTAAATATATCTAGAATTAAATATGCTTCATTTCTATCAGATAGATTATTATATCTTTCCGCAAATGTTACGGATAAATAATCTATTATTACTCTTTTGTTATTCATATTATTCCTTTCAATTCGTATTAAATTAGTAATTTATTTATAACGGTTTAATGCATTAAAGCATTAGGCAAGTGGTGTGAAAGTGGGGGTATTACTATAACCCCACACTTTCACATGCCCACTTTGCCTAAATCTGCTTTTGGAAATGTCATTAAGATCCATCATATTTGTAACTAATTGTTTATTTTGTTATAGAATTTAGAATTACATTTATTTAATTCTTCAATTGATGGAGTCAATTGTGTAAATGAATCTATATCTTTAAAATCCATATTCTTTTTTTGTTCATAGGCATAGGATAAGAATGTTGAATCATATAGCTTTTGATTATTAATATGTAGGTCACATAAATTTATATTAAATGTAATTTTTTCGCCCTTATCATCTCCTTCTTGAGATTTTAGAGCTGATAATTTAAAGTACTGGTATTTTTCAAACCAGGCACATATTTTTGAGAGTGTAGTATTCATATTACGCAAGAAAAAATAAGTAGTATTATAATCATTACGTTTATATATACCTACTGTTTTTCTTTGTGTTTCTTTATTAATTCTTTTCTTTTTTAATTCATAAGAAACTATTAGCTTTTCTATTAATGCTTTTAATCCTTTAAATGGTAAATAATACATTTTAAGGATTAGAGGCATTTTTAGTTTTCTTTTCTTTATATTTATAAAGTATTCGGCGTTACCGCGAATTCGAAGGGGGACCTGGTCCTTTAGCTGGTAGTCACAGAAGATTTTACAGTGTCGCTTAAGGTCGTGAGAAACAGTGGAAAAGAAGGTATGTGCCCCATCACTTCCTACTTCCTTCACATTATCATGAGAATTATATTCCTTATCAATTTCAGATAATGATATTACGATATATTCTTCTAATGGATATTCCTTTGCCTCAATATTTTTTCTCATATAATCAAAATTGAATATTTTAGAATACTCCATAAAGTATGGAGAATAGATTGCATAGTTAGATATTAGAAAGGTACCTCTATCTTTAAGTGCTTTTAGAGTGTCTATATAATCTTTATGTTCAGGATAAAGGTCTGGTTTGTTTCTTATTTCAGCAAAATTAAGATATCTGTATTCTGCTTCATAATCTAATATCTTCTTTTCTAGTTCATCGATATAGGCTTCCTCTGAAGCTAAGGATAATGATACATTAAGTAAGGTTTTACCAGTACCTGGAGCACCATTAATAAATGTAGTTTGAGTTAGCTCATCATGGGCAAAGCTCTTTAGCCTTTCATGGTTCTTCTTTAGCTTATATTTAGCTTTAGATAAGCCTAACAAAAACATAAAAATATAGATTAGTATATACCATAGTATTCTTGGAGTTTTCTGAATTATTGGAATCACCCATATAATAAAAGCCTTTAACATGGATTCAAATACTACATGAATATCAAAGCAAAACATATGGAATATGTAGGCTTCTAAAAATATGATTATTTCTACTAAGAATCTATATAGAAATCCATTAGATACAAGAATGATTAATAGGAGTAAAGCTAATGGTCTTTTATTCTCTTTTACAAAGCAGATTATTTGTTTAATTAAGACTTTTAGCTTATTCATAATAAAGCATATACATTCCCTTATCTTAATTAATATAAGGGCTGGCTTTGAAGTTTTAATCTTCAATTGAGTACCATAAATAGACTCTCTAATAAAGATAAATACTAGTACAATTACATTTAGACCTATATTCAAAAAATACATCAGCAATGTGTATAGAAAATTCAATACATTTGAAAATATATTTTGAAATGATTCATAATTAAAGCTCTGTAAATAAGCTGAGACACTATTAGCTGCATCAGCACATTTCTCTTCAAATTCAGCATATGTATTTGAATGATTAGCTATATAGTTATCAAAGAATGTTTTTATATTCGTTATATCAAATATGTCTTGGAATCTTATAGTTGTTTTAACAAACGAATCTAGGTTTAAAAATAATAGGGCGAGGGATAACCCTAGCCCTACTACTATTAGACCTATTATGGTTAATTTTTGATAACGCGCCATAGCTTTCTTATGATTAAAAAGATAATATATAATACTCCGATTCCAATGACACTTGATATAGCTATAGTTGCAATTCTGAAGGTTTGATTGTTTTCTAGATTTGTTTTGAAGTTTTCAAAACCTTCTTTAATAGAATTACCAAAGGATTCTAAATCGTGCTTAATACCTGAATTAGGGTTATCTGGATTTGTGATATTTGGTGCTTCAGATTCAGGAAACTGCTGTTCAAATTGAGAATTTGTATTATCGTTTGCTTGGTAGGAATCCTGATTGTTTACTGAACCTGAAAATCCATCCACACATAAATCATTTAATATTCTTACATTAGCAAGTGTATGATAATATTTACCATTACCTGTTTGAATTGTAGATTCGCTCCAGGTTTCACATTCCTCTTGTAAAGAATCATTATATTTTAAATCATATGTAGGATTCTTTAAATTATGATAGAATGAGTTATTTACATATACCGGAATCTTATTCACATCATAACCAGATGGACAAGTAGTCTTTTCAACTACACAAGCATACCTGAAGCCACTATATACTGTTACTCCCGCAAATTCTACACCATCAGGAGAATCGATTACCTTAAAGCCTGTATAAGTAATACTTTTTTCTCCATTAGGAAATGTACAGTTTACTTTAGCTCCAGTATCAGTAAAGCTGATTGTGATAATTGATGCTGTATGAACTGGTTTTCCATCATAAAAGACCATATAGTCCTTTAGTGCTTTAGCAGCTTTATCTTTATCAATATTCTTAGTAAATGTAAACTGTGTAGCACAGGTATAGCCTGATAGATCCTTATCATCATAAGTGATGGTTTCTGCATTTAGCTTAGTCTCATAAGAATTAAGCTTAGATACTTCTTTTGTTGTTTGATTAGAGCATCCTATAAGGATGAATAATCCAATTATAGATAAAATAGCTAATGCTATTAAAACAATAGTTATAATTTTCTTTTTCATGTTTTTATCCCTTCATTATTCTATATATTTTTTTAATTAGTAGGTAGATTAAATAAATACCTACTACTGATAAGATTGAGGAAATAACGATACCTACTATCTTTAAAGTTTGGTTTTGATTTACTTCTTTTTCTGTAGGTGTATCATCAATTTGTACTTCATCATTTCCACCATAGATTGATGGATCATCTACATTATCTTCATGGTTAGTTTGCGTAGATTCCTTAGTTAGATTAAAGCCAACTAAGTACTTACAAACCGTTTGGTAGATATCGTTATTCTTATCCTTGTATCTTGTATAGGAGATAGAACCATCCTCTTTAGCTGCATATTTATAAGGCTGATAAAATGTAGGTGGTATTAAGTATTCTTTTTCTTTAGTAAGTAAATTATTGACTATATCACCTAAATTATCCTTATAAGTATTACCATCTATGATGATAAGTACTTGATCATAGTTGGTAGTAGCAATTAAATATTCAGCTTTAGAATCATATGATTCTATAACCTTTGGTTTTATCATTTTATTAAATACAGGTTGGTTATATCCTAGGTGTGGTGATAAGACTATCGAATCTGAATCTGATATATACTCACCAAATTCCATATAGATATCATTAGCCTTATCCTCCTTAGGAAATGAGCCTTCCCATATTAAGTATTTAGAGATAGATTCTACTACTCTTTTTGTATCTATATTCTTTGTTACATAAATATTTGAAATAGTATAAAGCTTATCTGCTTCCCATTTGGTTTTAGTCATCTTTACTTCTTCATCAGTCCATTCATAGGCATAAACTTTAGTTGAAGAAAATATAGTAAAAGTCATCAGCACAAAGAGCATTGACAAGATGAATAATTTTTTATTTTTCATCCCTCATTACCTCCTTGACTGTAATTACAACCTTATATCCAAAATAGAAAAGTAATAAGAAGCCTATAATACCCAAAACTGAGATTAAAACATTCTTAGCTACACTAAAGCCATCTAAGATATTGTAGGTTTTATCTTTTATTTGCCAAAGTGCTGATTCAGTATCAAGGATTAATTCTCTATCAATAATAGATAGGGTCTTACCATCAACATTATCCATAGTGACCTTTACATCATAGACCTCATCTTCAACTAAATAATTTAGTCTAAGTATTTGAAAATCTTTAATTCTTTTATAGTTAGATTCAACACAAGCATCACTAAATATATCCCAGTTTTGTTCTGAATAATTTAGCATCATTTCATATTTATAGGTTATAGATTCCTTCTCATTTGATTTAAAGATTCCTTCTTTAAAGCCATATGTTTGATATAGGTTAAATATACCTGTTGATTTCTTTTCAGGTCTTAACGATTTAGTTACCTTCTTTAGTTCTTCATTTAACCAAAACTGATACCATTCCTTATTATCTGATGTTAATACATAGGATACATCTACCCTGTATATCTTATCGATTGGTATTGTGGTATTGAAATGAACATAGTGCATATAACCACCAAAGCCAAAATCATAATAAGACTGTACCTCACAATCCTTAATTAGCTTATAAGCATGAGTTACTAATTGACATGCAGACTTTTCATGATATTTAGGCACTATTCCTAAATCAAATTCAGTATAGGAATCTATAGTAGCTGAATATAAGTTATTAGGATCCGGGTCATCATCAAACTGAAGCTTATCTATTCCTGTTTTAATATTGGAAAATTTATACTTTTGAGTTAGTGGTACTCCAAATTCTTTACCTCCATCAAAGCCACCAATAGGTGTTAAATGAATAGCCAGATCGTATGCTTCAAAATAGTAATATTTTGAATCAAACCAGAATGGGCTAAATAAATCATTAGTTGGATACTGAGTGTATTCCTTCCCATTTAATTCTAAAGAATTAATAGTCATGAATTCAGATGGTAAATACTTTGAAGTCCATACTAGATATAGGTAGGATGATTCATCCCCAGCATAAGCATCATAATATAAACCTAGTATTCGATTTGGGTCTAAATATTTAGGTTCAATATCTAGATTAGTTAAAATATCATACCAAACCGTATTCCAGCTATTCTCATACATTTGTATAAAATATAAAAGATTGGAATAGTCCATAGAAGCAAAGTATTCTTTTGTACCAGCTGAGGCTTGTCTATACATCTTTGTATATAGAGTTTGATATCCTGTATTCGATGATAGCTTCTTATGATATTCTGGTAATTTTCCTTCATCTACCAAAGCTTCTACTTCTACCTTTATTTCTTCATAGTATGAGGCAAAGGTATTAATAGGTAAAATAAATATAGAGAATACAAAAAGAAATGTAGTTATAATTATTTTTATTCTTTTTGGCATTTTTTATCTCCTCTTATTAAATGTATAAAAGACTTAATTATAGTAATTAAAACTTTAAAAATTAGCCTTAGAATTATAAGTAAAGCGCCAAATACCTTTGACGCTAAATTAATTATTAATGCAAGAAAACTAATCATTATTCAGTTTCATCTTGGATTAAATCATCTGGTGTTAAGTCTCCATCCTCAGCTACTGAATCAGTAAACTCTACATTAGTATTAATCTTGCTTAGCATATGAAGATGCTTACGGTTTAGGAAGAAGCATCTTTTAACATAGAATTCATCGTTTCCTAAATGAACTTTGATTTCATGATAGTATTCATCCTTAGTTGGATATTTCTTTCTGTTGAATTCTGCAGGTACATTTTCAAATGTAATGCCTTCCTTAGAATCTAATTGATCAATTTTTCCAGCATCGATAGCAAGACACTGTAATGTTTCAAAATCAATTAAATCCTTACCTGCAACACTTAAATCAGCATATCTTTTATCGTTTGCCTTTCTTAATCTTTCTGTATCAGAGATAATTGCCTCAGCATTTACTCTCTTTACTCCATTAAAGCTTTGTACATAAAATTTTACGTCTACATGACCTTTCATTGTTTTTTCCCTCTTTTCATAATTTTTAGTTTATTTAGGCTTTTCTAGGCTAAGCCTTATAACCTATAATGCTTTAAAAGCTTTTAGTTTTCTTTAATAGGGACAAGTCAACCTATTTAATTATTAATATTTAGTTTTTTATTTCTTAGTTCTTGGACATAATTCAATACTTACACGTCTAAGTAGCATTAATGCTATATCATTACCACTTGCAACAAGTTCTTCTGATATATGATGTAAGGCTATCTTTTGATAGGCTAATGGTATATCAGATTCAATGATCCATTTTGCAAGTAGATCTTGAATTTGAATTATGTCTTCTTTTGTCAAGAGCATTTAGCATCCCTCCATTTCTTTTATTGTTAATCTTTAAGCTATCCTTATCGATTACAGCTATAGTTTAGGAAATGGTTAAGAAGGCTCAGGGATAAAAATATGTAAATTATAAAAAAGTCAAAAAAAATTCCCAAGAATATTTCTACTCTTGGGAGGAGGACATGATATTTCAATTATCTTAAAACTCTTTTTTTCTTTACTTGATCAAATGCTAGATATAAGCTTAACACATCTTGTGGCATATAGTCTTCTGCCTCTAGCATCATATTGGTTGGTACACCATAATAAGCTTCTGCAATAGCACCGGTCATACAACCTTGAGTATCGGTATCAGCACCTAGGGATACCGCCTTTCTAACAGCATCTTCAAAGCTTGTAGAATCAAGAAAGCATACAATAGATTGTGGGATTGAGCCTTGGCAAGATACCCAATTCCCCATTTCATCTAATCCATAGGAAGAATGTAACCAATCATAACTCATTCCTTTTATCTCAGGATAATAGTTATCTATTACATATTGTTTAATTTCTTCTTTTGATTTACCTATTCTTGCTAGATAAACACACATAGCAATAGCTTCAGCACCTTTAATACCTTCTGGATGATTATGAGATATTTCAGTAACAGCCTTAGATAGCTTCTTTACCTGTTCTTCATTATCTGCAATCCAGCCTACTGCAGAAACTCTCATTCCAGCTCCATTTCCATAAGAATTATATGGAGTAGGAGATACACTTAGCCATCTCCAGAAGCTTTGGCCCCATCCTGCATCAGGATGTCTATTTCCAATATCTCTCATTTGAAATATAGTTTCCTTCTTTAAGGCTTCAATATCATCCAAATCATTAATACAGTTCTGTAAAGCTCTACCAACTGCCACTGTCATATATGAATCATCTGTAGTTGTACAATATCTATTAAAGAATGGGAAATTATAATCCTTTTTACCTGTAAATTCATATGGTCTTCCAACCATATCACCTATAATAGCTCCTAGCATCGCAATACCTCCTGTGTACACTTACATTATATCATCAAGTAAAATATCCTGTATATAATAAGCGTAATATATAAAATCAGATCCAGGATATTTCTCACAAACTTCCTGTAATTGCTTATTTATAATTTCACACTTTAAGGCATTGATATGAATCTTCCTTAAAGTTGTTTCCTTACCAGGAGTAATATAACATCCTGCATAAGAATAATCAAAGCATGAATCCTTTTCTTTAAAATAGGATTCTGTTAAATTCATTTTCCTTCCATCATCGATGAAGATAACCATAGTATTATATAATCCGATACACTTCTTATCAAGAAGCGGATCCGGATCATTTTTATTCTTTCGATTTCGTCTAAAAGCTTTTTCATATTACTTCACCTCCATTAACTCAAAGATGTTTTGGTGCTCTAAGAAGTAGGTCAATGCTTTGGCTTCAAGTTCAAACTTGATTTCATCGCCTCTAAGAGAACCTGTATAGAATTTATCAATATAATCTACAACTATTTTGCCGGTACATCTTTTTCTATACCATTCTATATAATCCCAAACAGCAATCTCTTCTACTATAGCTGCTTTCTTTTCTACATAGCCTAGAGGAAAATTAAATATGCAATTGTCTATTTTTTCTTGTAACTCAGCATCTGACTCAACCATCACATACTCGAACACTGATTCATCGTTAACAACGACTTGATTCAAATCCTTCTCATTTAGAGGGGTAACTGTAATTTTATAATATTTCATAGTGGGTACTTATCTCCTTTTCTGTCTTATTTCTTAAGACAGCTATAGTATAAAAGAAAAAACTAGTAGTCACCATGAACCACTAGTTCAAACTTAGAATGTTTTCAATTCTATTTTTTAAATAAGAAGTTGTTCTCTCGACACCTTGTACTAATGACTCCAATGCATCCTTTGAATTAACACTTACTGATGTTAAATTATTATGTACAAAATTATTACACATCTTATACCAAATATGAAAATTCAAAACATTTCCAACTTCAGCCACTATTTTAGTAGTGTACTTAAAATCATCATCTATATCAACATATTTTTCTAGATAGCCATATTCTAAATAACCATCAGGTTTCCCTGAACAGAAAGATTTTACTTCATTCAAATCTTTTTTACAGACTTTCTTACCAATATAAATATCATGTTTAACATATGATTCTACTAAATCAGGATGCTCTATGATACTCATCATTATAAAGTAAGTTTCTAGATACTTTCTAAATATTGTTAGAGCATCCTCAATATTATTCGCATTAACCAACAATTCAATTGATTTCAAATTAATGATTAACCCATTATATTGTTTCAAAAATAATACTAAGTATGTTTTATTCTTAAAATATTTATATAATTTTTGAATATTAGAATCATCACGCATCAGTTTTAGTTCTTCTTGCATAGATATTAATATATCATTCATAAACTAATCACCTGATCCTATCTTAATATAATTAGCTCTTTCATCGCCTGATAGATATAATATTAAACAATATGCTTCATTCCACATATTCACTAGTTCATTAGGTTTATCTAAAGTTATGTGATATTTTGTCTTGAGCATTTTTGATTTTTTGTTTTCATCATCCCAATTTTTCATTGCATCAACAATATTTCTATTAAAATTTTTCAAATGAAAAATAATTTCATTAGCTAATTTTCCACCCGGTTTTAAATCACTAAAATAAGCCAAATCCCTACAATATAAAAATGAAATTAATAGTTCAACACAATACCTTGTTAAAAAACCATTCTCTTTTGGAGTATTATAAAACGAACATTCTTCTGGTTTCATATTCCAATCATATAATGATAATTTTTCTAAAGTCTTAATTATTACTTTTAACAAATAAGAAACATAGGTTGGATGTGCTTTTGCCATTTCATAAATAGACATATGATTAACTGCTGTTGCTGATGTAAGTTTATTTAAATATCTTCTAAATACTGCAGAATCAAAATAATCATCATTAGATGTTATTCTAATTAATTGCGAATATGCAATGTTAATAACCTCAACATCATCAGGTCTTTCAGCAAAATATCTTCCATATGTTGCCTCAGGAAACATAAGAAAATCATTTTTATAAAGGTTAGAATCAAAAGATAATTCAATTAAAGCTTCTTCTAATTCTGATGCCCTCCAAACCATTACTTGTTTATATCCCTCATCAACATTAGCGGATTTTAATGGACCCCTAGCCCTTTCCAATAAAAACATCGCATTATTATAAACATCATAATGAGAAATAATTCTTCTTATTTTTTCTTTTGAATCATCTGTATAATGTGAAATTCTTTGGTTTTTATTTATAAGAATTTGAATATCCTTAGAAGCTTCCTGAACATAATTTATGGTTTTACCACTTTTAGTAGTATATTTAATTTGATTTCTTTTAATACAAGTCATATGGTTATTAAATAACTCTAATGTTCTCGGAAGTTTTTCATTAAATTCTTTATCTAAGGATTCATCTGAATATATTACATCTATTATATTAGGATATATCAAATTTTCTATCAAATTTTCTTTTTCCCATTTAACGATTATTTCTTCAAATGGTGCAGTCTTTAAGACAGGAATAAGTTTTAACAAATAGCTATTTTCAGCACCAAAACTATATTCAATAATTAACCTTACTTGAACATCTTTAGCTAACGGGAATGAAGGATCTTCTGCCTTTGCAACAAAAGAATCGTTTTCAGCACCAATAAAGGATTTATTAAGAGGTAGTATATAATTCTTATTACCTTTGCTTAGAGTAAGTTTGTCTTTAACAACAATTCTAAATTTCTTACCAATGATATTTTCACATTCTTGATTGTCAACCAAAACAAGATTATCAAACATTCCATCTTTAATAATCTCCAATGATAACTTAGGAAGCTTCTCATACCAGGTTATTTCGTTATTTTCTAGTCTCTCTATTATTTCATTAGCACCATTAATTAAATACTTGTTACAAACTATATAACCATATTTATCTACTAAACACTCTAAGAAATCAGGTAATATGGATAATGTTGATTCCTTATCAAATTTTTCAATAATAGCACTGTATGAAGCTTCAAAATCCCTTAAAGTTGATTCAAATAGTTCATCATCAAATGAAATAATATAATACTTGTGGTTATTAATTGTTCCATCACAAACTATGTAATTATCTAATTTCTTATTCAATATAGAATGTAATGCTCCACTAGCCATAAATTCATTGATTACATTATTAGGATATGAAACACTATATTTATTTTGATATTTGCTAATATATGATTCATAGAAATTAAATTCATTAAAAATTTGATAATAAATTGGCACTTCTACTGGTCCACAATGAACAAATCTATCATTCTTTCTTTCTAACTTAGAGATAGAAAAGTTCTTTCCACAAAAATCCAAAATGGTTCTTACCTTAGCCTTATTATAGGATGCCTCACCAGCTAAGATAGATCTCCATACTGGATAACTCTTAGGATATATTGACGAAAATACTCTTCTCACAGTAGCTGATGAGAATTCATCAAAGGTATCGTTTATATCATATATTACATGCTTATTAAAATCTTCATTAACCAATGAAGTTTGTCTTAAAAACCTTGAATAACCTTCTTTTTTATATGAGTAATAATATAAGTTTTTGTCATTAGCAAAACAAATACTATTATTATTAAATATACTTCCATTGTCACAAATGCTTAATCTAATAGAATCTGTGGAATTATACATTCTATTATCAAATGAATTAATAGAAATGAAATTGTAATTCTTTTTATCAATAATATGTTCCTTTTGCTTAAGCAATGATATATTTAATTCTTTTAATATTTCTACTAGAGCTTCCTTAAATCCCAAGATATCAGAATAAAATTTTCCAACCATTTTATCATTAATATATAAGTTATAAGGTAATCCACGAGTATTGTCAGATTCAACTTTTTCAAACCTTAAAACATATTCATCACTCGATAATAATTCAATAGTATTCAAAGCATTGAATTTGTTTACTATGACCTTGTAATCATTATTATCAAATAGCAACTCCTGTAATTCATCATTTTCTTTACTATATAAAACATAATTAGAAAGATTAGATGAATCATTCATATCCTCAATGAAATCATAATAATTCATTAAATATGCAATTAGCATATTAACTAAAGCTTTCTTATAATCTTCAAATGCATTGCTATAATCAATATTCATTTGCTTTAAATCCAAATATGAACTCCAAACACTAGAATAATCCACATTACCTATCAATGCATTATTTGGAGAGGAATAATCTTTTTCAACTACTTCTTCAAATTCTGTTCTAAAAGTAAAATTTTTCTTATTTAATTCTCTTTTTAACTTTTCTAATTCTAGATTATCTTGACCAAATAGTTCAGGATTAGAATTCATAATACCAATCTTTTTATTTAAAATCTTTGCTATATCTTTGAAATATGCTAATAAGACCTGGTTTTCTTTTATGTTATAGCTATATCTCTTTATAGTTGATGATATTTTTTCAACATTGGCAAGTTTTTCTCTAACTGATGAACCAGGTTTATTAGCTAACCATTTAAATGATTTTGAATCTAAAGATTTTATTTTTTCTTTTTTAATTAATTTTTGTTCTTTAACAATTGCTTTATGAGGATTCTTAAGAATTTTATTTATATGTTCCTTAGTGAAATCATAAATAATCTGAACATCATCATTCAAAAAAGTTAATGGAGCTTGAGCACTTTCATAAAATACTAATGCCTTTTTAGAATAATTCACTCCTAAATCTTTAAGGATTTTATTATTAATATTATCCCTTTTAGAAATAGTATTCATCATATGAATTGCTGACAAATAAGTAACATATTCACTATTTAGTTTTTCATCTTCAAATAAGGCATCATAATATTTTATTAAGCTCATTATATTAGCCCTCCATGTTATAATCTTCAGTCAAATATTTAGCTGAATCCCAAATAAATGTACCTGTAACAGATTCCATTGCTTTTTGAAAATCAGGTAAAATTGTTTTTAATTCATTGCTGCTTAAGATAGATTCAATCTTATCCAAGCAGTTTTCTCTTTGAGTACCATCAGTATCGATACCTCTTAATTTAGGCATTACCTTATGTACTAAAGCTTCCTCAAATGCATAATTTAATGCTTTCTTTCTTCTATTCTCATCATCTTTATATTCTTTAACTAATGGATGAGAAATCATATAGTTTTCAATAGATTGCCATACACGATGACCTAAAGCTCTATTTACTTCCTTTAAAGCATTATTAATTGATACTACAATTTCCATATAATACTTAGCTTCTTTATCATCTAAAGAATATTTATCATTTACCCAGTTTTCCCATACACTTCTTTTTATCTTATTATATTCAGGTTTTAATGATGTATTATTATATCTAACAAATCCTTCTGGTCTAGGGAATGAAATAATATTACCACGGTCAACAACCTTATCTGATAAAGACTTTGTTGTTTCATCCTCGTTCATTGTACCAACCCACTTAACATTATCAGTTAATACTACCTTGTATTTATCATTACCGGCACCTAAATCAACCTCGAAGGTGATATCTTTGTTCTCACCACGACGCTCTTCTAATTTCGATAATAAATCAGCAAAGTATAATTCAATGTGTGCCAAATTCATTTCATCCAACAAAACAATTAAGACATTATCAGATAAATCATAAATCTTATCTTTTGATGATGATTTAGACTTATTAGCTTGGAAAGATACTAATGCTCTCAATAAGGATGTAGCATTAAATCTCTTTTCAATACTATTAAAATATCCAAATAATGATTGTGGACTATCCCAGTCTGGTTGTACGGGAATTGATAAGAAATAAATTCCTCCAAATCTAGAATACAATTGTGGTAATTTAGATTTACCTGTACCAGATACACCAGCTAAAACAGTAAGTGGTGACATATCAGATGTTTTTAAAGCTGTGTGGAATGAATAAAATAATCTTTTTGAGAACTCAAAGCCAGATTCCTTACAGTTTTTAATGATTTCATTAATCCATTGATTTTCATCAATACTTTCTCTTTCATCTTTAGGGCAATCAACAAAATCATCATATTTTTCTTCAATTGCTTCTGAAGCAATAATTCCGCTCTTAACATTATCTACTCTAGATGCTAAATTATCGATTTCAGTTTTTAATTCAAGAGTTAATAATCTTTCTACTCTAATTTGATTTTGTAATTTCTCGTTTGTGATTTTTAAATGCTCGGCATTGGCTTGATCACTACTCAATAAATCAACTTGGGCCTGTAAATCTCTAATAGTATATTGAAGTTCTCTATTTTTACTTTCAATATTATCTACTCTATCAGCCTTAGATTTTAATTCTTGATAATCTTCAGTTGAATATTTACCGAAATTCTTCTTTAATTGCTCATTTTCTTGAAGAAGTCTTTTATTAGTAAATTCAAGTTGTACTTTATCTAAATTTTCAACTGCGGCTGAATCTGCAACTAATTTTTTGAACTTTAAAGAAATATCCTTCTTTTCATTTAAAGCTTGCTCATAAAGTTGCTTGTAGTTTTCTAATTCCATAGCAATTGATTGTGCTTGCTTTTTAGCCTCTTCATCAATATACTTTTGAATATTCTTTTCTTTCAATTCAACTTTCTTTTCTCTAATAACAAGTTTAGATTGTACTTGCTCAATGTTACTTGTTTCAGATATAGCTTTATCATATTCAGCCTTTGCTGCTTCAAGATCATTAATTCTATCTTGAATTAATTTCTCCTTACTTTCTAATAACTTCTTGAATTCAGCATTCAAGTCATCAAATGCTTTTTTTAACTTTTCTTCTGACCAACTAACAGTAGATGTTGCTGTATTTAAGGACTTCTCATAGTCATCTTGTATTCTCTTAATTTCAGTATTAAGTTTCTTTATAGTTACATCATAAACTTCTTTAAGCTGCTTTTCTTTATATGTACTAACCTCAGTATCAACTGATGCTTTTTTTATTGCTAATTCTTCATTTTTGGCAACTAATTCTTTGTTTACCTTTGCAATAGATTCATTTAATTTATTAATCTCAGAATTTTTAGAAACTATAACCTCTGACTTTTCGGTCAAAACTTTTTGTTGTAGCCTATCTAATTCAGCATTTTTATTTTGATAATCATTTTCTAGAGTTCTCTTGATTTCTTCTAATCTAGAAACTTCTTTTTCTCTTTGGCTAACAGCTTTTTCTCTACGTTCTATTTCTTCTAATAATTCATTAGTTGAATCATCTTTAATTTCTTCTACTTTTTTTGGCATATGATTCATCACTCCTTACCATTTGATTAAATCGGATTTATTAACAGCAAAATCAACTATTTTTACTATACCATCTGTAATTATTTTAGCTTGTTCATTATTAAAAGTATGAACTTGCTGATGTCTTTGTAAAAAACTCAAAGTTGAAGTTATTACAAATAAATCCTTTAATCCATTATTTATAAATTCATCTGCTATTCTATCATTTTGTTTTAGCATATCGATTAATGCTAATAGTTTTACTCTTAATGTTGCGTTATTAAAATTATCTGTAAAACCTTTTTCAACATTTGAAATCGCATTAATATCTACTGCTAAAGAATCAATTACATTATTTCCAATTCTTTCTTCTGCAGCCATTTCAAATCCTAAGCCAATCAAATAATTTTCCATCTCAACATTAGAACTAAATAATTGATTAA
This sequence comes from Anaeroplasma bactoclasticum, assembly GCF_003550015.1. GTDB lineage: Bacteria > Bacillota_I > Bacilli_A > Acholeplasmatales > Anaeroplasmataceae > Anaeroplasma > Anaeroplasma bactoclasticum. The sequence continues at coordinate 65,434 of NZ_QXEV01000005.1, forward strand.
AATCTTTATACTTGCATTTATATTTTTCTTTTATGGAATTAACCAATAATTTAATAGTATTTTCTAATATTGGATAACCAAATGATAAGAATTTACTATTTTCTGTAATGTATAAATCATACATTGATACTAAATTAAACTTCATTTGTGTTAATTCTTTATTAGATGAATTAAATATCTTATTACCTAATTCAGTTCTTAATAATTCTTCAGAAAAAGAATAATCACAAATTGTTCCGTTAAAATTAATTAATTCATTAAGAACCTTTTGGTCAACTTTATAACCAAAAGCACATTCTAATAATTCAAACAATAAATCTATGTATAGTTTAGGAGAAATATCTTCTACAGTTATTGAATGCTTGTTTTCATCTCGATAATCTCTTTTAAATCTATACATTAGGTTAATGAAATTAGGATGCTTTTTTGCAAAATTATAAATATAGAATTTATTATCTCTTGTGGCTAATAATACATTCCAGGAGATGCATTCTGCTAACTGGGCTTTATTAGGATCTCTAGCGATTCGTTGTAATGATTTCCTATTGGCAAATAATAATCTCTCACCATTATCGCTCACCTCAAACCCAATCGATTTGGCAATGTTTATGAGTTTAATCTTATTATCTTTTGCGTCATTACCAAGTGTATCAAATTCAAATCTTTTTGGACTTGTTAATGCTGCTTGATATAATACCTTCTCATATAAGTCTCCAAGATTGACCATAGAATTCTTTATGATTTCATTTCTATGAATTCTATCATTATAACTTTTTGATTTTGAATCATTTAAAACATTAATAACATTTATTAGTGGATTTATAAAATCATCATGTAAATCACTAATTCTCTTATTAAATAGTTTTCCTTTAATGATTTCATACTTCTTCTTTACATCAGCCGAATCTTGTTGATTTATTCTATATTGCATTACGCTTCTTAATAAATCCTTCACCTGGTCATCTGTACTAAAGTTATATATAAAATCATATAAATTATCATCATTTTCCATAGTAATAGGATTCTTAACTATCCATTTACCACTAAAATCAGAATAAGTAATTATAGAAGTTATTAAATGATACTTCTTCTTGTTTAATTCGACAACTTCTACATTAACTAAATTCTTATCTGTATTCTTTTTGAATATATCTCTTGCAACTATTTTCTTAATTAAATCATCATTGTATTTTTCATCATTTTGATTAATCTTGATATATCGATAAGGAATTTCCTCTTTAAATGCATCTTTATCTAAAGTAAATGAATAAGAACTCTCATTCTTTCTTCCTTGACTAAAAACTAAGTCATTATTATTACAATAATTTGAAAGCAAGCATCCTCTATTATGATCAAATAATAGATAGCATATTTCTTGCTTCATCTCTTTATATACATTTTTTAGCTGGTTTTCACCATTTTCGGTTACTTTATAATTATCATCAATTAATCCTTTTTTCTTTAAATCGTTAGTAATTAACTCTACCAAATCATTTTTTAACAAAAGAATCTCAGATAATTGACCAATTGAATAATAATCATTAATCAATAAAGATAATACTGCTCTTTCAAAATGATTTAATTCTGGTTTTTCGCTTGTTGTTAATAAAACTTTAATTAACGAAACTGGTATAGCAAAATACTTTTCATATACATTCTTTGTTCCCGATGGTGCAAATCTTGAACTATAAATAATATCACTCATGATTTTCACCTCCAGAACATTGAATTGCTAAATCATATAATGGTCTAACCTTTTCTTTAGCCTTTGGAATGTTATAAACACTCATATCACCAACAACAATAAGCATTCTTTTTTGACGGCTTAAAGCAACACACAATAAACTCTTACTATTTTCATTAGCTAAACGGCTATAATTATTATCAAAATTAAATGTATATACTAATGATAAGTAAACAATATCAAATTCACGACCTTGGAACGCATCAACTGTACCTATTAATAATTCTTGTGAAGCATAAGAAGGCATCAAATCATATTTTTCATCTAATATACCAATCTTTTTTAATTCTTCTTTTATAGCCTTCACTTGATCTCGATACATTGTGATGATACCAATAGATACTTTAGTATAATTCTTATCATCTAACGCTTCTTTTATATGCTTAGCAATCTTCTTTGCTTCAGGTACATTCTTTCTAGAATGGCTTCCTCTTTCTCTATAATCATTCTTATAATACTCATCATATGGAGTATCTAACCAATATAAATACTTGTCTTTTAAATTATGATAATTGTGAATAAAATCTGATTCAGGTCTAACTGACTTAATCATTCCTTCATAGAAACTATTACTTACTATCTCACCTAATTTTGGATGCATTCTAAATTGAGTATCAAGCATGATGACTCTTCTTATTCCATCCTTGGCTTCTAATTGATGAGCCTTTTCAATTAGGATTTCAAATAATGTTTTCTTCATTGTACTTGATATGTCTTTATCTTCAGAATCATCAGAGTTCTTATTTAAACCATCTTTTATTTCATCAATAATACCTTCATCAGTAATATTTGGTAATTGCTTGTGATCTCCAACTAAAATAATCTTCTTTTTAGCCACAGACATTGGAATGAACAAATCTAGAGGAGATGATGTTGCAGCTTCATCAATAAATACATTATCAAACATGACATCATCGTTCTTAATCAAATACATGTTTTTAGAAATAGATTGTTGATTAGTAGCTCCTAAAACCTTAGTATATGCTAACAATGTTTCCCTTATTAAATATGGATTCTCAGTTAAACTATCAATATAATCTAAAACTGCAATCTTATCACCATCAAATTTTTTTAATCTTTCGCATTTAATAATATCAAAAAGTTCATTTAAATAATCCACTATTTCTTGCTTCTTAGCTGGTGATGTTAATATTTCAGGTTTCTTTCTATATTTCAGAATTAAATCTCTTCTTATTGCTTTAACTGATTCGCTAGAATATGGCTTTTTATTATAAGCATTATTAAGTTTCTTCACATCTTCCTTTAATGCTTTATAATCTTCAAATATTGATAATTCTATCTCTATTCTTTCCTTATCATCATTATATGCTTCTTCAGATATAGGCATTCCATATAAGAAATTCACAAAGGAATCTTCTTCATAAGACATGCTCTTGTTTTGTTGCTTAAGACTCTGAATCATTTTATTTATTTTTTCATTTACCTCAGAATTTGAAATAAATATATCTAATTGGCTTATTCCATTTAAAATCTCGATAGACGAATCAATTGAATTATTAAATGAAATATAATTAAAATATTTTTTCTTAAACTCAATGTATTCATCATCACTCTCAGTAAGATTAATATACTTCTCTTTTAAAGCATCAATTAAATCATCAATAAATTTTATGATTCTAGGCTCTAATTCTTCACTATTGGAATTATTCTTATCTCCAACCTTGACTGCTGGTAAACCAAATAAATCAATATTCTCTGTCAAATTAAGAACTGTTTCATGTCTAAATCCTGATAGTAGATTATTACCAAAATTATATTTATTTCCTGTTAATGCATTTAGTTGAATCAAAGCGGCTTTAATAACTGTTGTTTTACCTGTTCCAGGAGGACCTACAATGATAACAAAATCAGGTGTATTAAGTATTACTCTAATCGCCTCAATTTGATTAGGGGTTAGATTTGTACTTGGGAGTAATGTACTATCAATTTCAATTATCTCAGGCTTTTCATTAGGTTCTGGATTATCAGTAAACCATGTATACATTTTTTGAATACCAGCTTTACCTGTTATAATCCTTTCCTTAGCCTTCTCTCTTCTTTGATATGATATTTTATTTCCCAATAAAGATAAACAAATGTTACCATTTTTCAAATTTCTAAAAAATGCTCGATCGCTTGTTCTTATTTTAATTGATTTTTCAGTTGAATTAACCCCATTGGCACTAAGTTCAACAACTGTTAATGCTTCATTGGATAATAATTCTTTTTCAATCTTATTATAACTATCTAAACTATTACTATTAAACAAATGTAAAAGCTCTTTGCCACCAACAAAGCACATCTTATCTATAAAAAACTTAGTAACTTTACCAAATTCTTCATTATTAAAGTATAGTTTAATTTCATCACCATATGTTAATGAATCAAACTTAACATATGATGATTTTTTAAACTGTTTATATTCTCTTTCTAATTCAATCCTATTATATTCTTTCCAAAGATTTAAATAATTTTGGACATCTGCTCGAATATGATATAAAGCTAATCTATCCATTTCAGAAACATATTCTTTAGTATCAGTAAAACTAATATCACCAACCAATAAAAATGTTTGATAATTCTCAAGTTTAATACTTTTTTCTTTAGGTTCTAAATATAATAAAGTTTGCTCTTTATGTTCATCTGAGCTATCATATTCAATTTTTCTAATAATAGGAAATGCTTTATTCCTGTTTCTACTTTCAATTAAAAATGCAGACTCAGACTTATCATAAATATGACAATAAGCCAATATAGCATTGGCATTATCGAAAGTATTATATGTAATTACATCATTTGGTAATTCATCCTCATAATAAAGATGAAGTTTTTCAATTCCTGCTTTTATTCCAAATACTCTTTTAGATTCAATCATTGCAAAATGATTTCTCTTATCTAAAGTTGTAATATAAGAATAGTTATTAGGAAGATTATCCAAATAATCAGATGCATCTGCATTCAAGTTTATAGGATTAATTTCCGAAATGATTACATCATCAAATTTAGATATATAAAATTTACTTTTATGCTTTATAACTTTAAACAATAAACCTTTTAACTTTGAGATTTCTTCTGTTAATGAAATCGAAAACGATACAACATCTAATTCTCTCATATACCCTTAATCATGATACAATGAATTATTTTTGAATCAGGATCATTTATGTATAAATACATCGCATCTTTGCCAGAAATATGCATATTATCTCCTGATAACAAAGTACCCTTTTCTCCTTTATAAATATAACTAATGTTTTTCGAAGATTTATTGTTTATAAAAAGATAAGAATTATTAATTCTAAATTCAATTAATGTATAAGGAACTTCATAAATTGATATTTGATTAACTGAATAATTATAAATTCTACAATTATCATAAATCGTAAAGTTATATAACTTTTCGTAATTTGGACTGATTTTCTTATCAACAACTTCATTAATGAAATCCAAATCATCGTAATCATCATTGTTTAACTGTGACTTAACATCACCAATGGCATCTACTGACTTTGGATAATAATTCATCATTGTTCCATAATAAGTAAACCTTGGTCCCTTATTGCAAAATGGACAAATCTTTTCACCAGCATAAATAAATGCTCCACATTCACATAGATTTAGCTTTAATGATAATTCTTTTAAGACTGAATACCATTCACGCATTGAAGGTCTAGATGTTGGAATATTTCTTCCATCTTTTCCGAAGGTTTGATTGAATAAGCTCAATAATTCTTTTGTTAAGAAATGATTAAAATATTCTTTTAATTCATCTGTGACTCCATTTTCAAATAACCAAGGAATATTATTATTTGATATGGCATCGCCTGAATTATTTGTATTTGTAGAAGCATCCCAGCCATCACTTGATGATTCTTCCTCATAATTCACTTCAAATGGATTTCTAAAAGTTAATACTCTAAATGCTAAAACAGCAAATGAGAAACAATCACTAAATATAGTATTACTTGACTGATTTGAAGCAACTTCTGGAGCTCCGAATCCAGGTGTGAATATTCCACTTTTAACATCTCCAGTGTATTTTAAATTATCACAATCGATAATCCAAACCTTAGAGAAATTATCGATATCAGAATAGAAGACGTTATTTGGTGAAATATCACAATATACAATTCCTTTTGAATGAAGTCTAGCTAAAGTACGTGATAATTCAATTAACACTTCTATTCTCTTTTTTAAACCATTAGTATTTCTAAAATAATCATTTAAATTACCATCAATATTTTGATCATAAATTAGATTACTAATTGGTTTTAAATCTGATAGCATATGCATCACATATCCACAATATGGTTTTTCAAGCATTGTATATGGATGACACAAATTGATATCTGAATCAATATTCATAACTACGACATCATTTATTTTATTCTTATAAATTTCATAATACTTTTCATCTGTTAAAATTTGCTCATTTTTCAAAACAAACTTTACAGCAATAGTACTATCCTTTGTTTTACATACCATACCTTGACCACCCTGGCCAAGAATTGAATCTAAAACATACATATTACCATTTACATCTTTTATTGTTTTTATTGATAGTTCTTCCATATACTATTTCACCACCACTATTGTCTTATCATCACTACTATATTTATTAGGCCATGAATCTAATATATCCTTTAAAATTGGATTGTTTTTATTCTTACCTATGGTTTTACTAGATACAGTATGAACAAATTCAACTGCTGTATTATCAATAATATCTTCAGATATACCATCAGTACAAAGAATTAATTCATACTTAGTATTATCTTCTTTTTTTATCATTTTAAATAACCAATCGCTTTTTTTAGATTTACCAAACGCTCTTGTTTCGTTAGTAAAATCTTTCTCAGCAATTTCACATTTTACTATATCATCACTAAAGACTACGGCATTTAATCCATCACCCAATTGAAATAGCATAATGCTTGTTGAACTAATTAAAGAAAATAAGCATGTAGTGTCACAATTAGTAAGATTGAAAGGCCATATTCTTTTTTTATATTTAGATTGTATAGAGGTTACCAAATCATAAGGTTCTAAGGCACGTTTCTTAAATCTCTTATGGACTTCTTTTTTTATAATCTTGCATAACCTATGGCTTGCTACTCTGGAATGCTTTTTACTTCCAAGTCCATCGCAGACAACAGCAAGAGTATAATACTTACTATTGTCTACTAGGAATGCATCCTGATTAGGAAGCTTATTTTGGATATGCATCTTACCTCTTACTGAGGCACCATATGCTTTTTCTATCATTAGATACCAAAGTCAAATTTAGGCATTTCTTCCTTAACTTGCTCTTCTAATTCAGTAATATTAATAATTGTATTAGGATCTTGACTCTTTGAACGTGCAATTGTTGATAGTGTAACAAACTTGAAGAATTTAGTAATCTCTTTTGCTACACTTGCATCAAATACTTTTTTATCGGAGTCTCCTAGGAATTTTTGAAGCATATTTGCATCATAACCATCGCCAATTCCAAGTGCCCATTTTTCACACTTAGATGTTCTCTTGCCATTAACAAATTCATCTAAAGGTTGTTCCCATGAATCATTAGGATAACCATCAGATACAAGTACTACGACAGGTCTATAACCCTTGCTTGTAACTTTTTCTTTATCATTGATAATATTTGAAGCCATTGTTAATGCGGCTCCCATTGGAGTCATACCACTAGCTTGTAAATCTTCAAACACTACATCCTTAAGCGGTGCAAGTTCAGTATGAAGTTTGGCTCCTGCTCCACCAAATGTGATTACGCAAAGTTTTAATGCTACTTCTGACATTCTTTCATTTTGGAAATCTTTAATCATTTCCTTAACACATTGATTTAATGTATCAATTTTTGTTCCTGACATAGAGCCACTCACGTCTAATAATAAGAATACTGGTAGTGGTCTTCCTGTATTTGTAATAAACTTTTCTAGTTCCATAATTGTTATTTTCTCCTTTTTTCATCGTCTGTATATTTCTTTTATTATACCATAATAAGCCGTCTAAATAAATGAACTATTTAAGCAATATCTGTCTCCTACAAGGAAAGACAAATATTTTTTTCTTTTATAATTAATTCTATCTTGTCTATTTGTTTTATACTCCACCTCCTCAAAGTAAGTATCTTTTATCACTCTAGAATCTAAATTCTTACATAGCATTCTTTGGTCTTGTTTAGATTCACATCTTAAATAATCATCAGATGAATTAATCTCTTTTAAAGATAAGTATTCATCTTCAGATATTTGTTTGACTGATAAGATTGCATCTTTATGATCATGTTTTACCCTTGGCATTTTTCTTGCTATTCTAGCTGCATCTTTTTTATCATCAGCAACTATAGGGAATGTAATAATGATACAGTTCTTACGACCTACGTGACCACATTTGGCTTCTACTGCAAAATACTTAATTTCCATTTCATTCATCATGTTGATTACCTCTTTCCTTTTTACACCTATATTTTAATTCAATTGATAAGTCTATAAAATGAACACCTGGTTCAAACTATTTTCTTATTCTTTTGAATTACATCTACATTATAGTTTTGATAAAAGTAATCATCCATGAACTAATGGTTCAAATAAAAAAATAACATCCCACTTTTGCGTAAGATGCTATCCAATGATACTCCTATACCAGTTATTTCTTCTTTTTGCCTTTTAATGAATTAAAATACTCTTGCCTTTTTTTTAATTTCTTGGAGGTCAAGAAACCTTGAATTGCTAATTGTTTAGCTGGTTCAATTGACTTAAATTTTGGAGTTGTAACTTTGTAATGAAGACGTGCACAATCTATAGTGCATTGAACCCGTTCTCTTATTCTAGAATAAATAAGTTTGACTTCTAAACCCTCTATTGTCATAGTTTCTTCTCTAATAATTACTCTGTCAGATTTCTTTTTGGTTTTTGGAGTTGTTTTTTTATTTTTAAGGTCATATATATCAACAACCTGGGAATATTTAGTTTTAGAGTCATTATATTTATAATCCTTGTATTTTTTTATAAAATTTTTTATTTCTTCGTTTGAAACATTTAAATTCAATACCTCTTTATATTCCTTTATAAAAATCTCATAAGTTTCTTTTGCTGCTTTATAATGTTTGATTTCATCTATGATTTTCTCATACTTTTTTCTAGAATCTTTATAATCATAATTCTCATACTTTTTCAAAAAATCTTTAATATACTCTTCTTTACATTGGCCTTTTTTAATCCTTTCTATAAAACTATCACATTCAAAAATAAACTGGCAATATGAAATCTCCTTTTGTTTATCAATTATTTTATTAATACATTTTAAAGAATCAGAATAATTATAATTTTTATACTTGTTACAAAACTCTAGTGTTTTTTTCGCTAATTCATCTACATTATCTTTTTGAGGAATGGCTTCATATAATCGTTTATACTCGCTGACAAACGTATTATATTTATTTGTAAGTTTATTTATTATATCATTTATATTTTCCACCATAGTCAATGATTTTTCATAATCAAAATTCATATATTTCTTCACAAACGAAGCGCATTCTTTATATCTATCGTCCAAACTTTTGATTATAAGAATTCTTTTGTATTCTTGGGTAAGATTATTATATTTATTTGTACAAATCGTATTATTATATTTTATTAATTTGTTTTTCAAATCATTATTTGCATACGTAATTGCTTTGAAATAATCCCCATCATCATCTAATGGCTCTGCTAGTCTCGCTAGGTTTTCAATACTTTTAAGTTTATTCTTAATAAGTAACTTAAAAACATATATTCTTGCATCATCTTTTCTTAGAAGCATTGCCTCATCAATTGTTTCAGATGCTTGATTAAAATTTGATGAAGATAATTCTTTTTCAACTTTATTAATATAAAACTGAAATATCTTCTCATCATTATCAGAGTAATCTTTTGTTTTATATGATACTTTATTAACGAAATTAGTCGATAAATCTATTAATTCAACATTAGTTTTTTCACCTGTCAAATTAATACCACAAAAAGAACAATATTTTGCATTAAAATTAATTTCATTGTTGCAATTTGGACAATAATAATGTTTCGCTGTCAAATTAATTGATAACCTATCAAGCAAATCGTCTTTACTAATACATCTTTGTAAATTTTCAAATGCTGATTCTATTATTTTACGCGATATTAAACTGCAGTTATAATCATACTTCTCTAATTCAAATTCAATTCTATTAATTTCAGGGTGGTCTCTTAAGTATGGAATTTCTTTACTAATAACATCACACTCACGATCTCTACTATTTCGACTACTTAAAAATAAAAATACCTTACAAGATTTAATAGCCATTTCAATATTCGATTGATAGTTTTCCATGGCCCCAATTGTAGTTGGCAAATTTCTAAGTGCAACAAAACATGATACTCCATTAGATTCTAGAAAATCAACTATTTCAAAGACCTTTTCATAATCTTTAGAACTATAAGCAACAAAAACGTCCCTAGGATAGTTAACAATATAAATACCCTCATCAATTTCTTTTGCTTTTAATTCCAGTTTTTCATTATAAATACTTTTCTCTTTACCATCTAACGTATTTTCAATCAAATTCCTTAATGGTATTATATTAGACTTCTTCAAATCATATTTATAAATCATAAAATCTAATAGTTGAGGCACAAATTCAGCATTATCATATGTATTAATTTTATTTATAAACTCGTTAATCGCTAATGAACTGCCATCAACACATAATAGATAAAATCTTGCCATAAAATTATCCGGTTCAATTTGCAAGTAATTTGTTGCACATAATCTAATCTCATCTTTTGAAGGATACTTTTTTTCAATTGCATTTTTTAAATTATTTTTTGCATTGATCGATGCTTGATTCATTTCCATATCAAATTTGTCTTTTAATTTTGATAATTCAAGAGACAAGTTGTTTATTTCTTCTTTTGAAATAGTCTTATATTTTCCACATAACTCATTTAACTCATCTTTAGATGGTATTGCTACATGCATTTTTTCAAACATATTGTTATAAATCAAAACAATAACTTCAAATAGTCTCTTCATTATTCCATCAATGCTTAACGGATCATTTACACTTTCATAAGAACTATGTTGTTTGTTTCTTTCTTTTCTCAAGTAATGAACAAATGCCAAATCAATATTAATACTTGATAACTCGTTTATAACTTCTTTTTTAGTGATAATATCATAATAAAATAATCCTTGCGTAACACAAATATTTTTACAATTAATATAGCTTATAATAGCATTTTCAATAATGTTACTAGCCAAAACATATATTTGTATAGAATCACCATCAAAAATATTTACTGCTTTAAATAAATCATCAATTCGAGAAGATAATTTTTTTGAAATTGAATTTGCATAACTGTAATCGTACATAGTCAACACCTCGTTTAATCAATTATATCACAAAAATAAAAAATAACATCCTACGCTTTGCGTAAGATGCTATCCATTGATACTCCTAATATCACTGAGATTTTGTAAAAGGTTGGTAGGCTTGGTTTCTTGAAACCATCCTCATAATCAGCGATGATTCTTGAGCTTACACCGATACGGTCAGCAAATTCCTCACGTGATAAACCTTTTGCCTTTCTAAATTTCTTTAGATTAGCTCCCATAACCTCTACATCAAGAGTAATTTCAATTTTTTCGTCAATCATATTATTATTCCTCCTTTACGAAAAACCTTCATAAATTCACGAATAATATGCTTGACTACTTTATTTTAACATAAAAAGTCTAATATTCCTATAATTTTTAATTTTCGTAGAATACAAATGAATCTAAAGAAACATGATATTTGTTACAAATATTAACTAGTAATTCTAATCTAGGGATTCTTTGACCTGCTTCCCATGAATAAATAGTTGCTTCAGAAACATTTAATACTTTTGATAAATCTTTTATAGTCTCATTATTGTTTTTTCTTAAATCTTTAATTCTTTGTCCTATAAAAATACTTGATATTGTTCCCGCTCTCATAATTCTATTTCCTTTCATCAACTATATTCTATCACTAGCTATATTATAAAAAATGAACCAGTGGTTCAAAAAAGCCCAAAAGTATTTTGCACTTACTCTTGGGCACAGATAAACTATTCTACTTCTTTATATAATACTGCAATTAATGCGCCACCAATATCATTAGGTGATACAATTTGTTGCAATGTCCATCCTTTTTTTACATAAGAATTCAACTTTATTTCTGCATCATTTAAATCTTTTTCTCTAGATAAATGTGCTTTTTCATTTAATTGAACAAGCTTGTATTCTTTCATTAATTTTACCTCCTTAAGCTTTTGTAATTTCTATCTTTTTGCCATCGTAGTAAAGCTTATAGTCTACATTATCTCCTCTAAAGTAGATAGTGTATTCCTTACCTGCTTCACTATAGTATCCTTCTATTCTTTGGAAGGTTATTGCGCTGAAGGCTGAATTGTCAGTATAGTCATAATCTATTGTTAATTTGAAATTAGTATCTAATTCAAAGCAAATATCACCATATGAGCCTGTATGCTTTAGGCCTTGACCACTATCTGATGGTATGTAATGGCCTAGTGCTTTACTCATGGTTCTTGTATTGAAGCTTGTAAATTGCTTACCATTCATGATATAAAAATTAATTTCTTTATATACTGTAATTATTATTTCAGTGCTTGATTTTATATAATATCTTATTGTTTTATCCTTTTGGATTAAGTCAAATGTTTTACCAATTACATCTCCATTATATGGATTTGCTGAATGGTCAGTATCTGATGTAGCTATAGCAATAGTTCCATCACTTAGTAATAATAATCTTTCTGTTGAATAATCCTTATAGGATATTTTTAATAGTTTATTTGAGTTTACAGTATAAGATTTTACTGTTTTGGAGTAATAATATGAATCCGGTTCATAATATAATGTATTAAATCTCTTTATGCTTCCTTCTTCATAATAGGTTGGCATTAGGAATTGTACATTTTCTCCTGTTGAATTTATTAATGAATAATCAAATTCAACAGATTTATTATTCTTATTCACATAATAATATAAATTGAAATTATCCTTTTGTGTAGTGTATGTATAATACTCTTCATTACATACCTGACATTTACCATCAACTATATGGTGATGAGTTGCTGAAGGGACATGAATGTCAGTTTCTTCTCTAACTGTTTGGATATTAATCATATATGTACTAGAACTATAAGCAAACATAGTTAATAATCCATCATTTGTGAAGCTTATTGCTACTCTTGCAGTCTCATTATTTCCTTTATAATTCTTTGTCGATACTTCTTCAACCTTGTAATAAGAATAATCAGTATCATAAGCTAATGTATTATAGATGGAGGAGGTATTTAATATAGCATTGATTAGCATATTCTTGTATGCATTATATGGATCATTATTAGAATCATATAATCTATGCTTATAGCCTTCAAAGGCTGTTTCTATTACTTCATCACCATCGTAATAGTATTCATATTCCTTTCCATTTGCATAATCATATAGATAGCAATAATAAGTATTATTCTTATTAGATAGCTTAATTGAATATGAAATATTATTTTGAATATCCATATATTCTATTTCTATATATTTATCCTTTATATAATCTGAAGTAAAGGAGTCTTCCCACATGGATTTTGTTAAAGATAATCTAGAAATAGCTTCTTGGTAGGAATCTCCACATACAGAGCATGTTATTTCTTTTATACCAGCTTCATTATAGTTTGGTTGCTTAATGATTGTTTCTATAGAATAATTATGGCTTCCTAAAGGTAGCTCCTCTGGTGCTTCTAATTCCTTATGGCAGAATGAGCAGTAAGAGCCTTCAGTATGACCATGAGTTATACAAGTTGATGCCTCTGGTGTACCAGGTATTGGTGTATGAGGAATCATATCTAAAGTTTTATATTCCTCATGACCACAAATATTACATACTCTTTTTGCCTGACCTTCGGATATACATGTTGAATCTTGAGTATTAGTCCAAGCGCCATAATCATGATCAGTTTTATCTACTACTATAGATGGGGTGATTTCAAGATTACAATCTTTGCAATGAGTACCGCCTGTTAAGCCTGTATGGTTACAGCTTGGAGATACCTCTTCATTTGGAACTATAGTATGGGATTTAATTGCAACATCTCTATATTCTTCATGGCCACAATCACTACATACTCTAACCTCTTGGCCTTTATGAGTACAAGTAGCTTCAATTGATGTAGACCAAGCATCATAATTATGCACCTTCATTGGAACAACTGTTGATGGAGTTATTTCTAAATTACATACCTCACAATGAGTTCCACCTGTTAAGCCAGTCTTAGTACAGGTTGCCTCTACCTCTAGATTAGGTACAATTGTATGAGATTTAATAGCTACCTCTCTATATTCCTCATAATTACAATCCTGGCATGTTCTTTTTTCTTGGCCCTTATGAGTACAAGTTGCCTCAATGGTTGTAGTCCAAGGTCCATAATTATGATTCTTCTTTTCAATTGTTGTAGGCTCTGTAAGCTCTTGGTTACATACCTTACAGTGAGTACCTCCTGTATGACCTTCATGTGAACATGTCGCCTCCAAAGTGTCATCAGCAACTGGAGTATGTGCTGCATAATCAGTTTCCTGGAATTCCTCTTGACCACATTTAGAGCACACTCTTTTTAATTGTCCTTTAGAAATACAGGTTGCAGAAACTGCCTCCTGCCAGTCATCAAACGTATGACCTAATGGTGCAGTAGCTCTTTGTTCCTTATATCCACAGACTATGCAATGGTATTCTTCTATACCTTCAGTTGTACATGTTGGAGCTGCAATTACAGTTACCTCATCACTAAAGATATGAGCTTCCTCATTTTCTTTTTTACCACATTCGCATATATCATAGTGATTTTGATTATCATAGGATAGCTTAAAATCATGATAATCATTTTCTATTGATGATGTATCACATGATGCAAGGGGAATGATTATTAAAAGTGATAATAGCAATAATATATATTTTTTCATTATAAGGATGCCTCCTTATATGCTTCAATTATTTCATTTACATGATGATATCTATTGCATAGGTTTAAATCCATACATTTATTTACTATTTTAGATACATCTGAATCATCTTGGATTATGGAATCATCCTGGTAATTTATATAATTAATTAATACACCTAGGCCATAAATATCATTTTGTTCATTATATCTAGAGAAATCCTTTAGTGTTGGATCAAATAGAGTTCCTCTTATTCTTGTAAAGGTTCTTGTTTTCTTTAGCTCATTTGTATTTTTAGATAGTCCAAAATCTAATACCTTAATTGTAGCTTCATTTGTATCACTATTCTCTTTAATCATTACATTTGATGGTGATACATCTCTATGCATAATGCCATGCTTATGAAGGTAATCAAAGGAGTCTAATAATTGTATTGTTAGATTTCTTTTTTCTTCATTAGATAGCTTATGATTTTCTAAGTAGTCCTCTAGGCTATAATTGCAATAATCCATTACATATTCATATTTGATTTCATCAAATGAATATACATGAAGTAAGTTATTATGGTCTAGCATCTTCATAATATTAAACTCAGCCTTAAAGCGTTCAATATCGGATACATCCTTTGATTCTAGCTTTTTAACTGCATATACAGTATTTAATGATGGTACAAAGGCTTTATAAACCTTAGCATATTTTCCTTCTCCTATTTCCTCTAGGAAGCGGGTATTAAATTCAGTTTGTTCTATTTGCTTAATTGAATATGAGTAATAATATATTTTAGTAATAAGGATTGATAATAAGGATAGAGTTAATAATACTGTAGCTAGGATTTCAAATATCAATAGATTATTATAATAAATTACAAAATGAGGCTTCTTAACTGATAATATTCCAATATTAGAAAATGCTATTAATAATAGATTTAATGCAAATATTATCTTTTTATCATAAATAGAGAATTGATGACTAGATGTATTAGCATCAATTCTATCCATTGACTTAAGTTTTAATATATCTCTTATAATAATTGATAAATTAAGTAATAATATAATACCTATACCAAATATTGGGTATAATCCATATACCTCATTTAATTTCATTACATATAAATAATAAAAAGATACTGAAGCTAGAGTTAATAAGGATAATATATCTATTAATAAGGAAAATACCTTTAATTTTGTATTATGCTTATTGAAGGAAACATAAAAAGCTAGATTATTATCCTCTAGCTTCAATGGTTCTTTATGCTTATGTACAAATACAATATAAAAAAGGAAATAAGCTATTATAGAACCTACAATAGCAAATAATATAATATACATATTTAATATCTTTTTAGTATTTAATATGTTAATTACAAGTGATGTAATAATAAGTGCTAAAAAAGCTATATACACCCATAGTAATAGCTTTTTATTATCTTTTCTATATAATAACTTCTCCATAAAACAATCCCTCTTAATCGCTAAAAAATAACGAGTAAATTATAGCATTTTTGAGAAAAGTTAGCAAGGAAGATAAGGATAATAAAAGAAAACCACAGAATTTTCTCACTCTGTGGAAAGTTAAAGAACACAATTAAATATTCGCACTTTTAAAGATTTTGGTGCCTGCCTCACTAATTATCATTCTATAACATGTAAAATCAATTGCACAAAAGGCAAATTGAACAACAGTTAACTTCTTTTTTTATTAATAATGCTATTACCATCAATCACTTTTTTTATTGCATCAGCAATTGCAATAGCATCTTCTATTGTATTATCTTTACCAAAACTAATTCTAATTGTTCCTTCAGAATAATCCTGTGGAACTCTAATTGCTTTTATAACATGAGATACTTGGTTATTAACACTATCACAAGCTGATCCTGTTGAAATATATATTCCCATTAAATCCAATCTATGTAGTAGCATTTCACCGTTACTATCTTTAATAGAAATATTAACAATTCCAGGCATATGGTATTCTGCACCATTTCTTATAAAATCAATTTTATACTCTATTAATTTTGAAACAAATGCATTTTCAACTTCAGTTATATGTTTAACATTTGCATCTAAATTATCTAGATTCTCTTTTAAAGCTGTTGCCATGCCAACGATAGATGCAACGTTCTCAGTACCAGCTCTATAACCATTTTCTTGAGCTCCGCCATTAATTAATTGATGGAGGATTGTTCCTTTTTTTATATAAAGAAAGCCAATTCCTTTAGGACCATTAAACTTATGAGCTGACGCTGATAACATATCAACATCTAATTCTTTAACATCTATCTTCATGTGGCCGACACATTGAACAGCATCAGTATGAAAACAAGCTCCATATTTATGAGCTGTTTGAGCTAATTCTTTTATTGGTTCAATAGTTCCAATTTCATTATTAGCCATCATAATAGATACAAATGATGTTTCACATGAGGCAACCTGTTCTTTTTCCTGGGCTAAAGCTTTTTCTAATGTTTCTTTATTAACTATCCCATTTGAATCTACTTTTAATTTAACAAAAGAATGATTAACTGCTTCGCAACTATTTAATACAGCGTGATGTTCTATTTCTGATGTAAAAATATTACGCACATCGTTACTTAATCCAAAGCACTTAATAGCCCAATTATCACTTTCGCTACCTCCAGAAGTAAAAAATATTTCTTCTGGAGAAGCATTAATGTATTCAGCAATCATTTTTCTAGCATTTTTTAACGCTAATTTGCTTTTTTTTGAAAATGAATAAGGTTGAGATGGATTAGAATAATCGTCTATTAAATACTTCTTCATTTCTTCAAATGCACTTAATGATAATTTAGTTGTGGCTGCATTATCTGCGTAAATCTTATTCATAGAACATCACACTCTCTCTTAATTAAATAATGTACATCCTTCAGCCTTGAATTCCTCTATTTTATCCTGTAATTCCTCTACTGTAACTTCTAAATAATCTGCTAAACAATTAATGCAATAAAATCTATCTGTTTTCAAACTAATCAATTTTTTTGACAAAGCAATTTCATTTTTTGAAAGCTTTTCTTTTTCACAGATACAACACTTAATTATTCTCATTTTTTTCCTCACGAATAGAAAATTGAGGCAAATTCTTACCATGGTATTCGATATCCAATAAACCTAATTGATAAATAATAGTATCCCTCATCTTCCTAGCTCTATCAAGACAATAGCGTTTAAACTCTCTCACAGAAATGTCTTTTGAACTTCGAACATTTGGGAATAGAAGTTTTAAATATGCAGTAGCAATTCTTTTCACAGCTTCCGTATCTCTTGTATCAGCCGCATAAGGTACTTCAACCAATTCATCCACAATAGCTCTATATGATGAATCATTTCTAAGTTCATGCATAATAGAACAAAAATATTCAGAGTTTAACGCCCATCCACAAACTTTAAGGTCATCATTCATCCTTGGAATATTCCATCCTTTAATAAAACCATGAAATCTTTCTATCAAAGCAGACTCATGGAAAACACTTGGAAGTTCTGTAAACATATTAGAATATCCATCTGCATCCATAATCTCCTTACTAATATTTCCACATAAAATCATACCTGCATCAGAACGACCCTCATGATTTCCAACAGTATATATGCCAGATTCTAAATAGCCTTTCAAAGCAGCTCGCATTTCATCAACATCACTAAAAGAAATAGTTTGAACCTCATCCAAAGTGACAAAATCATTTGTAGCAATAAGACCTTCTGTATGACGTGTTTGATCATAAAACATTTTTGCCCTACTCATAACACCACCGCTAGAAAGCCAACCATATCTACTGACGCGACCAAATAAATATGATTTTCCCGTACCCTTAGGAGCCAACTCAATTAGGTTTAATCTTTTTTCAACAAATGGTAACAATCTCGTAATCATTGTCAATTTTTCTTCTTCATTCTTATACCCTTTTGAATTATAATCAACAGCTCCAAGAATCACATTTAACCATTCATCAACAGTAAATTCTTTCCTAACATCTTTAAAATACTCTAAATCTATTTTATATGGGCAAAATGTCTTAAATGATAAAAGCGAAATCTTACCGCTCTTACCATCTTTTGCTTTTGATTTATTGGTATCAAATTCAAAAGACCAATCAAAATTATCAGGAGATAAATATCCCAATTCAACCATACCCCAAGTTTCTCCGTGAATCAAATCATCTTTATACTTTTGCCATACATCGTCTTCAATAATAGTGAATTTATTACTTAGTCCAAAATCAGGCAAATTAAAAGATACTTTTCCAGTTTGAATGTTTATATCAATAGAAATCTTTGCCAAGAACTTTACATGTTGATTTTCTTTTACAATTCTATTTTTAATGCTATCCCAATCTTCTCTTCTTGGTAAATACGTGTGAACAAAATTTGTAACTTCATCAACGCTAAAAAAGCCAGATTCATCTTCAAATTTTTTTAATATCCAATCCCTCATAAATGAAGGCAAACTTAAAGAATTGAAAAAATTACTTTTCTTTAAATCTTTGTATACTACCATTTCGTCAAAACAATTTTTCAACTTTTCATCTAACATAAATAACCTCCATTTATTAAATATCAAAATCATCATTTATCGAAGCACTTTTGCCTTTAGTGGTAAGGTCAATTCGCGATAATAGACTTCCATCATTAAATATATCAAGATGAAATAATCCAGCTTTTCTTATTTCATCGATAGTAAACTTATAATGAGTATCATCAACCTGGATAGAATGGTATTCTTTACCACCGTATCGCAAAGTCAAAGAAGATACAGACTTATTAACAAAAATTAGTATAGTAGCCGGTGTTTTATAATCTACTTTTACATTATTCTCAACAAGAAGTACTTTAATAGTTTTATCCTTCAAAGATAAAGAAATAACCGGAACAACTACCTCTTCAATTGTGGCGCCACCATGAACTTCAACATTTGCAGCTCTACTACCTTTAAATCTACCATAATCAGCTAACACAATATAACCATTTTCAACAGTTGCAAAATCCAAATCATATCCTTCAAATGCTTTACAACACCTTCCAGAATGCTCTCCTTGAGTATCAGTATCATATTTTTCATTCTTGTTGTATAGTACTGCTAGTCTTGAAGCACCATGATCACTTGCAATTATATAGTTACTATACTTGCCCAAAGACAATGAAGTTGCAGCGTCACGTAAAACAGAATCTATAACTTCCAATTCAGAAGCTAAATGGATAGAATACTTATTATCATCACCATAATAAAATCCACCTTTGTCTTCATGTTTATAATCATCAAGAGTTTCAATTTTTTTCTTATTATGCTTCCAATTTGCATAAAAGCCTTTATTAATACTTGTGATAGTAGGTAATTCAGCTCTACCGTAATTAACACTTATCATTAAACCATATTCTCTAGCTTTTTCAACAATATAGCTTAAATACTCTGATCCCAACGCATCGATCCAGCAAAGAAAACTGCCATTTTTATCATATGAATTTACAAGAATATCCCTTGTTTCTAAACGATTAAAGTTTCTATCAACAGCTTCTTTTTCTACCATTTCCACAATTTTAGGTGACACAGTATTTTTTAACTTACAGTTTTTATATTCATAAAAATAAGCTGTCAAAAATTCATAATACTTGTTTGGCTTATCCGAAATAAACTCATACTTTTTTGAATAATAATACAAATCTGGATATACATCCCTAAGACACGATGGCATCCCATTTTGGGCAATATATGAAATTATTTCTTCCTTTTCAACAATATGACAATCAGTAAGTTTGTATATTTCCTCTGTTGGATTTATTCTATTATTTGATACAAAAAGCGCAACTTCCGAATCAGGGAAAAATTTTATTAATCTTTTTCTATCATTATACAATTCATTAAAACCTTGGCTTTTATAACTAACATCTATAATATAGTTCAAAAATTTCCTCTTGAAATCGTCGAAAGTATCCAAAAAAGATAAACAGTACCTTAAGTATTTGTTTTCTAGCAATGAACCATTTTTAAGTAAATACACATAATATAACCAATGAACATTGGAATTACCATATAAAGATTTGTAGAACTCTTGCTCATCATATGCTAAATTATACTTTTTAAAAATATTTTCTAAGGAGCCTATTTCTTTTATTTCTTTATACAAAAACTCCCAATTCTCATCGTTTCCACATTCCTTATTTATATTAAAATTAGTAATTATTCTATTTAATGCCTCATAATGATCATTTACAATTCTTATATTAATATTAGAATCAGGAAATACAAAAGATGTATTTACTGTTAATTCACCATTAACACCATTTTCCAAGCAATGTAATAGTCCTCTAATTCCATCTATATTGGAAATGCCTATTTCCTTAGATGCAAAAATTAGTTTAAGAGAAAATCCACAATTGTTAGAAACACAAAATCTTCTTTCATCAAAACGCAAATCATTTTTTGCAAGCATTTCAATTTCTTTTTTTACACATTTCAACAAAAAAACAACATGTGCTGTACCAACTTTAGAGTCTTTTAAGGAATTCAAAACGTCAAAAGCTCTTTTACTTCCCAATAACGATAGCCATTCACCGACACCTAAAACCACAACATTATTGCTTTTGCAATCTACATCAGCAGTTAACAAATGTTCCTTTAGATTATCTAAATCAGGTAATTTATCGTCATCTAAGCAATGATCACTCAACCTAATGAAATCTACATCCATATGGTTAAGTTTTAATAATATTGAGTTGTATTCTTCATCGCCAACAACAGCAAAATAAGGCTTGTAATTCTTCGATTGAAAAAAAGCAACAATATTATCAATAATCATGTAAATCACTCCTCTTTATTAATGATTTCTGCACCTAATTTAATATTATTTCTAACCATATCTATTAAGTATTTTTTGGCTTCTTCGCTCGTCATATTCTCTATTTTTTTAACAATTTTATCGCTTCCACCTGCGTCATATTCAGCCTGAGCCATTCGTTCAATTTCAGCTGATACAGTAGGATTTCCATACCAATCAAATGGTTCAATAGTTAATAATGAAAGTTTATCTCTAACCTTATCCAAATTTAAGAACTGGTCATATCCTTGAAGTAATTTAGAAAAAGCAGTATTTATTTCTTCTTTAGAATTAATTTTTTCAAACAAGCTGGTTTTATTTAAGAATTCCATTGTATCCTTCAATTCTTTATCAATAGCAACTTGTCTATTAAGAACATCAAATGCTTTTTTGGCTTCATCAAATTCTTTATTATCAACTAATAAGATAATTGGTGTTTTATGAATATAAGACCAGTCTTTAGGATTTTTAGAAGATGTTTTATCCTTCCAAAGAGTAATAATTTGATTTTTCAACTGATCCTTTTTATAACTATCAGCAAGTTGTTTAACAATTTGATTAGAGTCTGTTCTCCTCTTCTTAAATATGTTATTAAGCTCACCTTTTCTAAGATTATGAACTTCTTCTAAAGAAATACCATCAAGATATGGTCCATATATATCATAAAAAACATTTTGCTCATTAGATAAATAATTTGAAAGTAAATCCTTATTTTCATCCATACTGTAAACATATCTTGCGAATTGATCTGGTAATATTTCTTTATCTTCAAAAATTGCTAATAAAAAATCAAAAAGTATCTTAGCAGAAGGATATTTGTTTTCAAGAGATTCATAAGAGCACATAATAAAACTTATTTTCTCTTTCCAACCAACAAGCGCATCTTTTTTCTTGTTATAGTGAGTCATTAATATTTCATTTGTCAAATGTATAAACTTATAATCGCTTATCAAATAATCAATTTGTTTATTACCGGTTTCTTTATCCCAAAGATTAGAGTAATCTACCTCAAATAATCTACTAACATCGGATAAAATTATATCACTAGCACCTATTTTATTTGATAAATCCACTAGTTTTCCACCTGAATAATGTTTCAAATACTCAAACATGCCTTGCTTGCATTTTTCAAGATTAAGTAGTGCTTCTAAATTGGAAGCAATACTTGGTCTATTTAAATATATTTTACCCAAAGAAAGGGCGATTGAATGTGATTTATCCTCGGCAGAAGACTGTAAAATGTCAATGTATTTTTTTTATGATATCATAAGTACTAGAATCACAAACATCTTCTAAACACCATACTGGTAATCCAAATTCTCTCATTTTCATTTGAACATCCAACATTGTTTGTTTAACGCTAACGCAGTGTTCAATATCAATTGACCATGCTTTTGATGTCAATTCATAAAATGCCTTTTCTTCTTGTGTCATTCTAACAATGTATGTATCATTTGCCTTTCTTTGTAGTTCATTAGCAATCATTTCAGCTAGTTTATCAGCAGTCATATTTTCATGAGATCCTTCAGAATCTGCAAATCTATAAGGATTATCAGAATAATCTTTTAAAAGAAATCCTAAAATAAATGAATAAATATTACTGCAAACAAAGCCATAATTATTTTCTAAATGATTCACTATTCTACTCATAGAAATTTGACCCTCTTGCGAAAAAGAATTTTGAATTAGATTTTCAAGGTCTTTCTTTATAATAGATACACTAAGATTCTTTGTGGATTCATTAATCCAATATTGATCTATGTTCCATACCTCATTTAAAACAGCACGTTCCTGATTTACAACTGCTCCACTCGTAGTTCTAATAATACCACATTTTGCAGAGGCCTTAGGTTGAGATGGTTTTAATGCATTTTCGCTTACACCTCTATTGAAGTCAAAACAATGAGGATATTTATTTCTTACAATTGTCTGCAGTGCTTGACAAACAGATGTCGCACCAGAATATCTTTCTCCCTCTTTACACAATTTAGAATAAATCACAAAAGTCCCTTGATAAATTACATTTCTCCAATTTTGCTGAATAATCATTTTAGCTCTATTATGATTTTCTGTTGCAGAAGTATTATTATTACCCATGTAATATTTTGACATTGCTTCATATTCAACATATTGTTTAAATAAATCTTCTGATAAAGGGGACAACAATGCTGAAATTACGGTTATTTCACTATAATCATCATTTTTCATTGTTTCTTTTATTAAATCAGTAAAAGAATTAGCCTCTTCTTCATCTTTAGCAAAAGCAATCACTGATTTAAACTTATATGGAAGAGGAGTATTCTTTAATTCATTCATCTTTCTAGTAAAATCCGAATACGTTACTGTAATTAAATTACCATTATTATCAGCGAATCTAAGTTTTAAAGCAGGCGTTAAATTCAACACTGAACCTAAATTTCCGTCATCTATCAAAGTAGAAGTTGTGCATTTTGATGCAATACTCTTCTTATACTCTTCTATTTTAGCTTGATCCCCCGCCAAAACAGCAGCGCCATAGGCGTATTCATTATTTCCAATAGGATTTAAAACTAGAATTCCTTTTTCTTTTAATGATTTAGCAATATTCTTGCAACTAACGTCTAATCCAGATGAAATTCCTTCGAAAGCATAACTTATATTTTTTTCGGTTGGCTTTAATAATGGAACTACCCCTCCTAATCGCTTATCAATTGCTTGCATTATAAGTATTGTTTTAAGAACACGCTGAAAATCATCTCTTAAATTTGGATATTGCTGATATGTATCTAAAACTGAGCGAATATCATATGACAATCCGCTTTGGCCTGGTTTACCATAAAAGAAATCCCATAACATATCAATGGTTAATAAAGGATAATCATCTTCAGGACCAGTATTTTCTATAAACCATTGAAACGCTTTAACATCAGATGTATATTTTATAAAATCAAACATACTTCTTTGATTAGACTGGAAGGCCGATGCAATATGTTTCAAAATCATTGCAGCCATAGGATGTATAGGCATAATATTCTTTATAACATTTTCGTCTGTTATTTTTGCCTCTTTCATTACTGCTTGTCTGGAAGTATGCAATGATGAGTTTAAATCATCAGACAATATATTCCATGCATCAATAGCTGCTGGTTTTGGATTAAAAGCATGTGCAATCAACTTAAATGCTATATTATCAGGTAGTTTTATCTCACAGAAATTAAAACGTTGACGTACAACAGACCATGATTTATCATCTGAACTGATAATTGAATCAGTTTGATGCGTTACAGGAATAAAGAAAAACGATGACTCTTCACATAGCGATATAACCTTTTGGAATTCGCCCAATGAATTCTTATTAATCTTGAAAAAATCACTAAACTCATCCCAAATGAAAACTATCTTAACTTTGTTTTTTTCGGCAACATCTTTTATCCATGCTTTTAGTTGATCAGAATCAAAAGTCATTCCAGTCAACCCCTCTTTACTAGCTAATCTGGAAATATTATTCATTAATTCTGTGACTTTTTCATTTTTCTTTAATTTATCCCTAATTTCAGCTGCTGAAGATTGAGAAAAAGATGATTTCCATTCTGGTTTTTTCAATAAAATATTAAGTATCTCTTCGTGACCTTCTTCATCTATCCATTTAATAACAGCTTCTTTTAAAGTTTCTAATCCTTTATATTCATAATTGCTTCTTTCTAAGCTCTGCTTAATACTGTCTTGAACACATCTAAAAAATTCTCTCATTGTATTAATGTCGCCCGAAGCATAACGATTTGCAACTAGAATTCCTCTGTCCTTATGCCCTAAAAGCTTAGCTAGCAAATCTTTACCTTCAGATGTATTTAACTCTGGATAAGAATTCCAATATGCTTTGACAACATCTTCAGGTTCCTCTAATAATTTTCTCAATGCGTAAGCACATTGTGATTTTCCTGTTCCATAAGCACCATGTATCCAAACTGAACGCTTCGTTGTTCCACCTAACATTCGTTCAACAGATTTTAACAATTCTATAAAATCTTCATGAGGATAAGTATTCTTCCACGGAGCACCATCATCAATAGCAGTATCATCAATACAAGGAAAATAATTTTCATCTATATCAAAATAATACCTATATTTATTTGTTTCACTCATTTGATTATACCTCCTCAAATAATTTTAAAACATCAGATGATTTTTTTTCTGATAAACTAATTTTTTCCAAATCATTTGTAAACGTTGCATTTATAAAATCTGGATACTTAGATGTCAATCCTAATAAAAAAGATTTAATTTCTTCTCTATCTAACCCATATATTTTGTTTGGGGAAACACCATTTCTATCAACATCTTCATTGAAAAGCCAACTCAATGTAAATTCCCTATAATTGTTACATTCTTCTGCAAACCTAAATAAAGAATATAATACAACCCTGGCATCATTTATGATACACTTGGTTCTGCACAATGATTCAATTTGTCTACCATTATCAATTACACTACCAAAATTCAAGGAATACCCCAAAGGAGTTTCACAAAAACGTTTATACGCTCCAACTATTGCTCCAGAATCAGTTTTGCTTACATCAAATGACATTAATAACTCAACAGCATTTTCTCTTGAATAGTACATGCCAATATCAAAATTTTCAATATACCAATTGATTTGAGGATTATACGCTAAATTGGCCAAAATAACACCCCAAAGTGAACTATTTTCCCAACCTATTATTTTACTAATATCATATAAATATGTTGTTCCACCTTTTTCATCAATTAATCCGCTATCACGTAAAAATCTTTTAAACATATTAATTTGGTTAGGTCCAAGAGTTGGCAATTCCCAAAAATCATTTCCTTGTTCAAAAAAATCTCTTATCCAATCATTTTTAGGAGCATGACTAGCAAAAGAATTTATACTTCCATTTTTCATTCTTGTATTACCTCCATTTGAAGTTCTTAATGAGTGATATAGTAAGCATCCATCATCGATCTCATAGCATTGTTGGCAATGAATGCACTTATCAATATTGATTCCATTTACAAATGAAATTGCGCCTTGTCTACAATTTGTTTCACAAACCTTACATCCAACGCAATATGCTGATTTATGAAACAACTGTTTAAACCTTTTTATTTCAGTAGGATATTTTTTTTGCAAATTTGAATCAACATAAACATCATAACCGTTTTGTTTTTCTTTTATATCAAAATCAAATGGTAAAACACCTAAAGGTTTTATCCATTCTTTCCAGTTTGAATTAGGGTCAGTAATTGAAATAATCAATTTATTAGAAGTTACTTTTTCAATATACTTTTTATTTTCAATATTTAAATCTCTACCATTTTTTCTAGCGTTCCAACCGCCATTAGAAATATACGTTTCTAAAGCCTTAGGATCATCCTGATAACGGCCATTTAATTCTTTAACAAATCCAATATATTTATCGGTTTCTGTAGGATAAGAATGGTACTGAACATAATCGCTTTTACCACCACTCATTGGGCAAAATAAACATCCAGCTCTAGAATTCCCCTTAATGTATGCCCCATTGATTGGTAATTTATGCTCATAAATATATAGCCAAATCTCAGCAGACGTCCAATCAAGTATCGCATTAAAACTATATTGTCCTTTTTGTTTTTTACTAAAATTCTCATATTCATATTCACTTCTAGCGACACTTTCGTGCTTTCTAACACCTACAAAATCCATTCCAATGTAATCATTTTTTCCTGTAATTTCTCTTAATTTTAAAGTTTGAGGGGTACTCTTATGAACAGAGCAACACCATCTCAAGACTCTAGCAGGTGGACCAAAAATTTTCCATGACTCATCCGGTTTAAAATGGCTTTTTGAGACATAAAAAGGCACTTCATCTCGTTCACATATTCTTTTTGTTTTTTCAACAACTGCATATGTGTCTGGACATTCCATACCAGTATCGCCAAAAATTACAACGAAGCTTTTTTTGGGTAAAGATTTTTTCACTAAATCTAATAATACTGCACTATCTTTTCCACCCGAAAAAGCCACATGAAATATATCCAATTTTTCTCGATATTTTTCATAAACACTTACAATCTTTTTTACTGTAGACGTTTCTATTATTTGTAATAGCTTATGATTCTTGCTAATCATAGTATCAATATCTATTGGTTTTAACTTATGCCCTGGTTGCTCTGGATAAATTACATTATCATTTTCATCAGTTGCAAGGATTATTTCAGGTTTTTGATTAATATTACCACCCTTCAATCTTGCAACAATTTTACCTCTATAGATATATTGATTTGCTTCTGCCCACATATAAGGAATATCATTTTGATTATCATATTCCCAATAAGCATCAAATCCCAACATATTTAATTCGTAAGCATATACCGGCCTTGGTTCTTTAGAAAAAATAGTTGGACTCGAATTTAAAACTATTCCCCCAGTATATTCATCATATGTATATGAGTACATAAAAATAAAACTCCTTTACTGCTTTAAAAGTCTAGCTGCATCAATTAAATCATCAATTCTCTTATATAATCTTTTTAGCAAATATCCTTTATTCACTAATTCAGCAAGTATTTCATCCTTATTCAAAGAACATTTTGATTTTATAACAGCATCGACTAAAATATCAAAATAATCAATATTTACATCTTTTCTAACAATAGCTCCAGCATTACCAGAATTAGATATATTCGTACAATACTTAAATAATAAGCTAAAATGACGCAAATAGCTTTCTAATAAGAAATGATTCCATGCAACACCACATTCAGGAAAGGAAGAAAAAGATACTATTTCTTTCATTCCTATAGATTTTTCATGGAACACTTCGCTTATAGTTTTATCAACAGCATATGCATCAAAAGAAACCATGTTTTTATTAATAAAAGTTGTTTCGTCAATACGAATCATAATTGATGAAGCTGCATCAATAATAATACTTTGTCTAACAGTTCCTGTTACTTTTTTTTGATAATCTGCTAATTCATTTATAGTTACACGTTTCTTATGTGAACAATAATCAGTAATAATATCAACATGACTCTTTAGATCGCCTTTTCTTCTGATTACCTTATCCACTTTATCATAATCAACCAAAATAAGCTTCATTACACATGCCATTACAGCAGAACGTGTCATTTCATAATTCTGTTCATAAACTGCATCTATGCTTAAATCATTAAAATTGAAAAATCCTTGGTTATCACAAGCTGCTTTTGCATAGTTTAATATATAATCTTTCGTAATATCATCACAAATAAAAAAATTAGTATTTGCATAAGTTTCTTCGCTATTCCAAACAAAACTATTCCCATAAGATAGAGCGTATTTTATCTTTTCAATTGGCACGAAAACTAATGATTTTCTTAAAAAATCAACATTTCTAATAACACTATTTCCCCAAGCCAACTCCACATCATTTATTAAAGCATCAAACTCTTTATTAAATTTTTTATCGATAATAAAATATTTTTGCTTATATAAATAATTGGAAAATAGCTTTCTAAGAATCATTTCTAGCATTTCTGAAGATATGATCATATCAGTTTTGCATGAAACCATTTCATAAAAAATATCATAATAAATTATTGAAACTCCATCTGTTACATTTGTTAATTCATTATTAATGATTTCAAAAACATTTTCTGAAATGCAATAAGCTTTATTGTTATAAATAATACAATTTTCATTCAAGTATTCATATATTTTTTTGTCATCCAATATCAATTCATAACCATACTTACTCAAAAAGTTCTTTTTAAATCTATTCATTTCAATTGAAGATGAAAATCTAAAGCCATATGGATAATATTTAATTAAACAGTCTTTTATATCAAATAAAATTTTCTCAATATCCACAGTCTCAACCCCTAGCAATTCTTTTGCTTCTTCAAGCAATTTATCATAATCATCTCTATAATGTTCATACAAATCTAATACTTTTTTAAATGATTTTGGGGCTTCTCGATTGATATCCTTACCATTAATCAAACTCTCAAGAACCCCAAATTGCCATGACATGCCATTAATATTACGATATAAGTCTGAAATACATTTACCTTGATTCATACCAATCTTTCTTAGATTGCTAGACAAAGTTTTTAATCCTTCATTTCTAGATAATTTGCCATTTTTAACATTAAAATATGTATCAATCAATAACGCTACTTCAATATCGCTCCACTTTTCCACTCAAAACAACTTCTTTCTACTTATATTCAAAATAACAAATTATCAAAATGTGAATAGCTATATTAAAAAAATAAAAAGACTCACACATTTATTCATTATACCATATTTTTTGATAAAAATATAACAAAATAACAGTTTTATTAATATCTATTAATAACTTATCAAAAAACATAATTCAACAATGCTCTTTATAATACACGCTTTATTCTCCAACTAATCTCATTTTAATTCCCTATATTCATTTTTTCAACACAACTTATAGTTTTTATCTTTTTTTATCATTCCAACGATAGGTAAATCAGCAGCTGCGAAATCAATTTTTTTTAAATCTTCCACTTTTACCCATATCTTCTCAGTATGTTCTGTTAATTCTAATTCTCCTTGAATTAACTTACATTCATAAGCATACATAGTAATACTAAATGGTTTATTCAAATCAGTATATTCATGATTTGATACACCAACATATCTTATTGGTTCAATTATTGTATTTAATTCTTCTTTTATTTCTCTTACAATAGTTTCTTCATGTGTTTCATTAGCTTCTACTTTACCACCAGGAAATTCCCAATAGCCTTCTAAGGCTCTTCCTGGGCCTCTTTTGCAACAAAAAATTTCATTTTTGTCATTTCTAATTACAGCACATACAACTTCTACATGCTTCATATAATCCTCTAAATCTCTTCAATTCCTATACTCTGTAGATAATTAAAAGTTTCATCATAGTATTCAGGAAGTCTTGTACTGTCTTCATAAAAGCCAGTAGCTGTTTTATTTGGATTTCCTTTCGGTATACATATAATCATACCTCGCCTTGCACGAGTTAATAGTACTCTATATGCATTTAACATATATTTTTGTAGTTCCTTTTTATTATCTGTATCAGGTAACTGTTCTACCCATTTATCTTTTCCATTAAATTTATAATAATGCCATTTCTTATTATGACATCTCATATCCGCATCCCATAAGACACAAGTATAATCTAATTCAAGCCCTTGAACTTGAATTTCTGTTGCTGCATCCTCTAAATAATTTGATGACTTGACATTTGATTTATCATCTAAAAACCAGTGAACCGCATTTTCATCTCCTGATTGAAGTATATGTATCGCTAATGGTTTATATCTTGCTGATTCTTTAGAAACTAAAACCCCAGTTCTTTCTGATCCCGCAACTCTAGCATGCAACCATTTTTTTGCTGTTGCCATATCTCTTGTTAAATAGATAGGATATTTATCTTTTATTTCATTATATATTTTACTGGCTTCACCATCAAAGGATAGCAAACAATGTACAAAAGCCGATAGTTTTTCAGCTCTAAAAGAACGCAAAGAAACACCTAAATGTAACATTTCAGAATAAGTTACATTAGCATTGTCTTTTAATAATTCATCAACTTTTCCCTCAGCATATTCTGGTTCTGTTAGTTTTGGGGAAATATAAACCTTCCATTTTGGAAAATTTTCATTTAAAGCATGAATCCATTCTGATATTCCAGCTTCTCCTGTATTAATTTCTTGACCACCACCAACAAGGCATACTATTGTTGCCCAATCCTTTCTTTGATCTAAAGACCAAATCAAAAAGGAAGCTTCAGACATTGGGAAATTAGGAACTTTTAATTTGTTACCATAAGTCCCACCACGTCTCAAATAATCTGCAAGTCTTTTATGAGTCCATGAACGTTGCGCTTCATCAAAGATTGCAACGTGCTCTACTTCACCAAAACCAGCACTCGCATTTTCCATAGCCTTATTAGGATCAATCTCCAAGATTCCATTTTCTACAGGATTCTTTATTTTACACAACATATTATCTCTATATCTATGAATCATTTGAATTGATTTAGATACTTCTCTTCTAGAATCAGTTATCTTCTTTTTAGGATTCTTTTTAACATTATCTTGAGCTAAAGCTTCGGTTAATACTGCCACCAAAGGTCCATTTCCAGAAAGGTAAACAGCACCTTCGTCTTCAACAGGTTTATCATTTCCCTGATATGTTTGTTTTATAGCAACATCTAATCCAACTAAAGTTTTCCCAGCACCAGGAACTCCAGTTACAAAGCAAATACTCTTTTCATCATTCTTCTTACTGTTTTCTATTACATCTAATATATAAGAAATAGTTTGATCAGTTGTTACATCATCTGCCTCATGTCTTGTAATATCTGCAACAGAATGATTCTCATATAATGCTTTTGCAGCTTCAATTATTGTAGGAGTAGGAGCATACGGACTAATAATCCAATTAGAATCAATCTCTGATTCATTTGGATACTCATCCAATACTTTTGCAATTAAATCTAAAAGTCCTTTTTTCCCTGTTACTAATGGATTTATAATGCCATCATTATATGGTGACATTTGAATTACTGTTGATGATGAATTATAGTTTGTAGCAACAAGAATAGGTACTATAATTCTATCTTGACTCAATTTATGAAAGTTCTTTAAGTCTAACGCATAGTCTAGGACCTGATCAACATCTGATTCTAGTATGCTTTTTTCACCTACTTTATATTCAAGACAAAATATTATTCCTTTAAGTAATAAAGTTACATCTATTCTTTTTCCTAAACGAGGAATGTCATATTCAAATATAATTTGCCCTGCTTCATTTTTATATTTATCAACAACATTCTTCATGATTGAAATTTCTTCCATCCAAGCATCTCTAGTTGTCGTTAATGCATCGCCATGGTAATTATTACACATGAAACCAAAAATAGAATCATTACGCTCATTTAAAAAGGAAACAAAATTATCATAATACAAACATCTTGGACTATTTTTCATGATTATACTTCTCCATCTTCTAATCGATAATATTTATATCTGATTATACCAAATTATGCTCCTTAATGAAAGATTGCAACAACAAATTATGTCTTCTGGTACGACCTTCATGTCTACCGCCACCATATCGTGGTTGCGAACATGTTACAAAAGGTCCACTTTCCATATGTTCACCGCCACGAGGTTTGACTATAAAAAAAGTATTTTGGACTTATTCTTGCCAAAATACTCACTTTATATAAAATTTAAATTTTGAAAAATGGCTTACCTAAGCCGTTTTTTTAGATATTACAGCTATAACCTCGACATGCAAAGTTCTAGAAAATAAGTCCACAGGAGTAGCTTCTACTACCTTATAGCCATTTTCTTCTAGGTATGCACAATCTCTTGCACAGGTTGCTACATTGCAAGATATATATACGATTTGTGGTATTTCCATTTGAATAACTGTATCTAAGAATTTTTGTTCACAGCCTTTTCTTGGTGGGTCAAAGAATATTGCATTTATTTTTTCTTTGTTTACAAGCTTTACTATTTCTTCTTCACAAGGTCCACAAATAAATTCTGCATTAGTAATATTATTTAATTTCATATTTTCTTTTGCATTTTCTATTGCCGATGGAACTATTTCAATACCATAAACCTTTTTAACTCTTCTTGCAATATTTAATGTAATTGAGCCCATACCACAGTATGCATCAATTACAGTCATATCATTTCTTAAATCTGCAAGCTTTAATGCTTCTGCATATAATCTTTCACATTGGTCATGATTAACTTGCATAAAAGATTGAGGAGATACTTGAAATTTATGAGTTAAGATATCCTCTATTATTACAGGATTACCATATAATAGCTTATATTTATCTCCTAAGACTACATTTGTTCTTTCTGGATTAATATTTAAATAGATGGATTTAATTTGTTTAAATTCTTCTACTAAATATTTAACTAAAACAGAAAAATCATAATCGTGTGTAGCAACAATTACTACCATGTACTCATTTAATGCAGTATGACGAATCATTACTTCTCTAAATAAGCCCTTATGAGTATCCTCATCATAAATCTTAATATGGAATATATTTAAGAAACGATTGATATAATAAATAATATCATTTGTAATATCATCAGATATTATACATTGATCTATAGATACTATTTTATGGCTTTTCTTTTCATAAAAGCCATAATGGCTATCTCCATCCTCATCTGTTTTAAAAGGCATCATTACCTTATTTCTATAGCCTAGTAAATTTCTATTTTGAATGATTGGGTGGAATTCAACATCCTTAAATCTACGGAAGGTTTGTTTTAACCTTCCTTCTTTAATTTTGCATTCTACTTCATATTTCATATGCATCATATCACATCCACCACAAAGCTCATAATATGGGCATTCTGGCTTTTGTCTATCTATAGATGCATCAAGTATATCTACTACTTCAGCAAATGCATATTTTTTATGGATATTTTCGATTTTTGCAGTTACCCTTTCTCCTTTTAAGGCACCCTTAACAAAAACTACCTTAGACTCAATATGGGCTACACCATAGCCATTCATATCAAAATCTTCAATATCCACTTTATAGATTCTTCCAACTTCCATAAGAATCTCCTTTCTCTACTTTGAAGCCTTTAACTCCAAAATAGCATCTCTAATTTGTGCTGCAGCCTCAAAGTTTAAATCACGAGCGTAGGCTCTCATTTGTTCTTCTAATTCAGCAATTAAATATACCTTTTCTTCTTTAGTCATATTCTTATGATATACACCTGTTTCATATTCCATATCTCCATCCATCTTTTTAACTGTTAAGGATTTAGGAATTTCTTTAATAATTGTTTTTGGTATAATATTATGCTCTAAATTATATTTATTTTGAATATCTCTTCTTCTTCTTGTTTCATCTATTGCAACTCTCATAGAATCACTTATAGTATCTGCATATAAAATAACCTTACCCTTAGCATTTCTTGCAGCTCTACCTATAGTTTGTATTAAGCTTCTTTCACTTCTTAAGAAGCCTTGCTTATCTGCATCTAATATACAAACTAAAGAAACCTCAGGTAAATCTAGACCTTCTCTTAATAAATTAATACCAACTAAGACATCATATTTACCTTCTCTTAAGGACCTTAGGATTTCTAGTCTATCTAGGGCTTTAATCTCTGAATGTAAGTATGCAACCTTACATCCCATCTTCTTTAAATAGTCTGTTAAATCCTCACTCATTTTAATTGTAAGAGTAGTAACTAATACTCTTTCATTCACTTTAGCTCTTGCTACTATTTCAGCATAAATATCATCTACCTGACCTAGGCTTGGTTTTACCTCAATAATAGGATCAAGTAGACCTGTAGGTCTAATGATTTGTTCTGTAATAGGGTATTTACTTTCAAATTCTGCAGGAGTTGCAGAAACAAATAGAGCCTTATCTATTTTACTATCAAATTCTTCAAATTTTAAAGGTCTATTGTCTAGTGCACTAGGTAGACGGAATCCATAATTCACTAAATTCATTTTTCTTGCCCTATCTCCATTATACATACCTCTAACCTGAGGTATAGTAACATGGGATTCATCTACAATAAGTAAAAAATCATCGGGGAAGAAATCGATTAGGGTTGCAGGAGTTTCTCCTTCAGCCCTTAAGGCTAAATGCCTAGAATAGTTTTCAACTCCACTACAAGAACCAGTTTGCTCTAGCATTTCTAAATCATACTTCGTTCTTTGTTCTATTCTTTCAGCCTCTAATGGTTTCCCCTCAAGTAAAAACTTTTCCTTAGTTACCTTTAATTCTTCTTTAATTCTTCTTAAGGCTTCCGTAAGCTTATTCTTATTTGTAACGAAATGTGTTGCAGCAAATATATTTGCAAACATTACATCCTCTATCGCTTTTCCAGTTACTACATCGAAGGTTCTAATTCTTTCTACCTCATCATCAAAGAATTCAATCTTTAAGCCCTTAGCGTGCTCGGATGGGGGAATGATTTCCAGTACATCTCCACGGTAGCGGAATGTTCCTCTTTTGAATTCGAAATCATTTCTTTCAAATTGCATCTCAACTAATCTTTGGAATAGCTTCTTTCTTGGGTATTCTTCTCCAACCCTAATACAAAGCATAGAATCCTTATAATCCTCAGGGTCTCCTATACCATATATACAAGATACAGATGCAATTACTATGACATCCTTATAATCCATCAAGGCTGCAGTTGCAGCATGTCTCATCTCATCAATTTCATCATTGATTTGAGCATCCTTTTCAATATAGGTATCTGAAGATACTACATAAGCCTCTGGCTGATAATAATCATAATAAGAAATAAAATATTCTACATGATTATCTGGAAACAAATCCTTAAATTCATTATAAAGCTGACCTGCTAGAGTTTTATTATGGGCAAGTATTAGAGTAGGTTTTCCAACCTTCTCTATTACATTTGCCATAGTAAATGTCTTACCAGAACCAGTAACACCTAAAAGTGTTTGTCTTTTAATCCCATTATTATAGTTTTTTACAATATTTTCTATTGCCTCTGGCTGGTCACCAGTAGGCTTATATTTTGATGAAATTTTAAACATGCTAGTGCCCTCCTTATTTTATATACCTAGCGCATCCTTAGCTAGCTTATCTGCATAATCATTATAATAATTATTTGTATGGCTTTTTACCTTATGGAATACTACTTTTATTTTATCCTTTACTCTATCAGATAACATTTGATATTCAATAGCTATTTTACTATTTGCCTTCCATTCATGAGTAAACCATTTTTCAATACCTAAATAGTCATAAAAGATATGCAATTCCTTTATTCCCTTTTTAACACAGTAAGCAATAATAAATCCAGCTCCCTGGATTTCTCCTGCAACATTTCTTAAATCAGAATATTCATCTTTTTCAAATTTCTTTTTATATGGGTATTCCTTCCCATCAATAATCAATATTCCACCGAAGGAATAGCATCCAGTATCATTATCATAAGAGCCATCAATATAAGCCTTAGGTGCAGTAATATTATCATCAAGTACAATATCATTGATGAATGCTTCTGCCTCTTCTTTGGTTTTAAAGGATTTATACTTTGGTGAATTATAATTCTTTAAATGGCTTTTGCATTCATCCCAAGAATCTACAATTTCACTTTTGGTATCATCCTTAATCGCATAATATTTCACCATTTAAGACTCCTTCAACAAAAATCTTTAATTCATCCGATACAGCATTAGAATAGCCCTTTAATATATATTCTATATTTCTATCTATTTTTTCAAATTTTAATCTTTTATTTAAAATATTGAATAATAGATGCTTTAAGGATGCATCAGATAATTCTGTATTTATTTGTTCTGATAATAATAAATTATGACCAGTTAATAATCTATATGCTGGCTTATATTTATTTTCTATTCTGAAAAAATCAGAATCCTTTGGTTCTCCCTTTAATCTAGTTAAATCCATATTATTTCTAATATCCATGATTTTAACTTCTTTAGCAATAGGATTTTGGCTTGCTCTTAAGACATAGCCTAAATAATCCTCATTATCTCTTTTGGTTAGGGCATCTACAGCATTTTTAACCTCTTCGCCAAATTCTTTTGAAATGTCATCTAAGGTAATGCTTGTATCTTCTACTGTATCATGTAATAAGGCAACAACCTTTAATGTTTCACCCTCTAAATGATCAGAAACCCATATAGGATGGGTTATATAATCATTTCCTGCCTTATCCTTTTGACCCTCATGTGCTCTTTTTGCAAATTCATAAGCTTTTTCTACTATATTCATAAGCTACCTCATATATACACAAGTATAAATACCAATAAACTGAGTAATTGCTCCTGCAACTACAAATAAATGGAAAATAAAATGTGCTGCTGGAACCTTTTTTAATACAAATGGAATCATTCCTAAGGAATATACAATTCCACCAACTAAAATCCACCAAAGTAATGCTTGGTTATATTGCCACCACCCCGGAATAAACATAACTCCACTCCAGCCAATAATGAAATAAAGTGGGAAATTGATTCCTTTAGTTCTACCGGGACCAAAAATAGATACAAATGTAATACCTGTAATAATTAATGCCCACATAATAGAAAACCAAATCCATGCCCATAGTGGTTGTCCTTGATTGATACCAAGCTCTACTAGCTGTAGTGGTGCAAATGTCCCACCAATTAGTAAATATATAGAGCTATAATCAAATCTTCTCCATAATCTTTTCACTCTAAGACCATGCTTCCAAGCATGGTATAGACAGCTCATTAGCATCATAATGATCATAGATATACCATATACTAATGAACCTGTAACCTTCATTGGTGTATCACTTTTTAAAAGCATTAATACTAATGCTACAATACCAAATATTGCTCCAAGTCCATGGGATACAGAATTTCCTATTTCTTCTAATACACTTCTTTTAGGTGCTTCATTTTTTCTTCTTATTTCTAATTCTTTTTCTGTTAATGGAGCATTTCTTCTTTCTTCTTTTTCTTCTTCTATATATACCTTTTCATGCTTACGGTATTCTTTTTTATTCTCTTTTTTTTGAAGTTTTAAGGATTTCTTTTCTTCTTTTGCCTGTCTTTTTAATTCTTTTTTCTTTTCTTTTTCCAAATTCATTAATCTCACCCCAAAACTATAAATAAATATTTAAAAGATTAAAATCCTCTTCTTTAAATAAAATATAATAATCCTTATCTAAGGAAATAACCATTTTAATCTTATCCAATATATTTATTTCTTTTATTTGATTCTTTAATATTTTAATTGTTTTCCATGTTTTTAAATATAAAATATCAGAATCATATTTAGCTAAAATAGATAATTCTTCATCGTCATCTAAATAGATAGTAACCCTCTTCCAATTCTTCTTTTCCTTATTCCATTTTTTTAAATACAAAAAGAATATCAAAGAAGGAACAAATAATATAAGAGATATGAATGTCATAATAACTAATATAGGAGCTTTAGTAAATGTATCACTAAAGCTTCTACCTTTAGAGATACTCATAATAATTGCCATCATACCAGCAATAAAGGTTAAAAGAAGTAAAATAATTACTGCAAGTACTATAATAGGGTTAATTTCCCTTCTTACTTTTTCTTCCTTATATCCTTTATAATATGCAAAATAATTCTCCATTATACTCATCCCTCATACTTCTTTTTTATTATACTTAATTTATTATAAATTAAAAATCGCAAAAAGAATAGAAAAAATAAAAAAACACCATTAAGAAACCTTAATGATGTATTTCATGGTTTTATTTCAATACTTCCTTTACATACTCTAAATCAAGATCTAAGAGGTATGCTATATTTTCTATAGATGCACCCTTTTCAAACATAGTTTTAATAGTTTCTAATTGGTTTTC
>NZ_QXEV01000006.1:0-8410 GCF_003550015.1 Anaeroplasma bactoclasticum
TTGAATATAACTTATGCCTACTTAGCTCAGTTGGTTAGAGCACCTGACTGTTAATCAGGGGGTCGTGAGTTCAAGTCTCTCAGTGGGCGCCATTTCTTTTTTTTATAAAAAAGATTTGACAAACCACGACCATTTTATTAAAATTAAATTACGTGATATGGAGGACTAGCTCAGTTGGGAGAGCATCTGCCTTACAAGCAGAGGGTCAGCGGTTCGAGCCCGTTGTCCTCCACCATTGCCGACTTAGCTCAATTGGTAGAGCAACTGACTTGTAATCAGTAGGTTGTGGGTTCGATTCCTATAGTCGGCACCACTAAGAGACTAGAAGATTGATTTGAATCAATCTTTTTTTATTTTTTCAATTTTTTGTTTTAATACCAATAAAAACTATCCTGTTATCTTAATATACGAAATAATTGTGTTATTATAGTTATATATTAAAGATGGGTGGGTTTTGTATGAGAATAAGTCCTAATATTTTTAGAGTAGTAATATTTATAGCTTGTTTATTATTAATAGTATCCTTAGGTTTATGCTATTATTATGGAATAAACGCGGATTATACATTTGAAGTATATATATTTATGACTGCCGCAGCGGGCACTTGGGTAATACTTTTTTTATTACTATCTATTTTGATGCCAAGATATGTTATATCTAAAAGACAGGCATGGGTTAGCAAGCATGGTCATATTGCTTTTGCTAAAATCACATCATTTTATACAACAGAGCATAGGAATGCATATAATAGAAAAATGACTATAATACATAATATTGTAAGAACAGAAGATGGTTTAGAATTTACTATAGATTTTGAGCCTTTATTAAAAACAAATGATAATGTTGTAGTTATAAGATATGATGAAGATTGTGCAATCTTTGATAATAAAACAATGAGATTAATTTATAAAAAGAAGATTATAGAGGCAACATTTTCGAATTATATTCAAAAAAATGAAAATTATGTTCCTATTCCAAAGGATTTATCTGGAGACAAGAAAACTCTTGTTGGTAAGAAATTAATCATCGGTATACTTGCATTTATCATTCTTGCCAATTACATTATTCCTACTGTAATTATTCTGTCTAACAATAATACAAATAATGAAGCAGTGACAAATAATACAACAAAATGGAATGATGAGATTAAAACAAAATCTAAATCCATCCTTGGATTTGAACTTCCAGAATATGATTTAGGATATACGGGCTCTTATTATGTTACAGATGCAAAACAAAGATTATATGATACAAATTTAAATAGTGGATATTTATATCCAAACGGAAGTGAATTTTCATTTCATTTTTTAAGTAGTGGACCAAGTGATGATAAACTATCTAGCTATGCAACGTATTTATCTTTAAATTATGGATTCACAAAGAATTTTGATCTATTAGATTTAGATTATTATACTAATGTTAGTAATGCGTGTAGTCAGGAAAATCCATCTGGAGTATTTCATTACATTCAATTAAAAAAAGATAATCTATATATTGTAATTACAAAATCCTATAGTACAGGTTATTATAATTATATGAACTATGCAGCTGAATTAAAAAAGGATGTATGGCTTACATGCATAAAACTATAAATAGAATTGGGGGATTTAAAATCCCCTTTTTTGGTAACAAAAACATTGAATTTGACAATAAATTCGAATTGGTATATACTCTATACTACGCGAGAAAAAGAGGATGAAGTGCCATGAGGTGTAAAAATTGTGGGTTTGAAACTCCAAATAATTCTAATTTTTGTAGCCATTGTGGTACGAAAATAGATTTTGAAGATAATTTTATAAATGTAGAAGAGCCAAAAGAAGAACCCAAAAGTAAAAGTCAGGAAGAGGTAATTAAAGAACAATATCCAGACATCGATATGTCTAAAGCCTCTATTATGTGGTATATTTTAGGCTTTTTTGTTCCAATAGCTGGGCTTATTATCTTCTTTATGTTCTTATATAAAAAGCCTGATTTAGCTTTAAAGGCTAGAAGAGGGGCTTTACATGGTTTTGTTATAGACTGTATACTTTTAACAGTATTTTATATTTTAGTTTATGTGAGAGGAGGCGTTTAGTATGGAAAAGAATAAAGCTGTATATGATGAAATCTATGGCAAGCTTATAGGTAAGATTATTGTAATTTTTATATCTAGCTGGCTATTAGTTACCATATTAGAAATCATTGTAGGTATTGTGTTTACAGCAGATAAACAACGTGAACTTCAGGTTTTAGAATACTTTATAAAATATGTAATTGTTCCTGCTAGTGTTGATGCTGTAATTATTGCAGTTACATTATTCCTTTTAAAAATGAAGAAGCTTTCTTCAAAAATTAAAAATTATGTTCTAGTTACTTCATTATGGTGTATAGCTTTAGTATTATCGATTACTCATGGATATTTTGTAGTTATGCTTGCAGCCTTTATTATTCCTGTTTTAGCATCAACATTGTTTTTAGATTATAAGACATTTACTTATGGTATTATTCTATCTTTAGCTGGTGTATTTGCCGCATCTATTACAATCCTTTATTTAGAAGGTAATAGTGATAGAAGTGGTAAAATCTATATTTGGGGTAGTGCTATAATTGCTGTATTACTTGTTGCATTAACCTCAGTTGTTGTTGGACTTGTTGTTCAAATTCATAGGCAAAGAGAAAAGGTATTAATCGAGATGCAGCATGAAAATGCTAAGCTTGTAAAAGCCAATCGTGTCGATGGCTTAACAGGCTTACAAAATCATACAAGCTTCTATAATGTATTAGAAAATAAGCTATCTAAGGCTAGAAGAGATAGAAGGGGCTTTGCTTTAGCTATGCTAGATATTGATGATTTTAAGAATATTAATGATACATATGGCCATGGCATTGGTGATGATATTTTAAAATATGTATCCGATACAATTGTTGCTGCCATTAATAAAACGGGAGTTTCCTTCCGTTATGGTGGAGATGAATTTGCGATTATTTTTAATAACCCAAATCCAGAAGCTAATGTTGCTGCACTTGAGGTTCTAAGAAAATCTGTTGCAAATAATGATTCCTTATTCTCCGATGGAACAAGGGTTACATTATCTATTGGATATTACAATGTAAAAGAAGTTCAAATGACTTCTGAAGAGATTTTCTTTAGAGCAGATCAAGCATTATATCAAGCAAAATATAATGGTAAAAATCAGGTACATGCTGAATATTAATTCAATTTTGGCATTTCTCGCGAAAGAGAAATGCTTTTTTTCGTTTTGTTTCGTATGTTTCGAAATCTATTTTTTCTAACACAAAATAATATTTTGTGGTAAACTATAAGAGACGAGGTGATATTCTATGCGTAAAACAAAAATAATTTGTACTCTTGGTCCTGCATGTGACGATGAAGAGCTACTAAAGAAAATGATTTTAAACGGCCTTGATTGTGCCAGATTAAATTTCTCTCATGGTACTCATGAGGAACAAAAGGTTCGTATGGACCGTGTAAAAAAGGTAAGAGCTGAATTAGGCATTCCACTACCTATTTTACTAGATACAAAGGGACCAGAAATCCGTGTAAGATTATTTAAAGATGGTAAGGTAGAACTACATGAAGGACAGGAATTTACATTCTGTAGTGATTATGATCTTATTGGTGATGAAACTAAGGTAGGCTTAACTTATCCAGATTTAGCAAAGTATGTAAATAAGCCTGGTACATTAATCCTTGCAGATGATGGTAAGGTTGAATTTGAAGTTGTACGTGTTGAGGGAACTAATGTTGTTACAAAGGTATTAAACAATGCTTCCCTATCCAATCGTAAGTCTATTAATATTCCAAATGTAATTGTAGATATGCCATATATTTCTGAGGTGGATAGAAGCGATTTAATTTTTGGTATTCAAGAATGTGTTGACTACATTGCAGCATCCTTTGTAAGAAGACCAGAAGATGTTTTAGCAATTCGTGAATTATTAGATAAGTATGATACATCTGGTAAGATCCGTATTATTTCAAAAATCGAAAATACTGAAGGTATTGCAAAGATGGATGAAATTATTGAAGTATCTGATGGTATTATGGTTGCCCGTGGAGATATGGGTGTTGAAGTTCCATTTAAGATGCTTCCAAAGATTCAAAAGGAATTAATCGATAAATGCTATAAAAAGGGTAAGATTGTAGTTACCGCAACTCAAATGCTTGACTCTATGCAGCAAAACCCAAGACCAACAAGAGCAGAAGTATCTGATGTTGCTAACGCAATTTATGATAAAACAGTAGCAATTATGCTATCTGGTGAATCTGCGGCTGGTAAATATCCACTTCAATCTGTAACAGCAATGAAGGATATTGCTGAATATACAGAATCCAATATCGATTACAAGCGTAGATATTGGGAATGCAACCTAGATTTAGGTGAAGATTTCTTATCTTCTATTTGTAATGCAGCAGTATCTTGTGCATATCAAATGCACGCTAAGGCTATTATTTGTGTTACAAACGCTGGTCAAACAGCATTTAAGCTTTCTGCATATCATCCAGAATGCCCTATTATCGCATTAACTGTAGATGAAAAGGCATGCCGTCAGTTAAATTTAGCATGGAATGTATATCCAATTTATGCAGAAAAGAAGAATTCTGTTGATGAATTATTTGAATATGCATTACAAGAAGCATTAAAGACAGGATTAGTATCTAAGGGAGATCGTGTCATCATCACAGGTGCATCCTCTGTTGTTGGAAATACAATTACAGATACAATTAAATTGCATGAAATTTAAGATTAAGGGCCACGGGCCCTTTTTTCTTCTACTAGTAAATTCCAATTAATTATTTCATTATAACTTTATAAAAAATATTTGTAAAAAAATGAAATTTTTTTTGAAATAGACATCGATAATGTCAAAATAGGGTGTATTCTACCATCGGAAAGGAGAAAGAATATGTCAAAAAATTATAAAGTTGTAAAACAAAGGCTTAAATCTACTAGTGGGGAATTCTTTATT
Source organism: Anaeroplasma bactoclasticum (assembly GCF_003550015.1). GTDB lineage: Bacteria > Bacillota_I > Bacilli_A > Acholeplasmatales > Anaeroplasmataceae > Anaeroplasma > Anaeroplasma bactoclasticum. Next base: position 4,972 of record NZ_QXEV01000006.1, read on the forward strand.
TATAGATTTTTATCTATGAAATGTAGAAGTGCTAATAATACGGCTTTAGCCAATATTAAGAAGCATTATACAAATGAAAAAAAGTATATTAATAAATTTGATAATTTTACGGAACTTTCAAATACGGAATTAGCTTTATGGTTGAATAATGAAATATATCAGAAGGCAGTATTTAGGGCTGATGCTTCATATCAAGCTTATTTTAAATTGTTAGAATATCAAAAAGAAAATCATTTAGAAATAACAGCTAAAGAACCTGATTATATAAAAGGTTATTATCCAATAACATTTTCATATATCGGTAATAAATATGAAAATGGGAAAAGAGTATTTAATATACCTTTATCTGTTCCTTTTAAAAGATTATTAAGAGAATTAGCACCAGGTATTAACTATTTAAAACAATTTGTTGATGTAAGTAAATTAGATTTACCAGATAATTATTTTATAAAATTATCAATTCCCAAAATACTTACTGATAAAAAGATAAAGGAAGTTTCAATTATCCCTTTATATAATGGAAAGAAATTTGAAATAGCTTATACTTATTTAGACGATAAAGAATATAAAAAAGCTTCTGGTAGTGGAGTAATGTCTATCGATTTAGGAATTAATAATTTAGCCACATGTGTAACAGATAAAGGAGACTCCTTTATTATTGATGGAAAAAGAATAAAATCTATGAACCAGTATTATAATAAAAGAATGGCTGAATTAAAAGGAGAAAATCCCTATTGTTATAGATTAAATGAAAACCCAATAACTAAAGACTTAGAATACAAAAAAGATTTAAAGAAAAAACTTAAGCCAAATGAAAAGTATAAATCCTTTAAAACAAAAAGAATGATAAATCTAATGATGAAAAGAGAAAATAAGATAAATGATTATATCTATAAATCATCTAAAATGATTATTGATTATTGTCTTAATAATGAAATAACTAAAATAGTAATAGGATATTCAAATAATTTCCAAAAAGGATTTGAATATAGTGGTAGCTATGATTTTAAAAATAATTATTTAAAGCATATAGAAAAGAATATGATAAAATCAAATAATCAAAAATTCTTATCAATTCCCTTTGGAAAGATTAAATCAAGATTAGAATACTTATGTAAAAAACATAAGATTGATTTAATCTTACAAGAAGAATCATATACTTCTTTGTCATCTTTTATGGATTTAGATGAAATACCTGTATATAATAAAGAAGAAAATAAAGAATATACATTTAGTGGTAAAAGAATTCAAAGAGGATTATACGAAACAAAAGATAAAATATATATAAATGTTGATATAAATGGAGCATTAAATATATATAGAAAAAGTAGCGTATGTGATATGAAAGTAATTGAATATCTATTACGTAGAGGTGTGAACACACCAAAGCGACTTCAAGTTATTTGAGGCGTTAAAAAAAGGAGCAATAAGCTCCTTGGGGTAAATTTTATTTACCTTTGTTCTGAACAAAATTTGATTTTGTTATAAAATGAGATTTGCTAATGGGGAGGAAGCAAACATGAAATTAAAAAAAATATTATTAGGGACCGGCATAGTATCTATTGGAGTTCTTGCATCCTGTGGGGGAAATGAAAAGGAATTAATTGCAAAGGAATTTCAAATAGAAGAGCCAAATGTAAATAATTTAGAAGAATTATCTACTGGATTGAATGAATTTACCGAAGATTATGATAAAAAGCATTTAGAAAAATTAGATGGATTCTTTAATGAATACAAATCCATTACAATACAGAATAAGTATGTATCTAAGGATTCTGAGGGAAACGAAAAAAGTGGCTATTATTACACTTCAACAACAGATTTTGAAACAGGTAATACTTACTTTTATCATACTGATTTTGAAACTGTTGAGGGTAAAAGGGTTAATACGGTTATGATAGAAACCTATGCTATAAGAGGTGAAAAAAGCTATACAGTTGCAACAGAGATTACATTCAATGAGTATTTAGTACCAAATTCAAAAGAGGAAAAGAAGGTTTCTGGTCAAGCCAAAATGGTTACTAGTGTTCCTGTAGATAATGTTATATTAAATCAAAAGGAAAAATATACTACAGAAGAGGATATCCCAACAAGAGTAAATAAGTTTTTGGATAAGAGTCTTCTATATAATGTTATTAATTTTATAAAACCAAAATATTGTGATTTATCTATACCTGGTTGTTTGAAGTTCTATACAAGTGAGGATAAGAAAATCTTTACATCCTATGTTAGTATGAACAATTCAAATAAATATTATTATGTAGATAATGATTATTTATATAAAGGAAAGTATTGTTCCACAGGTAAAACAGATTATGCAAATGATGTTATTTATAATAAAGAAAGCCTTGTAAATAAGAAAATAGATGTTAGTACTTATACTGAGTATGACTATGATACTTTCTATGACGAATACCCCTCTGCTTTATCATGGCTTAGTCCAAAGCCATTATTCCCTTTCGCAAGAGTAATAGCAGAAGAATCATATCCAATTGCAATACAATATTCAGCACTTGAAGCTTATATAAAATAATAACGATTGGCACCTATTTTGAGTGCCAATTTTAATTTTAAAAAAAATTGAAAAAAGTTGTTGATAATTAAATTTTGCTGTGATATAATAAACGGGCGTGTAGATAAAACACGAATTCGGGATTTAGCTCAGCTTGGTAGAGCGCTTGGTTTGGGACCAAGATGTCGTAGGTTCGAATCCTATAATCCCGACCATTAATATGCGAGTGTAGTTCAATGGTAGAACCTCAGCCCTCCAAGCTGATGACGTCGGTTCGATCCCGATCACTCGCTCCAATAAGATGAGTTATCTCTGATGAAAATCAGAGATTTTTTATTTTATAGGAAATTACAACTTTTTTAATAACACACCTATTTTAACGTTTTTCACCTCTTGCGAAAAAAACGTTATTATTTTATAATAAAATATAAGGAAAATTCTTTATTAAAATTTATATATTTTCGAGGTGAAGCAATATGATATTGAATTTTTTAGCATTAGATAAAAGTTTATTAGCAATGTGCATTATTGGTGGAATCGTACTTGTTGCAGTTGTATGGTTAATTATTGCTAGAATAGTATCGTCAAAAGGTGGAAAGAAGGATGAACATTCTTTAGAAGAAAAACTAAATTCTTCTGAACCAGCAAAAGAAGAAGGCGGACAATCAGTTCCTGTTTCTGCGAAGAAAGAAGAACCAGCACAAGAGGATAATGGTAAATATCAGGTAGTTATTACTGCTAATGGTATGAAAAAGATTCCTATTGAAGATAAAAAGTCTTCAAAGAAGAATGAAGAGGTTGTTGAAGATAATTTAGCAGCTGAAGAAGAAATTCAGGAAAAGCCAATGGAAGAAATTGGTGAAGATGTTGAAGAAACTCCTACTGAAGCACCAGTTGAAGAGGCAGAAGAACCAAAGGCTGAAGAAA
>NZ_QXEV01000006.1:8837-95429 GCF_003550015.1 Anaeroplasma bactoclasticum
AGCTGAAGAAACTGAAGAAGTTGCTGAAGAAGCACCAGTTGAAGAGGCAGAAGAACCAGAAGCTGAGGAAACTGAAGAAGTCGCTGAAGAAGCACCAACTGAAGAGGTAGAGGAACCAGAAGCTGAAGAAACTGAAGAAGCTCTTGACGAAGCACCAGCTGAAGAGGCAGAGGAGCCAAAAGCTGAAGAAACCGAAGAAGTTGCCGAAGAAGCACCAACTGAAGATGTAGAAGAACCAGTAGCTGAAGAAAATGAAGAAGTTGCTGAAGAAGCACCAGCTGAAGAGGCAGAAGAACCAGAGACTGAGGAAACTGAAGAAGTCGCTGAAGAAACACCAGTTGAAGAGGTAGAGGAACCAGAGGCTGAAGAACCAGAAGCTGAAGAGGAAGAACCTAAAGAAGAAACTGAAGAGGAAAAGGCTGCAAGAATCCGTGCTGAAAGAATTGCTGCTTTAAGAGCTCGTGCTAGAGCAATGAAGGAGCAAGAGGAACCAAAAGAGGAATCAGAAGCGGCTGAGGAACCTAAACAAGCTGAAGAACCAGTCGAAGAGGAAGAATCCCCAGTAGCTGAAGAAGTTGCTGAAGAAGCACCAGTTGAAGAAGAGCCAGAAGCTGAGGAAACTGAAGAAGTAGTTGAGGATGAACCAACTGAAGAGGAAGAAGCTCCTGAAGAAACTGAGGAAACTGATACTCAGGAAGAGGAAGCACCAAAACCTCAAAAGAAACCTGCTACATCAAAACCAGCAGAAAAGAAAGCAGCTAAGCGTCCTGCAGTTAAGAAGGCAACTTCTACTGCAAAGAAGCCATCACTTGCTAAGAAGAGAAAAGAATCTGTAAATAGATTAAATGATCTATTAAAATACATTGAGGAATAATCAGGAGGTAAGGATCATGGCTAAGTTACAAAAGAATTTAATTAACAAAGAAGAATTACTTGCTGATATCGAAAGAATCAAAAAGTCTAAAGATAGTGATGAAATTGATGCCATTATGGCAAAATACGAAAAGGGATTAGCAGAAATGGACCGTAGAAGGGCTAAACAGGCTGCTACTCCTGAAAAGCCAAAAACAGGCAGATATAATGGTAAGTATGAAGTATATCCTGCTGCAGATGGCTATGCATATCGCTTAAAGGCATCTAATGGTGAAATACTTGCTACATCTGAAATTTATACAACTAGAGATGGTGTAATTAAGGCTATCGATACAGTAAAGAAGAATGTTGAGACTGGAGAAATCCGTGTATTCTCTGATAAACATGGTAAATTTAAATTTAAGCTTGTTGCACAGAATCATAGAGTATTAGTATTCAGTTCTAATTATTCACAAGAAGCAGGTGCTCAAAGAGCATCAGAATCATTCAAAAAGTTTGCGCTTAAGGCTGATATTGTAGACATTGATCTAAAGGATGATGATTTAGCTCATGCAACTAAGATTAAGATTGCATCTTATGAGGATAAAACTGGCGGTAAGTATGAACTTGATGTAGATGATGGTGATTATAGCTGGGTATTAAAGGCATCTAATGGTGAAATCTTAGTTCAAATGGAAGGCTATACATCTAAACCTTCTGCATTAGCTTCTATTGAAAAATTTAAGCAATATGTAGCTGAAGGAACATTCAAGGCTATTAAAGATAAGAGTAATCATTCATTATTTAAGCTATATACACAATCAAATCGTGTTGCTGCAGTTGGTGAGGCATATTCCACAAAGACTGCTGCGATTTCTGCAGCTAATTCTGTAGTAGCTTTCTATAAGCTTGCTGAACTTGTTGATTTAGAAGAAATTGCAAAGAAGGAAGCTCGTAAGCAGGCTGCTAAGGAAAAGAGAGCAGAAAAGAAGGCTCTTGAAGCTAAACAAGAAGAAGTAAAGCAGGATGAACCAGAGAAGAAAGCTGCAAAGCGTCCTCAAGAAAAGAAGACTGAACCAAAGCCAGAAGAACCAGAAAAGAAGGCAGCAAAGCGACCTGCAGTAAAGAAGGCTGAAACTAAGGATCAACCAAAGACAGGTAGATATAATGGTAAATACGAAGTATATCAGGCAGCAGATGGCTATGCATATCGCTTAAAGGCATCTAATGGTGAGGTTTTAGCAACATCAGAAATCTATTCAACTAGAGATGGTGTATTAAGAGCAATCAATACTGTTAAGAAGAATATTGAAACAGGAGAGCTTCGTGTATTTGCAGATAAGAAGGGCAAATTTAAATTTAAATTGACATCAAGTAATCATAGAGTATTATTAATTTCTGCAAATTATGCTCAAGAATCAGGTGCTAAGAATGCAACTGAATCCTTCAAGAAGTTTGCACTTAAGGCAGATATTGTTGATATTGAACTTAAGGATGACGATTTAGCTTCCGCAACAGCAGTTAAGATTACATCTAATGAAGATAAAACTGGCGGTAAGTATGAAATTGAAGAATCTAATGGTGAATTTAGCTGGGATTTAAAAGCATCTAATGGTGAAATTCTAGTTCAAATGGAAGGCTATACATCTAAAGCATCTACATTAGCTTCTATCGAAAAGTTCAAACAATATGTAGCTGAAGGAACATTCAAGTCTATTAAGGATAAGACTGGTCATTATCAGTATAAGTTATATACAAAATCTAATAGAGTTGCTGCTGTAGGCGAATCTTATAAAACTAAGACAAGTGCTGTTTCTGCTGCAAACTCTGTAGTATCCTTCTATAAGATGGCAGAGGTTGTCGATCTTAATCAATTAGCTAAGGCTGAAGCTAAAGCTAAGAAGGATGCAGCTAAGTCAAAGAAGTAATTCTAAACTTTAACATTAAAGATTAAAGGGGGATAGTCCCCCTTTCTTCTATCTATTTTGAGGTGATTCATATGTTAGATATAAATATTCCAGATGGAATAATCAAAGGTATAATTTCTGGAAAGAAAGATAAAAATCAAAAGAATGAAAAGGTAAAATTAGATACTATTCTTATTAAAAATGAAGAAGTATTACAGTTAGCTTGCTATACGGATAAGCAGGTATTCCATAAGAATTTGAAAAGTGAAGAAGTATCTTTAGAAATTATTCGATTATTAACAGAAGAGTTTAATAATGCAGAATTATACACAAAGGATTATATTTATAGCTATAGAATCACATCAAAAGGTAAGGTCTTATCAAATAAAAGAAAATCAAAAGAGGTTTCTTTAGTTCCACTATCCCACAATAAAAAGAAGAATTATATTCTTGAGGATGGCCTATTAGTTCCTGCACTTGTAGATTTAGGAATTCAAACACCAGATGGTAAAGTTACTAAAGCGGGATATGATAAATTTAAACAAATTAATCGATTCTTAGAAATAATTGATGATTCTATAAAAGATGAAAAAGAGTTAAATATTATTGATTTTGGTTGCGGAAAGAGCTACTTAACATTTATTCTTTATTATTATTTCGTAGAAATAAAAAAGATGAATGTTAATATTACTGGCTTAGATTTAAAAGAAGATGTTATTGATCATTGCAATGAAATTGCAGAAAAATATGGTTATACAAGGTTAAAATTCTATAAAGGCGATATCGCAAAATATAAGGAAAATAATGATATTGATATGATTGTTACATTGCATGCTTGTGATACTGCAACAGATTATGCCTTATATCATGCAATTACTATGAATGTAAAATATATATTTTCTGTTCCATGCTGCCAGCATGAAATTAATTTAGAGCTAGATTCATCGAATTTCCATTTAATTAACAAATATGGAATTTTAAAGGAAAGATTTTCAGCTATATTAACAGATGCTATAAGAGCGAATATCTTACAATACTATGGATATAAAACACAAGTAATGGAATTTGTTGATTTTGAAAATTCACCAAAGAATTTGCTTATACGTGCAGTAAAGACAAATAACTCTAAGAATGAAAAGATAAAAGAGGAAATTGAAGCTTTATTAGAAGAGTATAAAATTAAACAAACACTTTATAGTCTTTTGTTTACAAAAGAGTAGTAGAATACTGGAGTTCCTTCCAGTATTTTCTTTTATTTTCGTTTTTGGGCAATTTGCACAAAAAATCCAGGGCGTTCTATTGACTATTGAATATACAAATGTTAAAATGAGTTATATGAAAACGCTATTATGGGGGTAGTGCGCCCTAAATAGCAAATATAAATATTTGGTGATTGATTATTAGGTGTACATATATGAATAAAAGTGTAGTAAAGTATATGGCAATAGATCTTATTGTACTTACGCTTATTGGGTGCTTACTTGAGGGCTTAGTCGCAAGATTTATTGGTTTTGTTTTAGACGCTGCACCAACCATTTCGTTTTCATTATTAATTGTCTTTGTAGCAGTAGCAAGATGGAAATTATGGGGGTTAATTCCTATACCATTCTTGGTGTTATCTACTATTATCGGTGGACAATTTAGTGAAATAACGTATTATGCAGCATTTTATAACTTTTCAAATTGGCAGTTAATCCTATCTATGCTACTTGGATTATCTACCATTGGATTAAATGTTATCGTATTTAGAAATCACAAAACAAATAAGATTATGAAAACTACCTGGCAAATGTTATTAATCTTAGTTGTTGATTATATTCTCTACTGTGGAGTACAGTTCATCTTCTATAGAATTTTTACAACAGGAGGATTAACTAGTGTAGCAAACATTCCTGTTACATATTTTTCAAAAGATGAAAATGGAAATAGAGTAGAACTTGTGAAAAACCTAGCTAGCTATGTTGAATTCGGCTTTGTTTACAATTTATTTGGACTTGCCGTTGGAGTGGTTGGCTCATTAGTACTTAGGTCTCAAGGAGCTTTAAATAATGCAATAGATAAGCTCATTGACGATAAAAAACAAAGAGAGGCTGAACTCGAGTATATGAAATCGTTCGGGAAATTCAATTTCAGTGATGAGAGTGAGGCAGAATCTCAACAGGATGAATCAAATATTAAAAAAGAAGATCAAGATTCATCGATGTAGTAGAAAAGGATGGTGTGTTTATGCAAAATGTAGTTGTTGAAACTAATCAAGACGTTGTTGATGAAGTCGAACGTACAAAATGGAAACGTACATTACACGCCCTAGCGAGAGACTGGAGATTATATGTCCTTTTAATCCCTATGATTGCGTTTGTATTCTGTTTTAAATACTTACCAATTAGAGGCCTTTTGACCGGTTTCAAATGGGGTAATGATAACGATTTGGTTTACAATAACCAATGGTGTGGTTTATATTGGTTTAACCAGATTTTCTTTGGAACTTCATCATCTATGTTCTGGAGAGCATTCCGTAATACTTTCGTAAATAGTATGTATGGATTGATTATAGGATTCCCGATTCCTATTATTTTAGCGTTACTATTTAGTGAAATTAAGACTGGTTGGTATCGTAGCATCGTTCAGGTATGCGCATACTTACCACACTTCGTTTCTTTAACAGTAGTAACAACAATCATCAGCTTATGGTGTGAAGGTACTATAGTTGCCGGTGGTGCTACAGCCGCAGGTGGTTGGGTATATAACATGTGTAAGACTTTTGGATGGTTGAACGTAACAAATGAGGCAGGAGAAGTCTCATACTTACAAGAGAGTATCTTGAGTTATCCTAGATATTTCAGACCAATATATCAGATTAGTGGTGTATGGCAGGATGCTGGTTATAACTCTATCGTATTCTTTGCAGCTATTTTAGCTATTTCTCCAACAAATTATGAAGCAGCTCGTATTGATGGTGCTTCTAAGTTACAGCAGATTCGCTATATTACTTTCCCAGGCATGGCTCCTACTTTAGTAATCATGCTAATTATGCGAATCGGTCAAATTCTAAGTGTTGGATATGAGCAGATTATTCTATTGGTTGGTAATTATTCTAACGCATGGGAAACTGCAGACGTTGTATCTACATTCGTATATCGTATGTCCGGTCAGGCAGCTGGTGCAACTGGTGCTGAAGTAGTTCAGCAGCTAGGTATCGTTGCAGACTTATTCAACTCTATTCTTGCGATGTTCCTAGTATTAGGTGCTAACGCAATCAGTAGACGTGTATCCTCTACGTCATTATTCTAATTTTGGAGGTAAAGCGATGAAAAGATTAGACAAATCCGAAATAGTATTTAAGCTTTTGGCTTATATTCTATTAACAATATTTGCTTTATGCTGTTTATATCCATTTATCTTCATTGTTATGAATTCTATTTCCTTTAAGGATTTTGTAGATGATGGTAAGGTTAATGTAATCCCAATGGGATTCCAGCTTAACGCATACGTTGATGTATTCCAGAATAAGCAATTCTGGTTAGCATATTGTAATGCATTCTATATTACAATTTATGGTACAGCAATTTCCATGTTAGTTGGTATTTGCGGTGCATATGCATTATCTAAGACAAGATTAATTTTCGGTCGTGGATTTAACTTCTTATTAACAGTAACATTATGGTTCAGTGCTGGTATTATTCCAACTTACCAGAATTATGTAATGTTCCGTGATGGATTATTCTCAGGAAATGGCCGTGTATTCTTCATCTTTGCTTTAGGTGTTAATGCATTTAATATCATCCTTTTAAGAAATTATTTCCAGAGTGTACCTCAGGAAATAGAAGAAGCTGCTACAATTGATGGAGCAACTGAATTCCAGATTTTAACTAGAGTTTATATTCCTATTTCCAAATCCTCTATTGTTACAGTAGCAATGTTCTATGCTGTAGAATTCTGGAATGGTTATTTATGGGCACAGATGTTATTAGGTGAAAATGATTTACCTTTAACACCATTTATTAAATTATATTTGGATAAGACAATTGCGAACATTGAGGAATCCGGTGGTGGAAAGCTAAGCTATTCTACATATTCCTTAAGATATGCATTCATCGTATGTTCTATCGTTCCAGTTATTCTAATTTATCCAAAGATTCAAAAATATTTTGCATCCGGCGTTAATGTCGGCGGTGTAAAGGAATAGGAGGAGCAACATGAAGAAGAAAATATTATTCTCTGGTGTTTCTGCTCTTGCAGTTTTAGCTTTAGCAAGCTGTGGTTCTGATCCAGTTCCAGAAGGAAGCTATAAGAAAGGTACTGATAGTGGTACTTATGTTTTATCTGATTATACAGAAACAGTAGACTACGCTAAGCTAGATAAAGAAGATGTCGATATCTATGTAAACTATGAAGGTGAATCTGGAATTACATTCCGTGGTGCTTCATGGTTTAACTCCATTGATAATAAGACATATACTCAGGGTTCATTATTACCTACATGGGCAAGAATTGCTGAATTAACAAAAACAGATATTCATGAAGCATGTGGTTATACAGCAACATCTATTGATAATGCTTATAATTCTATTGCAACTGCAGGTTATAAGAGTGAAACAGATGCATCTAGAAGCATTGATTTATTCTATAACTCTACAGATAACTTAAAGAAGGCTGGTAATTCTGGTACATTAGTTGACTTATATCCAGAGATTTATCCAGAAGAAGGCGAATCCAAGATGCCTTACTTAAAGGCATACTTAGATGCTAATCCTTCTATTAAGCAGTCTATTATGGTAAGTGGTAAGCATATTTACTATACTCCATACTTAGATGGTAATAATGATGTTGAAAATACATTCATTATGGATACTGAAATAGTAACAAAGCTATTTGCTGATGCTGATGCTGGTGATACTTCTAAAAAGAATGGTGGAACTAATCCAGATGCTAATGTATTAAAGAGTGGTTCATATACTCCATTCATTACTGAAGAGGAAGGAACTGTTAAGGTTTCTAAGAATGGTGTAGCTACATCATATGCACTTGTAGAGAAACCAAATATTATTACTCAGCAAAATGATTTATTAAATGGTGATGGATGTACTGGTAAGGAATTACTTACTCAGTTAAAGACTTACATCACTGAAAAGTATGCAAGCTTATTTGCAGATGGTACATATGAATCTCCAGCAGATTTATATATTTCTGAGGCTGCAGCATATAACACAGATGAGCTTATTGCTTTAATGAGAGTAATTAAGGCTAACCCAGGTGTTATTACAGGTAGTGAAGATAATGAGGTTGAAGTATTCTTCCCAAGAGGTGAAACAAGCTCTGCAATTGAATCTATTTATGATTTAGCACAGCTTTGGGGTGTTCAGGGTGTTGATTCTGAAAATGGAAATTATTATTTCGCAGCAGATGGTACATTAAATGCTCTTGAAACAACATTTGCTTCTTATGATGTATTAAATTACATTTCTGCTATTTATAGTGAAGGATTAATCCTTGATAATTTCTATGTATCAAGTGCTACATCTACATCTACAAGATATTATGACCGTTTCTTCAAGAAGGATACTGAAACTTCTGCAGGTTATGGTTTCATGATGTATGATGATCCATCTATTATTGCTCAGGCAAATGAGTCTGAAAAAGCAAATACTAAGGGCATTAGATCTGTATTACCTCCAAGAACTTATTGGGCAACTGCAGGAAATACAGCAAAGCAGCATTTATACGACGAGAATGGTGCAACAATTACTACAAATAAGACATTAACTCGTTATTATGAATCTAATAGATCACTTCAAACAACATCTTGGTCTATTCCTACAAGCGCTGATAACAAAGAAGCAGCACTTCGTATTATGGATTTCATGTATTCTGGTTTAGGTCAGTTAATCCAAAACTATGGTCCAGAAGCATATTGGAAAGATAGCTACAATAAAGAGACTAAAGAAATAACTCCAAAAGCAACTGCTGAATTGATTACAGGAGAAGAAAATGCAATTATTAGCGATGATGTAAGACTTGAGCTTGTATGCTCACAGGCAGATTTCTGGAGCTTCATGAGAGGCTACATTGGTGCTACTCATGGTGTTGGTTATGTTCGTCTTTCTGGTTTAAATCTACAGGTTACAAATTCCAATGGACGTGTTGGTTTAAAGAATATTGAAAATGCGATTTTAGCTGGTGTATTAATGCACGCTACATCTAATGCTATAGATGCAGCAACAGCATCTCAGTATACATGGTGTAGAAGTGTTCCTACAGAGTTTGTAACATCTGTTACAGATACTAAGGGATTATGGGATAGCATTTCTGGATTCTGGGCTAAGGATAAGATTAAGAAGAACGAAGGTTGGGTTAACCTAATTTGTACTTCTTATGATTTAGGTACAGCAACTAGAATCTATGAAGGAATAGATGAGAATATTTATACCATTAAGACTGCTACAAATGGTAAGAAGACAACTTATAAGGCTACATATGCTGAAATGGCTTCTTATGATAGTGAGTCCTTATGGGCATTAGCTAGATCTTTAGATGATGAATGCATTCCAAGTTATGCAAAAAAGAACTAAACTACTTAAAATCGGAGGTTAAAAAATGAAAAAATTATTGAAACATATGAAACTCATTCATTTAATATTTCTGATCTTAGGTGGAGCTGTTGTTCTATCTGCATTACCATTTAAAACACAATATAATACGATTTATGTAAATGTTGATTCTAATGGTATTGAAAATGCCTCAAGAGAAATGACAAATGCTATAAATCAAGATCAGACATTATTATATGATTATTATGAATTAATCGGAGATAACTTCGATAATCATAAAGAAGTTGTTTACAATTTCCAGCAAAACTTGAATACTGTAAACAATGTAATTCTTGCGTTTGGTATGGTAATTATAGTTGCCGCATTGGTACTATTCTTATTCCAAAACCACAAGAGAAAGATTTATTATGGTACAAATGTAGTAATGAGTGTACTTGCAACACTTGCTACTGTTGGATTTGGTGTAGTTGTAATTATTCAGCTACTTGGTGCAATGGGAACCTTAGGTTCTAATATGGAATTATTTAATTCTGTAGCTGTACTCCAAAATTCTGATATGAGAACGGCTGCCTACCAGGCTGCAGAGCAAGCAGGTGCCGCAGGGGCTAAAGATGCCTTAGCAAATTATTTCTATGTTACAAGTACTACATTAGTTATGTATATGATTGGTGTCATTGTTACAATTGTATACGCCTTATTTATCTTAATCTTAACATTTGCTAAGTTTAAGAGAACTAAGGAAAGAAGACAAGAAATTTTAAGTAAGGCGGTAGAGAATAATGATTAATGAACTAGAAAAGAAATCATCATTTAATGCGATGTCCGATTTGGAAATCACAAAGAATTCTATCGAAATGCTAAGATATAGAAATAATCGTTTGGCTTATATCCTAGGTTTATCTGGTGTAGCTTTAAGCTTATTTGCAGCGTTTATTTGTATGAATAGTATGAATCCTGAAAATTTCCAGGTCATCTTTAAAATTATTCTAAATGTATTTATTCTGTTATTTGGATTCCTATGCTGCGAAAAAGCAAAGACTTACCAGGTAAGAGGTTCATTCTACTTAATTGGTTTAGGTGTTATTTGCTTATTCCGTATTCTATGGATTCCTCTACAGCTGATGACAAATTATAGTGCTTATACAACTGCAAAGGCTGCAAATGACGTTGATGCAATGAATGAAGCAGCAAAGTTCTTAGGCGCAACAATCATTAACTCCGATGGTCAGGTTAACTGGTTACCAGCTGATGGTACAGTTAGAGGATTAATGGCAATTATTCTATTAGTTGCTGCTGGTATCTTAATGATTATCGGTGGTGTAATTGGCTTCTTAAAGGCTAAGAAGTTATCAGCATACCTAGACAGTTTAAAGGAAACAAAGTAAGGGAGGAATCAAAATATGGCACAAGAAGTAATCTTAAAGGACGTCAACAAGGTTTATCCAAATGGCTTCCATGCAGTATATGATTTTAATATCGAAATTCAGAAGGGTGAATTTATCGTATTATGTGGTCCTTCTGGATGTGGTAAATCCACAACATTACGTATGATTGCTGGTTTAGAGGAAATCTCTTCCGGTGAATTATTAATTAATAATAAGAAGGTAAACAACGTAGCACCTGCAGATAGAGATATCGCAATGGTATTCCAAAATTATGCATTATATGCTCACATGACTGTTTACCATAATATGGCATTCTCATTAACTATTCGTAAGATTGACCCAGTTGAAATTCATGCAAGAGTTATGAAGGCTGCTGATATCTTAGGCTTAATTCCTTATCTAAATAGAAAGCCAAAGCAGCTATCTGGTGGTCAGCGTCAGAGAGTTGCCTTAGGTAGAGCAATAGTTCGTAACCCTGTAGTATTCTTATTAGATGAGCCACTTTCTAACCTAGATGCTAAGCTAAGAGGCTCCATGAGAAAAGAATTAATGCAGTTACATGAAAGATTAAATACTACATTCATTTATGTAACACATGACCAGGTTGAAGCTTTAACACTAGCAACAAGAATTGTTGTTATGAAGGATGGTTATGTTAAGCAGATTGCATCACCTAAGGAAATGTTTGATAAGCCAGAGGATTTATTCGTTGCTGGTTTCATCGGTACTCCACCAATGAATATTGTTGATGGTACAATTGATGCAAACTTAGAGTATTTTACTCATGATGCAACAGGTGTACAGTTAAAGCTTACTGAGCATCAGACTGAAATTTTAGGTTCTTATGCTGGAAAACAGGTTAAGTTTGGTATTCGTCCTGAATATGTATATATTGATGAAAAGAGCCTTGCAAAATTCAAGGATTCTACAGTTCATATGAGTATCGATTATACTGAATATTTAGGCGCATATAATTTAGTTTATGCTAAGTTTGGTGAGGATCCTTTTGTTGCTAAGGTAACAGAGAGAAACCAAATTGAAGTGACTGAAGCTGATTTCGCTTTAGATATGGAGAAGGCACATTTCTTCGATGTAGAAACAACAAAGAGAATCAGATAAGGAGGTACCTATTATGGATCAAAGTAGATATGAAGAGGTCCCTAAGAAGGAAGGAAAAGCTGGTAAGGCTTTTAAGAACTTCGGCAAGTACCTTAAGACAGTTATGAAAAGTATTGTAGAAAGCTTTAAATATAACAAGATGAAGCTTCCTGCATTCTTATTAGGTATCGGTGGAGTAATCATTGGTTTATTCCTATCCGTTCATGCTGCAACAATTCAGCAGCTTACTTATACATATTCTTATGTAGATCAATCTGGTGAAGAGCTTGTTAAGTATACTGCAAACCTACCTGGTATGCCTTATGACTATACAGGTGTAGTTATCTTCATTTTAATGTTACTTGGTATTTTAAATATCTTTATTGCACTTGCATTCAATAGTAAGCAAAACAAGGGTTCTGTAGTTTCTGCTACAATTATCACTGTTGTTATGATTGGCTTAACTATTGCTTATGTATATGCAATTACATATTTTAAGCAATATCATGATTCAGGTATTGAAGTTAACGGAACATTATATAAGCTAGATTTAGCTGGCGGTGGATATGAGGCTAATTTCGAAGGCAATTATATGAAATCTATGATTGTATTATTCATCGCTGATGCATTATCTTTAGTTGCATGTGTATTAGGCTTTATTCATTATAATCGTGCATACGAGAAGGGCGACGAAAGATAATTATGAAGAAAAATAGAACGGAAGAAAATGAAGAATTTGATGAATATGGTGAGATTGAACCTTACCAAGTAGACAAATTCTCGAAAATCCCATCTGGGGTTATCATTACATTTGCGAAGTTCTGGGCAGCTGCGGCTGCCGTTTTCTTCATTTTAATCGGTGGTTTAGATTTAGGAATTGATTTTTCTAAAGAAACTCAAGATATCTATGAGGATTATGCGATTACAATTAAAGCAATTATATTAGTATCTTTATTTTTAGCTATTCTATTAAACTATGGTATTAAGCATCTAGCCCACCTAATGAACAATAGAAGAAATAATACAAAGAAATGGATGGTTTTGAATCTAAAGGGATTCTTTGGATTCTTAGCCTATTTAGTATACTGTATTGTTACAATGATAATTATGTTTGTGCTAGTTTCTCTATTTAGCTACTATAAGCTTGTTCCATCATTTTTAGATAATGGAGGAATTGGTATTGAACCATTCTCCTACGGTTTAGGCTTTATATTAGTTGATGGAGTATTCTTAGTTATAAAAAATTATCTTGTAAAGCTATATCAGTATTTAAGATACAGAAGAATGATACAGATGGTATAAAAAGCTCTCTTTTGAGGGCTTTTTGCATTTTCATGGCCTTTGTTATATAATTCTTATTGGTTTTTGAGGAGTGTAATTATGAAAAAGAGTTTAAAATTTATATTATTAGCTTTTATAGCTTTATTTTCTATTTCTTTAGCATCTTGTGGTGAACATGCTCATAATTTTGGTGCATTACATGAAAAAGTAAATCCTACATTTTTAACGGATGGTAATATAGCATATTATGAATGTATGGATTGCCATAAGTATTTTGATGCAAATAAAAATGAAGTAGATACTATTGTATTAAATAAATACTCAAAAGAGATTTCTTTAAGTGTGAATTATGAAACTAAGGCAGATTTTATAGTTTTAGAAGAAGATGATAATCATATTTCATGGGAAGCAAAGGACTTAAATTTATTAAGAGATGATGGGCTTAGAATAGTAGATAAGAAGAATAATAGAATAGTTCATAAATTTATCCCAGATACAACATCAAACATTACCGAAAGATGTAGTATTCATAATGATGTATCAAATGCATCTATATCTTTAACTTATACATTAAACGGATTATATCTTTCTGTATCAGGAAGGGAAGAATTGGTTGTTCAATTTAATTATGAATCTAAATTAACAGATATGATTCAAAGTGAATCAAATGAGAATTTATATGAACTTAATAACGTTAGGTTAAAGAAGGATTCATTATTGAATATACACTTTATGAATGGAGTTTATTTCACAATGGGAAAAGCAAACAGTAATTTCCGTTCCTATATGGTAGATGATATTATGTATTTACAGTGTTTAACTGATGGTATTTATAACATTTCATTTAATACATATGGTAGAGATGTATTTATTGAATTAGTAGAAGAAATCCCTCATTATACATATTATTTCCATCAATATGAATATAGTGGTGGAAATAAAGAGATGGAAGAAACTCAAGATTCTAATGAAGTGGTTCTAAGGAATTATTATCTTCTAAATAACCAGTATTATTATGTATTAAAAATGAATGATAAGGATACAGAGGATAGTGCTCCTTATGGAGTGCTAGATAGTGATTCCCTACTTTTAGGAGAAACTATAGATTTTGGAGTAACTAAGATGTTTAAAGTGAATGATAATGCGTATTATGATATTTACTTTAATACAGAAACAAATGAATTCAGATTAGTTTTAATAGAAGAAGAGTAAATTTATACAAGGAGGGACTATAAAGTTCCTCTTTTATATTTATATGAAATATAAATAAAAACGTTTTCTATAATCTCGGAATATATATGTATTCGTGTTATAATTGATTTGATGGTTTTAAAATTATTTAAGAAAGGATATTCGTCTATGAAAATATCAATTGGATGTGATCATTCTGCTTTAGAACTTAAGAATTCTATAATTGCATATCTAAAGGCAAAGGGACATGAAATCATAGACCGTGGAACTTATACAAAGGATTCTTGTGACTATACCGATTATGGATATTTAGTTGCAAAGGATATTAAGGATAAGGTTTGTGATCGTGGTATTGTTATTTGCTATACAGGAATTGGTATGTCTATCATTGCCAATAAGGTCAAGGGTGTAAGATGTGCTCTTGTTATGGATAAGGATGCTGCAAAGCTTACAAGAGAGCATAATGATTCAAATTGTTTAGCACTATCTGCAAAATATACAGGTGATGCTTACGCAAAAGAGATTGTCGATACTTGGCTTGAAACAGAATTCTCTTTTAATGAGAGACATGCAAGAAGAATTGCTAAGATTAGTAAATATGAGGAGGAGTTTTAAACATGAGTGTTACAGTTTTAAACCATTCTTTAATAAAGCATAAGCTTACAAATATTCGAAAGACACAAACAACTACAAAGGATTTCTATCAGAATGTCAATGAGATTGCAGGTCTTATGGCTTATGAAATCACAAGAGATTTTCCACTTAAGCCAGTGGAGATTGAAACTCCAATTTGCAAAAGCGTTCAGTATGAGCTTGCAAATGAGGTTGTCATTGTACCAATTCTAAGAGCTGGACTTGGTATGGTGGATGGAATTCGTAGTATGATTCCTACAGCTAAGGTTGGCTTTATCGGTCTATATAGAGATGAAGAAACTTTAGAGCCTCATGAGTATTATGCAAAATTCCCAGAGACAGTTAAGAATTCCATTGTATTACTAGTTGACCCAATGCTTGCGACAGGCGGTAGTGCATCTTCTGCAATTACAATGCTAAAGAAAAGAGGATGCAAGGATATTCGTTATGTAGGTTTAGTTGCTGCACCAGAGGGTGTAAGAACACTACAAAAGGATCATCCAGATGTTCCAATTTATTTAGCTGCATTAGATGAGAAGCTAAATGAGAATGGATATATCGTTCCAGGCCTTGGAGATTGTGGAGACCGTTTATTCGGAACTAGATAGTGAAGCTTGATAAAGCGGCAAAGACTTACACCTTAGCCACACAAGGAATATTCTCAATGGTTGCATTCACTGGTCTTGGCTTTCTTATTGGTTGGTTAATCAATAAGGAATCGGTATGGCCAGTAATATTAGCCGTTTTAGGATTATTAATTGGCTTATTTTCATTTGTTAGCTATCTTTTATATCTTATAAAGGAAGATGAAAAAGAAAAGAAAAAAAGCCAAAATAAGGAGCCAGATGATAATGGAAAAGAAGAATAATATATATCTCTTTTCAATATCCTTCCTTATTATCCTTATTACATCTACTATATTAGGTGTATGTGGGCTACTTTGGTGGTATTATCCTATAGGGGCAACAATAGGTATTATTACACATGTATTAATGCTTATTCAAAATAAAAGATTTTTTAGAATTCAAAACAATGAATTTGAAAAAGCCTTATTTCACCCTAAGAAGGATGCAATTTTGTGGTATGGTCTTAGAATACTTGTTGTTGTTATAGGTCTAGCATTAGTATTTATATTAGCTAGATTAAATCACTCCGATCGTTATCTTGAGATATCCTTGATGGTTATTGGTGGAGTATTAACGATTAAGGTTGTATTTATTGTAATTTTATTAATTAAAAAAGAAGGAAGGTGAAATCTTGAATTGGAGTTCACTTGGTACCTATTGGCAGGATATGAAGGGGCCTGTACAGGCATCCTTAATTATCATTGGTGCATTAATCATTTTCTTTCTAATATTATTCTTTATATTAAAGAAAGTGGATCCTTTGAAAAAAACACCTTTGTGGTTGGTACCATTTTTATGGATTGTTGATCTATTGAATGGATTTGTAAAAGAGAATATCGGAAAAAGATGGAAATCCTATTCCCCTTGGTTTTTAACCTTGGTTATCTATATATTCTTTGCGAACATATCCGCGGTATACTTATTAGATAATCCAACCTCTTATGTAATCATTACCTTTGCGCTTGCGTTATGTACATTCTTTGTAATTCAAGCTACAGGTATTGTATCGAATGGAGTTTTAGGATATTTTAAAGGATTCTTAGATCCGAATCCTGTAATGCTTCCTATGAATATTGTTTCAGAGTTTACTCTACCAATATCCTTAGCATTACGTCTATTTGGTAATGTCATTTCTGGTACAGCTATTTCCATATTGATTAAGCAAATGTTTGGAGGCTGGGCTGTAATACCAATGCCATTTATCAATTTATTGTTCGATATTGCATTCTCGATTATTCAGGTTGCAGTATTTGTCATTCTGTCTGTTATCTTTACTTCTATGAAGATTAAAGATGAAGAAAAAATATATTCAAAATAATTTAAAAGGAGAAAAAAATTATGAATTTCATGACTATTTTTAATACTGTTTTAACATTCCTAGCTGAAATGAGCGTAGGTGATGGTTTAAGATATATCGGTGCTGGTTTAGCTGTATTTACAGGTTTCGCTGCAGCTATTGGTGAAGGTAATGTTGCTGCACACGCTGTAGATGCAATGGCACGTCAGCCTGAAATGGCAGGTAATATCCGTACAACAATGTTAATTGGTCAGGCTGTTTCTGAAACAACTGGTCTATACGGTTTAATTATCGCAATTCTAATTGTATTCGCTGCATAAGACAAAAAATAAAAAGAAAGGAAGCTACATTGTAGCTATGGCAAAACAATATGTTTTTAAGTATTGATAGTGCTGTTAAAGCAATTAAAGCTGCAATTACAGAAGGCTTAGGTCCTATAGCTCTTATATCAAACCCTGAGGAATTGCTAAAAGCACTTCCTGGAGATTTTACAGACCTAATCGTACAGCTTTGTGCCACCTTTATTTTATTTATTGCTGTCCGTTTCTTGTTTTGGAAGCCTATTACAAATATCATTGAGACTAGAAGAGCCGCAATTGATAAGGAATTAGAGGAAGCTAAAATTGCTAAAGAGAATGCAGTTTTAGTTGAAGAGAATTTAAAGGCTGAGCTTGATAAGGCTAAGCTTGATGTAAAAGCAATGCTAGACCAAGCAGAAAAGGAAGCTAATCTTAAGAGAGAGGAAATTGTTAATTCCGCTAAGGAAGAGGCAAAGCGCCGTATGGAAAATCTTGAGATTGAGCTAGAACAAGAAAAGAAGAATATGGAGCATGACATCAAAAAAGAAATTGTCGATATTGCCTTTAAGGCTGCTGAGAAGATTGTTCAAAGAGAAATCGATCAGGATAAGTATTTAGATGTTGTTGAGGATATTCTTAAAGGAGGCTGCTAAGGGTGGTTGAATTTGAGTATGCGAAGGCAGTCTTTGATTTAGCAAAGGAAAATAATAAGGTATCTGTGTTTACAGAATGCTTTAATGCAGTATGTGAAACATTAGAGCCTAACTTTTTAGAAATTATGTCTTCTCCTTTTGTCAATAAAGATGAAAAGAAGAAGATTATTGATAAGGTTTATCATTCATTAGATTTAGTATTTATTCATTTCTTATATGTTTTAATTGATCATAATCGTTTTGATCGTATAAGAGTGATAGCTAAGGAATATGAAACCTTAGTATTACAGGATAATAATGTATTAAGAGTAAAGATTATTTCTGCAAATGAATTAAAAAAAGCACAGCTTCAAGATTTAAAGAAGTCTTTATCTATAAAATATCCTGGAAAAACAATTGAAATTGAAAATAAAATTAATCCAAATCTTATCGGAGGAGTACAAATTATTACAGATGAAAAATCCTTAGATGCATCTGTAAAGGGTACCCTAGATAGGATTAGAGAATCTTTATAGGAGGGAAACATGGCAAATATTAATTTATCTGAAATATCTGGACTTATTAAAGAACAAATTAAAGCTTATAAGGAAGATATTACAACAGAAAATGTAGGACATGTTGTACAGGTTGGTGATGGTATTGCCTTAGTTCACGGACTAGACAAGGCTATGGCCTCTGAGCTTTTAGTTTTCCCAAATGACGTATATGGTATGGTTCAAAACCTTGAAGAGAACTGTGTAGGTGTAATCCTACTTGGTGAATGTGACAAGGTTAAAGAAGGAGACTTAGTTAAGTCTACTGGTAGAATTCTTGAAATCCCTGTTGGTGAGGATTTCATTGGACGTGTTATTAATCCACTTGGACAGCCAATTGATGGTTTAGGTGTAATTAAAGAAAATGGAAGACGTCCAATTGAACAAAAGGCAACAGGTGTAATGGATAGACAAAGTGTTAATCAGCCATTACAAACTGGTATTAAGGTTTTGGATGCCCTAGTTCCTATTGGAAGAGGACAAAGAGAGCTTATTATCGGTGACCGTCAAACTGGTAAAACTTCTATTGCGGTAGATACAATTTTAAATCAGAAGGATCAAGATGTGATTTGTATTTATGTAGCAATTGGTCAAAAGGAATCTACAGTTTCTAATGTATATGAAACTTTAAAGGATAATGATGCAATGAAATATTCTATTATTGTTTCTGCATCTGCATCCAATCCTGCCCCAATGCTTTATTTAGCACCATATTCTGGTGTTACATTAGCAGAATATTTTATGTTCCAGGGCAAGGATGTATTAATCATTTATGATGACTTATCTAAGCATGCGGTAGCATATCGTGAAATGTCATTATTATTACATAGACCACCAGGAAGAGAAGCCTTCCCAGGAGATGTATTCTATCTACATTCCAGATTACTTGAGCGTGCGGCTAAGCTTAATGATGAATTAGGTGGAGGCTCTATTACAGCACTTCCTATCATTGAGACTCAGGCTGGTGATATTTCTGCATATATTCCAACAAATGTAATTTCTATTACAGATGGTCAGATTTTCTTACAGAGTGATTATTTCTATAAAGGAATTCGTCCTGCAATTAATGCTGGTTTATCTGTATCAAGAGTTGGTGGTGCTGCCCAGACTAAGGCAGTAAAGAAGGTATCTGGTACACTAAGACTAGATTTAGCATCCTATCATGAGCTTGAATCCTTCACTCAGTTTGGTTCTGATCTTGATGCAGTAACAAAGGCTAAGCTAGATAGAGGTAAGAGAACTCAAGAGGTATTAAAGCAGGATTTACATAAGACATTAGACATGGAAGAAGAGGCAATGATTTTATATGCATTAACTCATGGCTTCTTGGATTCCATTCCTGTAGAATCCTTAGCTAAATATGAGGAATCCTTATATTTAGATATGAAAACATCTAAAGAAGGTAAGGCTTTAGCTGAAACATTAAGATTAACGAAGAGCTTACCTGATCAGGCTAAGATGGATCAATATTTAACTGAATTTAATAAGAAATTCATGTAAGGGGTGAGTCTATGGCAAACTCCCTACGTCAGGTTAAAACAAGAATTAATTCTACAAAGAGTACAGCTCAAATTACAAAAGCAATGTATACTGTTTCACAGTCTAAGGTAAAAAGAGCTGAAAAAACATATAAGTCCTATAAGGATTTTATGAAAAGAATTTCAGATATGGTTTCTTTGATTGTGGAAAAGGCTGGTGAGGATTATCAGCATCCACTACTTTCTAAAAGAGAGGTTAGTAAAACAGCCTATTTAATTATTACATCCGACCGTGGTCTTGCGGGAGCATATAATTCTTCTATAGAAAAGGCATTAACTGAAAAGATCAATGAATCCCACAAATCTAAGGATGAATATATTACTGCAGCTATTGGTAAAAAGGGTCATTTCTATTTAAAGAAAATGGGATATCCTTTACTTGAGGATGCTCCAACTTATGTAAGAGATGATGTAGCCTTTGTAGATATTGCCCCACTTGCAAAAAAGTTTGTAGAGGCATATTTAAATGAAGAAATTGATAAGCTAGTTATCATATATAACCATTATGTGAATAGCTTAACACAAGAAGTTACCTTCCAAGAGCTTTTACCAATTAAGAGCTTTGATGAGGCAACAAATAAAATTGACTTTGTATATGAAACCGGAATCGAAAAGACATTGGATTTGATTTTGCCAATGTATATTGAGGATATGGTTTATGGTATTATTCTAGATGCGAAAACAGCAGAGCATTCTGCTAGAATGAATTCTATGAAAAATGCCACAGACAATGCGGATGAAATCATTGCAAAGCTTCAGTTACTATATAATAGAGCCCGCCAGAGTGTCGTTACAAATGAGCTAATCGACATTATTGGTGGTGCAAATGCGATAGGAGGCGACGAGTAATGTTTGGACATATCGTTGAGGTTAAGGGACCCGTTGTTGATGTTTTATTTGAAGCTGGAAAATTACCAGCAATTAATGAAGCATTAACAATTAATGTTCCAAAGGAAAAGAACAACGGCATTGGAATTCATTTAACGATTGAGGTCGCTCTACATATTGGCAATAATAAGGTAAGATGTATCGCCATGGATTCTACGGATGGTTTAACTCGTGGAATGGAGGTTTTCGCAACAGGCGCTCCAATTAAAACTCCAGTAGGTGAGGCTACACTAGGAAGAGTATTCAATGTACTTGGTGAGCCAATCGACCGCAAGGGTGAAATTGATTCTACTGTACCTCGTATGCCAATTCATAGAGAGGCACCAAAGCTTGAGGAATTAGCAAGCAATGTTGAAATATTTGAAACTGGTATTAAGGTTATTGACCTTTTAGCACCATATATTAAGGGTGGTAAGATTGGTCTATTCGGTGGTGCCGGTGTAGGTAAAACTGTATTAATTCAGGAATTAATTCATAATGTAGCTCAGGAGCATGGTGGTATTTCTGTATTCGCCGGTGTTGGTGAGCGTACACGTGAAGGTAATGATTTATATCATGAAATGACAGAGTCAGGAGTTATTTCAAAGACTGCCATGGTCTTTGGTCAGATGAACGAACCACCAGGAGCTCGTATGAGAGTTGCTTTAACTGGTTTAACAATGGCTGAGCATTTTAGAGATGAAGCACATCAGGATGTATTATTATTCATCGATAATATCTTCCGTTTCACTCAGGCAGGTTCAGAAGTTTCTGCCTTACTTGGTAGAGTACCAAGTGCTGTAGGTTACCAGCCTACACTAGCTACAGAAATGGGTAAGCTACAGGAGCGTATCACTTCTACAAAGAATGGTTCTATTACATCCATTCAAGCAGTATATGTACCTGCAGATGACTATACAGACCCAGCTCCAGCTACAACATTTACACACCTAGATGCAACTACAAATCTAAACCGTAAGCTTGCTGAGGAAGGTATCTACCCAGCTGTAGATCCACTTGCATCTACATCTAGAGCATTACAACCATCTATCGTTGGTGAGGAGCATTATCAGGTTGCAAGAAGAGTTCAGCAGATTATTCAGCGTTATAATGAATTATTAGATATTATTGCCATCTTAGGTATGGATGAATTATCTGATGAAGATAAGCTTGTAGTAGCAAGAGCAAGAAGAATTAAGCTATTCTTATCCCAAAACACATTTATTGGTGGACAGTTTACTGGTATTCCAGGTGTATATGTACCAGTATCTGAAACCGTAAGAGGCTTTAAGGAAATCCTAGACGGATTACATGATGACTTACCAGAAGAAGCATTCCGTATGGTTGGTACAATTGATGATGCCATCAAGAAGGCTAAGGAATTAACAAAATAATGAGAATTGTTGTTTCCACACATCAAGGCGTATTATATAACGAAGAAGTAGACTATGTAGTGGTACATAGTGATACGGATGGAGAATACGCTGTATTAAAGGATCACGTTCCCGTTGTATCTGTTATGGATACAGGTTATGTAAAGCTTGTTAAGGGTAAGGATGAATTTTATGTAGTAATCCAAAGTGGAATCTTTGAATTTAACAATAATGAGGCTGTTGTATTAGTACAAGAGGCGATTATTGGTAGAACTGCAGAAGCAGCAAAAGAAAATCTTGAAAAGATTCGTAAGGAAAGACTTGAAAAGAATAGACAAGAATCTACAGATTTCACACAAATGGAAAAAGAGCTTCACGAAAATATAAAAAAGAGTGGAGCAGGCCAATTATAAAAAAAGAAATGCCATTTTTATGGCATTTTTTTGGAGGTAAACATGATATTTGCAATAAACGTATATAATTTAATTTTTACATGTGTATATTTATTTTCATTTGTAATTTCCTATTTTGTCATTTTACATACAAACTTTGAAAAGCTATTTAAGCAAGGCCAAGTAGTTGCAATACGTATTGGCCAAATATTAATAGCCTTAGCACTAGCCTATTTAGTTACATCAGGAATTATGGGACTAGTATCCTCTACACAATTTACAGTTTAATTGCCCGTATTTACGGGCTTTTATTCATTTATTACTTTTTTATTATCATATTATTTAATTACTTTTAATTTCAGGTTATAATTTAATAAATAATACGATAGAAAGAAGATGAATAATATGTCAGTAACCCTAAACCAAGGATTAAGGAATTACCAAGAGGCAGTTACACACAAAATAGGTTCTTTAAATGTCACAATTAACTTATGTCCATCTGCTTCAAATATTCTAATACAAATACCCACATTGAATACTATTGGTGTACATATTATGTCACCAATTCTTATCTATAATTATCAATTAAGAAGTAGTGGTGGAGTATTTTGGGGAACTAAATTAAATTACTTCCCAACACTATATAAGAATGGGAATGATTTTTATATTCATAATCCAGATGGAATGATAGATCATTATTCTGGATATAATAATATGAATTTAGAAACAGATTCTTATATATCCTATACATACCCTGGAAGAGATTTATATACATTAATCGATAAATATGGAAATAAAATAGAATATTTAGAATGTAATTATAGCCTTCCATATAGAATTCTTTATAAGAATGGTATGACTATCAATATTCAATCATCTTCAAATATTCCAATGAAAATAGATAATGTATGTGGAGATGAAATATACTTTTCTTATAATGGGTCTTATATAACAAATTTAATCTATTATAAAAATAATGTAATAAAATATAAGACATATCTTTCATATACAAATAATAAACTATCTGGTGTAGAAACTAAAGTAGTAGATAATAATATAGAAACCACTATAGAATACTATACTATTACAGAATCAACAAACTCTTTAGTAGTAAAAGATGAAATAATGAATTATAGTTATACTTATACACTTAATAATGATAATCAAGTAATATCTTTTTGTGATTCATATTATCCAACAAATATTACTTCATTATCCTATAGTGATACTATAGCAACAATTACAGATATCTTTGGTAAAACAATCAAATACTATTTCAGTAATGGCTTACCGACATTTATTTAGATTCTTTAGGATATATAAATGAAAAATGTTATGATTATATAACAAAAAGAATTAAAGAAGAAAATAGATATCCTTATCTTTATCCAAAACCTAATTTATTACAAGTAGATTTGAGTGGATTTACAGAGTCTAACGATATAAGTAGATATTCTTACACAGAAACAGATTCAAATTATGATTTTATAACTAATAAGTATAAACTTGAAGGAATTGATGGTTATGAAATGTACACATTTCCTCTAAATGGTAAGTACTTAGATACAATACAGTTTATATTTTATACAAAGGTATTAAATGGTGGATATGAGAATAAATTTAATGCAGCCTTATCTTTAGGAGGAAAGCTTCATGCAAGAAGTATTGATTTAAATTATAATGAAGGATATCAAATGATATCAATAGAGGTTGTGGCAGATGAAACCTTTACATATGTGACACTAGCTTTTTATTTAAAAAATGTAGAAGCTATAGTTGGTAGCCTTTCTGTAATAAAGAATACAGGAGTAAAAACCTATACATATACAGATTCTAATTTAACAAATTATGATTCTAAATATCTAAAAAGAGATATGAGTTATGATAATAATTTGGTAGAAAGTAGTATAGGTACAAATCTACCATCTACCAATTATAGATATGATGGTAGAAATAACATCATAAAAGAAGAAAAACCATATTTATTAGATATAAATAATACATATACACCATCAAATCAATTATTAACAAAAGAATTACTAGGTAATAATTCTAATAAAATAAAAGAAGAATGTATATATGATACAAATCATTTCTTACATAAGAAAAAAGATTCATTATTAAAAGAAACTACATATACCTATGATTCTTTATTAAATATATTATCTATAACTAAAACAAATAAAACAATTACTTATGGATATAATACAAAGAATATGATTTCAAGTGTATCCATTTCAAATGGAAACACATATAGTTTTATTTATGATATAAAAGATAATTTGGATAGTATATCTATTAATAATGAAACAATAGGTTCTTATTCTTATGATTCTTATGGAAGAATAGCATCTTCCTCTTATGGATTTTCATTTATATATGATGTAGATAAGCTAACTTCTATAAAATATAATAATTCTACTATTTATTCTATTGAATATGATACAAAGGATAGAATAGAAGAAATCAAAGATTTATATAATAATACATTAGAAGAATATATTTATGATGATGAAGATAAGTTAGAAGAAAAGAATATAAGAGACTTAAATGCAAGATATGATTATTCAGATTCTTTAGTAGGAGATATCTTATATACTTTAGGAAATCACAAGGAATATCATTCTTATAATTCTATTCAAAAATCTTTTAATACGTCAAAAGAAGCTATCTTACATCAATTTGAAAAAGAAGGATATGTAGGAGAATATAGAGAAAACTATAAGCTTAAATATAAAAATGATTTAAAACTACCTAATTACACTTTTACATTTGAAAGATTTGAAGATAATTATATTCCTTAAATAATGCCAACGGATACGTTATCATATACATCAAGTGATAAGATAATGATAGGATTCTGGTTTAAGCAAGAAGAATCAAGTTTTTCACATTTACTGACTATAAATCAAAATAATGTATATATCGGAGTATTTCTTGACTTAATGGATCGTCTACATTTAATAATAGAATATAATAGTCATCCAGAGGATAATATAAACGTATGGATGAATAAAACAGTTATAAGCAATTCTTGGTATTATTTCGGATTAGAGTATTATGATGATGGAAATGAAAGAAAGCTTTTATTTGAATTAAATGATGAAATAATAGAAGGTCCTCTTAGTGCTCCTATAACTACACCAGTTACTTATCATATTGGATATAAATACTATGAAGGTGTAAAAACTGAGGTTTTCCAGGGAGGAATATCCAATTTAATGCTTGGTAAAGATGACGTAGATGAAGGATATATTTATTCTTATTATTTATATACAAAGAATTATATTTATAATCGCAGATTTGAAAACTTCCAAAGTAAACCATATGTATCTACAAATACATATATGGATTTAAATATGGATTATGATTTGATTCCACTAGAGAATAATTTAAAATCTATAAATGGAATTATGCCTGTTCGATTTGATGTAAATCAAGATTTAATGTATGACGCAGCTAAGAATTTTATTTATACTGACTATTATGAAAGATATTGTTATTTAGCTTATGGTAATAAGCTCGTATATGATTTTAATTTTCGAAATAACGGAACAGTATTCTTTAAGGGCGTTATACTTGAAGATAAGGATACTCAGTATTTTTTAACAATTAAAAATGAATTTGGTTTAAGTATCTCTATTTATAGAAATCAGAATAAGCATATTATATTAAAGTATGATTATTATACGTTTGATACAGGGTATATCCAAAGTCTAGGTTCTTTTACAATGGGATTATCCTATAATGAGGTAGTAAATAATAATACAAGAAGTATAACCGTATTTTACAACAATAGTACATTTACACGCTCTTTACCGCTTTCGACTTCATTTACAAATACTAAAGTATATTTAGGAACAGATAGTAATGGTAATAATGCCTTAATGGGAATGATTATGGATGTAGCATATAAAAAGGAATATGTAACATCAATTCCATCTTCTATTTCTACTTTAGAAGAATATCATAAGAACTATTATTATGATTCCTTTGGAAGAATGGAACAAAAAAGAATATTTAATAATTCCATAGGAATATTAAGACATACTTATTCTTATAAGAATAGAAGTAGTGATAATACCTATACATCCTTACAAGTAAATAAGGAAACTATAAAGATTTTTAATGTTTATCATGAAAGAAATTATAGTCTAGATTCCTTAGGAAGAGTAACATCAATTACAGATTCAACATTTGGTAATCATAGTTATTCATATAATGCATTGGGATATTTATCATCAGATGATAATAAATCATTAACTTATGATAATAATGGTAATATATTATCTTATGGAACAAATACATATATCTATGATAATATATCTAGATTAGTATCATATAATAATAATTCAATCACATATGATACTACTCATCCATTCTTAATGAAAACATTTAATGGTTATACTTACTTCTATCAGGGTAAGAGATTAGTAACAGCTACTAAAAATAATAAGACTATTAATTTCACCCATGATTTAGAAGGCTTAATCATAAAAAAAGAAGTTGTAGAAAATAATACTACAACTACTACAAATTATTATTATGATAATAGAAGACTAGTAAAGGAAGTTAAAGGTAATGATGTAATTAGTTATTTCTATGACAATAATAATCAATTATATGGATATAAAGAAAATAATACTGTATACTTCTATATAAGAGATGTATTAGGTAATATTATAGGTATTTTAAGTAAAAGTGGTGTATTAGTATCTAAATTTGATTATGATGCCTTTGGTAACATCATAAATCAAACAGGAACAGTAATTTCTAATTTTAGATATAAAGGCTATTATTATGATACAGATTTAGAATTATATTATTTAAAATCTAGATTCTATAATCCTGTATTATTAAGATTTATTACACCAGATTCTATAGAATACCTAGATTCATCTAGTATTATTGGATTAAACCTATATGCATATTGTGGTAATGATCCAGTGATGTATGTGGACGGAGACGGAACGTTTGCAATTACAGCTACTGCACTTTTAATTGGTGGTCTTATTGCTGGTGGTATTGGTGCAGGAATAGGTTTAGGCACTGCGATATATAAAGATTATAAAGAAGATGGGATTTTCTTTAATGGCGATTGGACTGATTATCTTGGCCGTACTCTAGGAGGTTTTGTTACAGGCTTTGGTATTGGTGTCGCAACTGTTCTTGGAGCTGGAGTAGGTGCGGCTGCTCTGGGAGGAACTACAGCTAGTTTATTTTCTTCGACCGGTCTATCACTATCTATGGGTAGTGCGGTTGGCATCGGAAGTGGATTTGCTTTTGCAACTGGTATGGCAGGATATACTACACGTGCACTAATTAGTAGAAGTGAATCGTATAGTGTTTGTAATATGTTCTTAGAGGGCGGTATGAATGCAGTAAGTGGTGCTTTATCTGTTCTCGGGGGAGCACTTGGAGGTTATGCTGGAGTTCATAATACAGTGTTTACTAGATTACTTTCACAAAAAGGTGATTTATTATATAGAATACTTATTGAAAATATGTTTACTGTAGGATTTAAAATATCTTTAGCTGTTTTGAAAGCATTAATTGAGGGGTAAATAATGAAACGTTATAGGTTTGATTCTATTATAAAAGGAACTTTTAATATGATTGGATGTATATTATTTATTGTTCCTTCCATTTATTTTGTTTTAACGCTTTCAATTGATAAGTCATTTAATTTTCATGCACTAGTTTTAGCGGGAAGCGGTATTATAGTGATAGTTATTGGATTTCTAACACGAATATTGTTACGAAAAACTAAATACTGTGTTAGATTTGCTGAAGGAAGTATATTTTATAGTAATAAGCATTTTTATAATTTTAGTCTCAAATATGTTAAGTTTTATATATCTATTATTGAGCCATCTCTAGTTATTCCAAAATTATATATTAATGATGGTGCAAAAAGTTTAGTTGTTTATTTAACAAAAAAAGATGTTAAAAAATTGATTGCTGAAAATTATGAGATTAAGATCATATAAACAGTAATGTTTTAGGTAATAATATGAACAATATCCAACAACGATTAACTAATATTTTTCAAGAATATGGTATATCTAATTATGAGATTGAATAGTATCCTAAGATTTTTGGCAATATTGTTTGTTCATTTGAGTACAAAGGGCAAAAATACAATTTTATAAATGATAGAGGAGAAATAATACTTAATCACAAATATATTGATGATATAAAGAATTATAATTCTAAAATGTTACCAATTGACGTTTTAGAAAAAATGATTATTGAAATATTAGAAAAATAACAATTGTATTAAGGTATAGGAAAAGGAAATTTTTTTATACCTTTTTTCTTTGGTTTTACATTACACTTGTATTAACTAAGGAATATAGAACGATTTCTATGTTTCTTTTTTAATATTATTTACAATTCTAATGAGTCACTAAAGTATATCATTAATGGATTTCATGAAATATAAGTCAAGAATTGTTTTAATGATTTATTATTTCAATTTTAAGCCATAATTCATCCTCATAATCTTTTATTGCTTTCTATTTAAGGTTATAATTAAATAAATACATGGTGGAAAGAAGATGAATGCTATGAATGCAAGGGATTTATTTGAAAAATACAATAAAAAAAGTGATGAGAAATTAGGCTTATTATTAAAATATAATACAGATAAGTTTATTTCATATTTCAATAGATTTATAGAAAAAGAATTCATTACTATGCCAAAGGTATATCAAATGATAAATATTCTTACGATTAGATTTATTAATATTATTGATGACCATGAATATGATGTATTTAGGGATTTCTTAACATCCTTTAATATAGAACCATGTAGTGAAAAGGAATATTTAGATACATATGATATACTTTTAACAAGTGATGATGACTTAATGGAAAAAGTAGAGAATATGTTTAAATCCTATTTTCAGTTTTATTATGAGAGTGTAAAAAGATTAGATTTTGATTTAAATGTATTGGTAGATTTTTGTTTATTGCTTTCTATTAATTATAGCGAGGATAAAGGAAGAGGCTTCTTAGATAGTGATACATTAAATTTCTTTGAATTTATGGTAGAAGAATTAAATGATGAATATGACTTAAATCGTTATATGATTTATGATGAAGAGGATTTAAACCAATTTGGTAAAGTATGTAAAGACTTTATCCAAATGGATGATTTCTTTATGCTAAGAACGATTACTTTAGGTCATATAGATAATTATAAATTAAAGAGATTTAATGGAGAAATTACAATTAAAAATGAATTTGGCATATTCTTTGATGATAAGGCATATAAGGTTAATGTTACTGTAGGTGTACTTAAGGAATCTGAATACACCATGAAAGACATTGAAGATTATATAGGGCAACTACCAGAAGAACTTACAAATAGAATTGCAGTAGATGGTAAAACCATTGATGAATTTACAAAAAGATATCACTATATTATTAATCCAGATTATATAGATGATATTGAAGTAGAAGATGAATATGTAACTGTATATTTTAATAAAGAACAAGGTTTTAAATTAGAAGAACCTGTAAGTAAAACATTCTTTGAAATAGGCCTACTTTATGTATATAATGCCTATGAGGATGATAATGGTGATTTATTCTTTGATTGTGATAAGGATAATCAAGAAAAAGCAATCCACCTATATAACAAACTACATGAATAATATATTTAATCTCCTTTATTGGAGATTTTTTATATTTTTACTCCTCAATTATTTAATTACTTTTAATTTCAGGTTATAATTTAATAAATAATACGATAGAAAGAAGATGAATAATATGTCAGTAACCCTAAACCAAGGATTAAGGAATTACCAAGAGGCAGTTACACACAAAATAGGTTCTTTAAATGTTACAATTAATCTAATAGAAAGTTAATAAAGGAAGTATGTGGTAACACAACAATTAGCTATTTCTATGATAATAATAATCAATTATATGGATATAAGGAGAATAATACTGTATACTTTTATATAAGGGATATCTTAGGTAATATCATAGGAATAATGGATGATAATGGAACATTATTATCTAAGTTTGATTATGATTCTTTCGGTAACATCATAAATCAAACTGGAACAATAATATCTAATTTTAGATATAAAGGATATTATTATGATACAGATATAGAATTATATTATCTAAAGAGTAGATTCTATAATCCTGTATTATTAAGATTTATTACACCAGATTCTATAGAATACCTAGATTCATCTAGTATTATTGGATTAAATCTATATGCATATTGTGGTAATGATCCTATAAATAGGGTAGATGAGAATGGAAACTGGTGGATTCTAGCATTTATAATCGCTGTTGCTGTAGTTGCTACAATAAATGATGTTTGTAAACTAGTAGCTGGCAAAGTAAAAGCTACAAGTACTGGCGGCAATGTACAAATTGTAAATTCATCCGAAATTCACACTCCATGGGTTCGGTTGGGGTACTCATTTTATTTGAATCATATAAATCCTGATACACGTGATGTCATACAAGGGACTTCGTTTGGTATGGAATTTGAATGGTTTGCTCATAATGTGGCATATACAGGATTAAGTATTTTAGAATACGTTGGTGTTGACTCAGTTTTCGGAAAAACTGTTGAAAGTTTAAAAAATGAGGCTCAAACTGTTGATTTTGGACCTACAATTTATAATGATACTCATGACTGGTTTTCGTTTGAAATGGAACGGGCATATACTGCTTCAAATCCTCTTTTTGCACTGATTGATTTTTGGATATGGGGGTTTTGTTATTGAGTAGAAAAAAAAAGTTTTTAATAATTTTCTTTAGTATTCTTTCGATACTTGTTTTATACTTTACTACAATCATCATAGTTGGTGTTATAATTGAGAATAGTCAAAATGAAATTATTGAAAAATACTTATCATCTATTCCCAATGATAATCATTTTATATATAAATATTTTGATTCATCAATAATATATGAAAATGAATATTTAAATTTAGAAAAATACATTGATAAAAAGGATATATATGTAGAATATGTAAATGAGAATTATTTAATATATTCCAAAAGGAAATCTCATACGTATTCTTATTATGTAATTGATAGTGATGGAAACTCATATTTCTTGTTTAAAAAAGATGAACGAGTACGATGGAATTATTATAATGAAGGAAATTTCTATATTGAAGGGCAAAATGAATTTTATAGTTATGACATTAACCAAAATGATTTAATTACCATTACTTATGATGAGTATTTTTCTGCCAATGATAATAAGTATCAAGCAGTTCAATATGATAAAAAACAATTAAAAATTACTGATGTAGATAATGGATTATATAAGTATTTTTCTTTAGATCATTATCAACAAAATGATATTATAGAAAAATTATTGGGTCTTCAGAAAAAATTGGAAATGCATAATTTTTTAGTTGTTGGAGAGGATATTTATATACTAGTTTATGTTAACTATACTTATGCAGTTGTAATTAAATATGATTTTCAAATGGAAACAATTTCTTTTGTTGATAAAATTATAAACGGCTACAAAGATGACAAAACGATAATGTTTTATCTTGAAAATCAAAAATGTTATCCTTTAGATGCTATAATTTCTAAAAAGTAAGAAAACTCCAATATTGGAATAATAAAAGAGTAGATTTTATATTTTGGGATTATACTATATCTATTAGAATCATTCTTTGGTGATATCTCGTAATATATGTAAATTAAAAAAATAAAATATTATTCATAATAAAAAGCCTAGTTTTCTAGGCTTTTTAGATAGTCTATGATCTCATCTACAATATAGGATGGAGTAGATGCACCACTAGATATATTTATTTTTTTAACACCAATTAAAGATTCCTTTGGTAATGATTTTAAATCTTCAATTAGAATAGTCTTTATTCCTCTTTCTATAGAAACGGAATAAAGCTTTTTTGTATTGGATGATTTTTTGTCGCCAACTACAATACATAAATCAGCATCTGGTTGATTTTCCATAGCCATTTGTCTTACTGTAGTTGCATTACATATCTTATCATCAATGATAGAATTAGGATATATTCTTTTGATTTCATCAAATATTATCTTTGTTTCAAAAATAGATAATGTGGTTTGATTAGTAGCATAAACTTTATCATTTTTGATATTCAAGGATTTAATATCTTCAATAGTACTTACAAAATGAATCTTATCAGATATTCCTATAACACCCTCACATTCTGGGTGATTTTTTGTGCCTATATAAATACAAGCATATCCTAAATCTAGATGCTCCTTTATCTTATTATGTACTAAAAGTACATATGGACATGTTGCATCTATAATAGATAGTCCTTTTTCTTTAGCCTTTTTATAAACTAATGGAGAAACACCATGAGCAGAAAATATTACTGTCCCCTTATTAATTTTATCTAAAAGAAGTAATCTAGATAATCCTTTTTCTTCAATAGTTATAATTCCTAATTTTTCTAAATCAGAAATTACATGAGAATTATGAATAATTTGTCCTAGCATATAAATAGGCTTAGAAATAGAATCATTCTTTGCTGCATCCATTGCCATTTTAATGGCATGGGTTACTCCACCACAATATCCTTGAGGTTCTATTTTATGGATGATCATTTGGATAATCCACCAAACCTTCTATCTCTAGATTGGAAATCAATTAAAGCCTTCTTTAATTCATCTGGATTGAAATCTGGGAATAATGTATCTGTAAAATATAATTCACTATAGGCTGCTTGCCATAATAAGAAATTAGATAATCTACATTCACCAGAAGTACGTATTAATAAATCTAGCTTTGGATAATCTTTTGTAAATAAATGATTTGTAATAAGCTCTGGTGTAATATCATCAACCTTAATTTTATCTTCTTTAGCTAAGGAAGCAATTTCTTTTACAACAGTAGTAATTTCATCATAGGAACCATAATCAATACATAAGGTTAATACCATACCTGTATGATCCTTAGTTGATTCAACTGCATTATTTAAAGTATCGGATAGAATTGCAGGAATTCTATCCTTTCTTCCTATTACCTCATAACGAATATTGGTATCTGTAACTAATTGCTTAAAGAATTTTTTAAAGAATTGGCTTGGTGCCTTCATTAAATATCCAACCTCATCCGATGGTCTTTTCCAGTTTTCTGTTGAAAAGCAGTAAACTGTCATATATTTAACACCAATTGAATCTGCATATTTTGCAATATCTCTTAAGGTAAATGCACCATGACGATGGCCATACATTCTAGGCATATGTCTTTTTTTAGCCCATCTACCATTTCCATCTAATATAATTCCAATATGTTCTGGAATTCGTGTCATATCAAGTTCTGCCATAATAGTCCTCCTAAATCATAAACGATTATAACATACCTATAAAAGAAATACTATTTAAGTTTCGAAAACCTATATAAATAAGATGCAAAAAGAGCTATTTTTTAAGATAAATATACCAATATTTATCTCTTTTATTAGTTCTTTATTTGTGATACAATATACTTGATTTTAAATATGGAGTAAATTATGACAAGAAGAGAAGCAAGAGTTTTGTGTATGCAAATTTTATATAATGCAGATTTTAGTGAGATTTCTATTGATGAATCATTAAAGAATGTTGTTGAAGGTGAAGTTTCTCCTATGGTAGAAGATTTCTTAAAGCTAGTTAAGGATAATTTAGAAAAAATAGATTCTATTATTGAAGCATCCTTAGTAAACTATACCTTATCACGTCTAAATAAGGTAGATAAGGCAATTATTCGTCTAGCAACTGCAGAAATGCTAGATGGTAAGACACCTAAAAAGATTATCATTAATGAAGCATTAGAAATCACTAAAGAGTATTCTGATCAAGGAGATCATAAAGCAACAAGCTTTAATAATCGTTTATTAGAAAATATTAGTAAAAACTTGAATTAATGAAAGAGGTATTTGTATGGAAGAACGATATTTAACCGTTACTGCCTTAACAAAATACATTAAATATAAGTTTGACCACGACCATAATCTTGAAGAGGTACTTCTAGAAGGAGAGGTATCGAATTTTAAGCATAATTCCCGTGGTCATTTTTATTTCACATTAAAAGATGAAAATGCTCAAATATCAGCTACTATGTTTCAATCCTATGCGAAGAATGTAAAATTTGAACCAGAAGATGGAATGAAGGTATTTGTAAAAGGCGTTGTTACTGTATATGAACCATCAGGTACATATCAAATTAATGTTCGTGAAATGAAATCCGATGGAGTTGGAGATTTATATTTAGCGTATGAAAAGCTAAAGGCAGAGCTTGAAAAGGAAGGATTATTTGATCCAAATCATAAAAAGCCAATCCCAAGATTCCCAAAAACTATTGGTGTAATCACATCCCCAACTGGTGCCGCAATTAGAGATATTATCAACACTGTAGGAAGAAGATATCCTCTTGCGCATATTATCTTATATCCTGCAATCGTCCAAGGAGATGATGCTAAGGATAATATAGCTATGCAAATTAAAAAAGCGAATTTAGATGGTCTTGCGGATGTATTAATTGTAGGGCGTGGCGGAGGCTCTATTGAGGATTTATGGGCATTTAATGAGAAAGTAGTCGCTTATGCTATTTATGATTCTATAATTCCTATAATTTCTGCAGTAGGTCATGAAATTGATTTTACTATCGCAGATTTTGTTGCTGACCAAAGAGCTGCTACACCAACTGCAGCTGCAGAAATTGCAACACCTAATGTTTTAGTTTTAAAGGAAAACATTATAAGCAATGTTAAGCAAATGGAAAAAAGAATACGTCAGATGCTTTATAATAAGCAATTAATGATGGCACAGCTAGATAAAAGATTAGAATCTAGAAATCCTTTATCTATTTTAAGACATAAAGAAGAATTATTAGAATCGGATATTGAAAGATTAAATATGAGAATATATAGAATATTAGAATCAAAAAAGCATCAATATGAAATCTTAAGAAGAAGCTTAGATTCTAATAATCCTTTAGCAATTATGGATAAGGGATATTCTATATCTAGTGTTAATGATAAGATTGTTACTAGTGTTAAAGATATAAAGATTGATGATACAATGACAACTAAGATGAAAAATGGTGTTGTTGTTAGTAAGGTTATGGAGGTTTTGGAAAATGGAAAATGAGAAGGAAATGACATTTGAAGAATGTATAACTGCCCTAGAGAATATTTTAAAGGATTTAGAACGTCAGGATATCTCTTTAGAGGATTCCGTTAAAGCATATACTAAAGGCTTAGAGCTATCTAAAAAATGTAATGAAATACTATCCACAAATGAAAAGCTAGTTGTAGAAAAAATGACAGAATCTGGACTTGTGGATTTTACCCAGGAATAAAATGAGATTAGATCAGTATTTAGTTGAAAAGGGATTCTTTGAATCTAGAAATAAAGCCAAAGCAGCAATAGATGATGGACATATTTCTATAAATGATAAGATTATTACAAAATCATCTTATGATGTTTTAGATAGTGATACTATAAAAATAGTAGGAGATATCTGCCCCTTTGTATCTAGAGGAGGATATAAGCTTTTAGCTGCAATTCAATCCTTTTATCTAGATTTTAATGGGAAAACAATTGTAGATATTGGTGCATCTACAGGTGGATTTACCGATTGTGCACTTCAAAATGGTGCAGCTAAGGTTTATTCTATTGATGTAGGAACAAACCAATTAGCTGAAAAATTAAGAAATGATTCTAGAGTAATTTCCCTAGAACAAACCAATATTCAAGATATTCCATATTTCCCTGAAAAAATAGATTATTTTGTTATGGATGTATCCTTTGTATCTATTGAATATTTAATGAAGGATATTCATAAATTTATTACAGATGATAATAAGCTTGTATGTCTTATTAAGCCTCAATTTGAGGTTGGTAAGGTCCATATGAAAAATGGCATTGTGAAAGAAAGAACGATTCATATTAATGTCATTGAAAACATTATGAAAGATTTAGAGCAATATGGCTTAGGAATATCTAAGCTTATTCCATCCCCTATATTAGGTGGTTCTGGGAATAAGGAATTCTTATGCTTAATTGAAAGAAACATCAAAACAAAGATTAATGTAGTAGAAGCTATAAAGGAGTGATTTTCTTGTTAAAATCCTTAAGTGTAAAAGACTTCGCCATAATAGAAGATTTAACTGTAAATTTTAATAGTGGTATGACTGTATTAACTGGTGAAACTGGTGCAGGTAAATCCTTAATCATTGATACAATATCCCTACTTTTAGGTGCAAGAGCAGATTCTGATATGATTAGATATGGTAAAACTTCAGCAACTGTTATAGGTATATTTGATTACAAGAATGAATTAGATTCTATCTTTGATTCCTTCGGAATAAAAAAAGAAGAAATCAAAATAGAAAGAGTAATATCGGATTCATCTAAAAATTCTGTTAAGGTAAATGGAGTATTAGTAACATTAGCTCAATTAAGGCAGATTGCTAAATATTTAGCGGATATTCATGTTCAAAATGATACTTATCGACTATTTAACCCAGATATATATTTATCTATGCTAGACTCTATTTCAGATTCTAAATATCAAAAATATATGGCATCCTATTCCAAAAGCTTATTTCAATATTTAGATGCAATAAAAGATTATGAAAAGGTTGTTAAGGGAAAAAAGAATTTAGATGAAAGATTAGAATTCTTAAAATACGAAAAAGAAGAGCTAGAAGCATTAGAATTATATCCAAATATGGATAAGGAATTAGAAGAGGTTATTGGAAGATTATCTAATTTTGATAAGATTCAAAACAATTTAAGTGAAGCATATAACTATTTAGATGGAAATATATCACCAATAGATCAATTATATGAAGCTGCAAAGGCACTTGAGACTATTAGTGAATATGATGAGAAATACAAAGAAAATGCATCAAAACTTTTAGATTGTTATTACATTAGTGATGAAATTAAATCATCTATAAGAGATAATTTAGACTCCCTAGATTATGATGAGGATGAATTAAATCGCTCTATAGAAAAGATGAATGATTTATCTAAGGTAATGGATAAATATAAAAAGAATGTAGATGAATTAATTCTATATTTAAAAGAAATTACTTTATCTATAGATATGGCAGAAAACTATGATGAAGCATTAAAGGAATATAGATGTAAGGTAGATGATAGCTTTAATGCATTAAAGATTAACTCTATCGCCTTAAGCGATTATAGGAAAAAAATCGCTTTAAGCTTAGAAGATGGTATCATTAAAGAATGTAAGGATTTAGATTTACAAAATACTATATTTAAAGTATCATTTAATGAAGTGGATTATAGTGATTCCTTAAATAAGGCTATATTTAGAGAAGATGGAGTAGATTCTATTGATTTTTTAATTAGCTTTAATAAGGGTGAACCACTTAAGCCACTTTATAAGGTAGCTTCTGGGGGTGAAGCATCTAGAATTATGCTAGCATTTAAAACATTCTTCTCTAAGGTAAGTAATGTATCTTTGATGGTATTTGATGAAATAGATACTGGTGTATCTGGTGCAACAGCAAAGAAAATAGCGAATAAAATGAAAAAAATCGCAGACTCTATGCAGGTTTTATGTATTACCCATCTACCACAGGTTGCAGCGATTGGAGACTATCATAAGCATATTTACAAAGTAGAAGAAAATGGTAGAACAAAAACTGAAATTAAAGATTTAGATGAAAAGGGAAGAATAGAAGAAATAGCATTAATGCTATCTGGAGATTCTATTTCCTTATACGCACTTGAGCATGCAAGAGAATTATTAAAAAAGGACTGAAATAATCAGTCCTTTTTAAGTACAAGCTTATTTATAGCATAAGCTACACCACTATGTTCATTATCTAATGTGATGAAATCTGCTTTTTCTTTAACCTCGGGATAAGCATTTTCCATCGCAACACCAATACCAGAAGCTAAAATCATTGGTAAATCATTACCGGCATCTCCTATAGCCATAGTATCTTTTAGTGGAATAATTAAGTGATTGGCTAAGGCAACTAGAGCTTTACCCTTATCAGTATTTTTATTTAAGAATTCTAAGAATATTGTAGAGCTTCTAAGCATAGAATATTCTTGGTAATATTTAGGATTAACTTCCTTCATTACTCTTGTAACATTTTCTTCATTATCTACAAGCATTGCTTTAATGAATAAATCATCATCCTTGATAGTCTCAAAATCACAAATATGATCTATTGTATGATTTATGGTAGCCTCAACATCAGTATATGGGTTATGGTCTACAGTAATTAGTTCTTCATTAATTCGAAATGCATGATAATGTACACCTAATCTTTTAGATTCATAATATAATTCTTTAACAACTTTACCATCAATAGAAGAGCTAAATATAGTTTCTCCTGTACCTACATTAAATACCTTTGCGCCATTATAAATGATGACATAATCATCCTTAGTGGTTAAGCCTAATTCCTTTAATGTTGGCATAACACCAGATAATGGTCTTCCTGTTGAAATAACTATTTTTATACCCATATCATGGCATATTTTTAATGCCTCTTTATTTTCTTTAGATATATTTTTCTTTGCATCAAATAGTGTTCCATCTAAATCTATTGTTATTATTTTAATCATATAATCCCTCACAAAAAAAGACTCCATAAGGAGTCTAAATATCTTATAGCTTTCCCATGCATGCCATGATAATAAGTGAGATAATTCCACTTAATGCCATCGCAAGTGCTAAAGTAACGATAATAATCTTTCCAGCCTTAGAAGAAACAGGATTTTTATATTTCTTTTTGCTATCGTTATTTTTATCTTCTTTAATATACTTATTGTTTTTATCTTGTGCCATATTCTTCACCTACTTACAAAAAAATGCTATAATAAATATCGTTATGATTATATACTAAAATTTTTAAAAAAGGAAGATGCCAAGTGAAAGAAAATACATCCAAAATTATATTTCATATAGACATGAATGCATTCTTTTGCTCTGTCGCATGCATTTTAAGGCCAGAGCTACGTGGCATTCCTTTTGCTATTGGAAGAGAAAACACAACGAAGGGTGTTTTATCTACTGCATCCTATGAGGCTAGAGCGTATGGAATACATTCAGCTATGCCAACAATAGAAGCAAAAAGAATATTACCTTCTTTAACTATTGTTCATTTAGATTATAAAATATATCAACAATATCATATGAAGTTTTTATCTATTATAAGAGAATATACCAATAAGCTTGAGATTGCATCTATAGATGAATGCTATTGTGATATGACTTTAGCTTGTAAGAATAAGCATCCAATAGTATTAGCTAAAGAAATACAATCAAGAATATTAAAAGAGCATGGCCTTCCATGCTCTATTGGAATATCTTATACCTTGTTTTTAGCTAAAATGGCATCCGATATGAAAAAGCCTCTAGGTGTAACGGTTATTACCAAAGGTAATATAAGACATATGCTTGGGCCTTTATCGGTAGAAGATATTTATGGTATTGGTAAAAGAACAAGTCCTATTTTAATTCATGCAGGAATTAAAACGATTGATGATTTTATGAATCCAATAAATAAGGATAAGGTAA
The DNA here is from genome assembly GCF_003550015.1 of Anaeroplasma bactoclasticum. GTDB lineage: Bacteria > Bacillota_I > Bacilli_A > Acholeplasmatales > Anaeroplasmataceae > Anaeroplasma > Anaeroplasma bactoclasticum. The sequence goes on from NZ_QXEV01000006.1 coordinate 48,856, forward strand.
TAGATCTTGTTGGTATAAATACATATCAATATGTAAGAAGCCATGTGCTTGGCTTATCTAGTGATATTGTTGACCCAGATAGATATGCAAAATCCCAATCTATATCGACATCCCAAACCTATGATGTACATAAAGAATCCTTATCGGATATGCTATATGAATTAAGAGGAATGACTAGAAGCGTTGTTGCAAGAATGAAAGAGGAGAAATCTTTATGTAAAACTGTAACTATAACATTAAGAGATTCTGATTTTGTAACGATTACAAGACAAACGAAATTAGATGATTATAGTGATGATTTTGATTTAATTTATTCTGTTGTAACGGATTTAACAGAAGAGAATGTAGATAGTGAAAAGACATATCGATTACTAGGTGTTGGTGTATCTGGATTAATAGAAAAGGATAAGCTACCAAAGGAGTATAATTTGTTTACTGTAGATGATGTGATGAAAAAAGAAATCATCATTGATGAGATGATACAGGATTTTCAAAAAAAGTATGGCAAAACTGCGTTATTCCGAAAAAAAGAAAAACAAGGTTGATTTATTGAATGAAAAAATATAAAATAGGGTGAAAATTAGTTGTTGACAAAATTATTAATTTTGTAACGGATAGAAGGAGGCGAAGTTATGGTATTTGATGGACTTGAGCTTAAGGATTATATTGTAAGAGCCTTGAAGGATTTAAGATTTGAAAGCTTTACAGAGGTTCAAAAGGCTGTATTTAATAAAATGACTTCTGAAAAGAATATTTTAGCTAAATCCAAAACAGGTTCTGGAAAAACACATGCGTTTTTAATTCCAATATTCCAAGATTTAGAAGAAAAAGTAAATAAGGTTCAAGCTACAATTGTAGCTCCTACTAAGGAGCTTGCAATGCAAATCTATAAAATGGCTCAGCATATTGCTTCTTTTAGCCCTGATCGTATAGATATTAAGCTTTATAGTGGTGGTACAGATAGATTAAAGGAAGTTGATAAGCTTGAATTAAATCAGCCACAAATTGTTATTGGTACACCAGGTAAGATTAAGGATTTATCGATTACAACAAATGCACTAAAGATTTATACTTCTAAATACTTTATTGTAGATGAAGTAGATATGACATTTGAAAATGGCTTCCAAGAGGATTTAGATAGCATTACAGAGGTTGTTAAGGATGCTAGATGCATGTTCTTTAGTGCTACGATTGCAGAAAAGATTTTACCTTACTTAAAGAAATATATGACGAATGTTGAATTCGTTGATATTAATAATACAAATGATCAAAAGATTGAGCATATATGGATTCCTTTAAAGCATAAGGAAAGATTTGATGTATTAAGTATGCTACTTAAAACAATTCAACCATATTTATGTATTATATTTGCAAATAAAAAAGAAACAGTTATAGAACTTCAGGGTAAGCTTGCAGCTGAAGGTTATTTTGTTGGAGCTATGCATGGAGATTTAACTCCAAGAGAAAGAAAAAGAGTTTTAAATGACTGCAAAGCCTTAAAATATCAATATTTAGTTGCTACAGACTTAGCAGCTAGAGGAATTGATATTGAGGGTGTATCTCATATTATCAATTATGAGCTTCCTAAGGATTATGAGTTCTATTTACATAGATCTGGTAGAACAGGAAGAATGCATAAGGATGGTATTGTTTATTCTTTATATGAAGATATTGATGATGAGTATTTAGATTCCTTAAATAAGAAGAAGATTAAACCAAGCTATTATGAATTTAAGCAAGAGGAGCTTGTACCTTATAAGGGAAGAAATACAAGAGCGGATAGAATAAAACCAAAAACAGATTATCAAAAGGAAGCTGCTAAATATATTCCTGAGGCTAAAAAAGTAAAGCCAGGATATAAGAAAAAGCGCCAAGCTCAAATTGATGATTTAGCAAGCCGCTTAAAGAGAAATGATCAAAAGAAAAAGAAAAGAGAGAATAGATAAGTATGAGAGAATATGTTATTGTTACGGATTCTACTTGTGATCTAACCGATGAGATGGTGAAGGAATTAGGAGTAGAAGTATTACCTTTATGTTTTACTATTGATGGAAAAGAATATAAAAATTATTTAGATGGAAGAGAAATAAAGCTTCATGAATTCTATAATAAGATGATTGAAGGTCATACTCCAAAGACTGCCCAGTTAAATGTAAATTTCATTATGGAGTCTTTTAAGCCTTTCTTAGATAAAGGATTAGATATTTTATATATTTCATTTTCTAGTGGACTTTCTGGTTCTTGTAATGCAGTAAGACTTGCAAAAGAACAGCTACTTGATGAATATAATGATAGAAAGATTGAAATAGTTGATTCCTTATGTGCATCTGGTGGAGAAGGCTTATTAGTATGGATGACTGCTATGAATAAAAAGGCAGGAGCTTCCTTAGAAGAAAACAGCAAGTACGCTGATGATTTAAAGCTTCATGTAAAGCATAGCTTTACTGTTGCAGACTTAGAGTATTTAAAGCGTGGCGGAAGAATTAAAGCAACTGCAGCCTTTGCAGCAAAGCTTTTAAATATTAAGCCTGTATTACATGTAGATAATTTAGGTCATTTAGTTGCATTATCTAAAAAGCATGGAAGAAGAGCAGCATTAAATGCTACCTGTGAAAATGCCTTAGCTGGTATTGATACATCTAAAAAATTTATTACAATTATATCTCATGCTGACTCTTTAGAGGATGCAGAATATTGTAAAGAATATATGGAAGCAAAATATAAAGAAATGAATTTTGATTCTAAGGTTGTTTTAACAAATATTGGACCTGTTATTGGTGCTCATAGTGGTCCTGGTACAATTGCCGTATTTACAATTACAGATAAAAGAGCATAACAAAAATTCCCTAGTTTAATAAAACTAGGGATTTCTTTTTATAGCTTTGGTGTACCAATGGAATCACCAGAAGTAATATGCTTTACTGTGATTTCCTTAGGTTTAGCAGATGAGAAGATACGAACATTTCTTTCAATAATTAAGCCCTCAGGTAAAATAAGCTTTTTACCAATGACATTTAAACCACTAGAAAGTAGCTTTGGATTATCCTTATTTGGAGTAAAATCTTTTCCTGTTCCAATGATGGAGTAATCACCAACAACAGTATTCTTATCAATGATTGTTTTTTCAATCTTACAGTTATCACCAATGATTACATCATTTAAAATGACAGAATCACGAATTGTTGTATTTTTACCAACAACTACACCTGGAGATAATACAGAATGAATTACCTCACCATTAATGATACATCCATTAGAGATTAAGGATGTTTGAATAGAAGCATGACGTCCTACCTTAACTGGAGGTAAATCCTCGCTCTTTGTATAAATCTTCCATTTAGGATCATATAAATCAAGTGCGGAATCACCAGTTAATTCTAGGTTAGATTCTAAGTAAGAATCATATGTTCCTACATCCTGCCAATAATCATAGAATTCGTATGCGAATACGTTCTTTTTTTCAATCATTTCTGGAATTAGATGGAATCCGAAATCTAAATCATCGATATCTGGATGAGATTCAATGGCTTCAATTAAGGCATCTGTAGAGAATACATAAATACCCATAGATGCTTTATTAGAAGCAGGCTTTTTAGGCTTTTCAACGAATCTCTTAATTCTTAAATTTTCATCTGTTTCCAAAATACCATAACGAGAAGCCTCTTCCATAGGAACGATTTTCGCTGCAATAGTTAAATCAGCTCCTGTACGCTTATGCTGTTCAATCATCTTAGAATAATCCATCTTATAGATTTGATCTCCAGACATAATTAATACATATTTAGAAGCATAACGCTTAACGAAATCTAGATTTTTTCTTACTGCATCTGCAGTACCGTTATACCAAGAATTGTTTGGCTGAAGAAGTGTAACAAATGAATCTCTTCTATCTAAGTCCCATGGCTTACCTACACCGATATGCTCATTTAATGATAATGGTAAATATTGTGTTAAAATACCAATTTGGAAAATTCCTGAATTTGTACAGTTAGATAATGCAAAATCAATAATTCTAAATTTTCCTGCAAAAGGTACGGCTGGCTTAGAACGCTTTTCAGATAAGATATCTAATCTAGAACCACGTCCACCAGCTAAGATTAATGCTAATGTCTCACTCATAATAATTCCCTTTCCCTACTGTGATAATTTGCGATATAAATCCATATAAACTAAAGCGGAAGCATTCCAGCTAAAGTCCATTTCCATGGCTTGCTTAATAAGCTTTTTCCAATCATCCTTATGGTTGTTATATGTATCAATTGCCAAATACATAACTTCCTTTAATGCTCCTGCATCATAATTGGTGAAGGAAAAGCCTGTACCAGCACCATTAAAATGGTTATATGGTATAACTGTATCCTTTAATCCCCCCGTCTCCCTAACAAGTGGAAGAGTACCGTATCTCATTGCAATCAATTGTCCAAGTCCACATGGCTCAAACCTTGATGGCATTAAGAATAAATCTGCTCCTGCGTAAATCTTTTGCGCAACCCTATCAGAATATCCAATATAGCTTTTGAAGCGTTCTGGATATCTAGCTTCTAATGAACGGAAGTAGTCTTCGTAATTTTGATTGCCACTACCCATTAGAATAAATTTAGCATTGGAATTTACGATGATATCATCCATAATTGGCATTAATAAATCAATTCCTTTTTGATCTACTAATCTTGTAACCATACCAAATAATGGACAATCCTCTTTTGTATCTAATCCAAATTCCTCAAGTAATGCCTTTTTATTTCCTTTCTTTCCAGAAACGAAAGTAGCAATAGAGTACTTTTTGAATATATACTTATCTGTTTCTGGGTTATATCGATCGGTGTCGATACCATTTAAAATTCCATGGAAATCAAAATAACGTAATCCTAATACATTATTCATATTGTATCCATAAAAATCAGTTAATACCTCATTTTTATATGTTGGAGATACAGTTGTGATAATGTCTGATTCCATAATTGCAGTTTTCATGAAATTGATACAGCCATCAAATTCAATAGAATTAGAATATGGCATATATAAAATCGACATCATATCCATTGGGAATATTCCCTGATACTGGATATTGTGAATGCTATAAACTGTACGAATTCTATTATAAACATTGTAAGAATAATAATTCTTTTTCAAAATATATGGAATAAGTCCAGTTTGCCAATCGTTACAGTGAATGACATCTGGGAAAAAATCTACAACCCTTAATGCCTCAAGTACGGCAAAATCAAAGAACGCAAATCTTTCTCCATCATCACCATAACCATATAATCTTTCCCTCGAAAAATACTTGTCTGAATCAACGAAATAATAATCGATATCATCTCTTATCGCATGGAATATACCAGCATATTCAGGAGAAGAACCCATTCTTACATAGTTGTACCCTTTATAATAGGCAATATTTTGATCCTTTATGGATTTATAATATGGCATAATAACTCTTACATCTACACCATTTTTCTTTAATGCCTTAGGTAGAGCACCAATAACATCAGCTAAACCTCCGGTCTTAGCGAATGGCGCACCTTCGCTTGCAACAAGTAATACTTTCATTGTAGCACCCCTTTCCTAAGATATTATATATCTTCACTTTTAATTATATGCTTCCTTGCTATATCATTCAAGTTAAATTTACGAAAAAAGCGAACAAAAATAATTGTGTTTTTTTCGAAAACAATCCGAAAAAATCAAATTATTACGGAAATAAGTTAATGATAAAAAATCTAATTTTCTATTGCGTTAGTAATAAGATTTTGATATAATGATAAGGCATAATGTTTAATTGTGAATAGAATATATTCTATTAAGGAGTTTATATATATGGCATCAAAAAGTAGAAGAAATAAAGTAAAATTTAAATGGACAAAGGAGTTAATCTTCTTAATTGTATTCGTTGTAGCTATCGGTGCAGTTTCCTTAACTTTAGGACTTGTAAAGAAGTTCTCTGGTAGAGATATTAAAGCTGTAAATGAAGCAATCGCTCAATTTAACTCATCTGAGTCTCAAACAGTATATACAATTGATACAAACAAGAATGTTTTTAAGACAATTTCTTATGATGGATTAGTTTCCCAAAAAGAAAGCTCTGATTATACATATGTATGGTATGGAACATTAACATCTGCAGATTATTTAAGATACTTATATCAAATTAATGAATATGCAGAGCAGTATGAAGTAAGTACTGTATATCTATATTATGCAGATTATGTACAGGATGCTATCAATAATGATACACAGAATACAGAAAGCTATAAGACAACTCTTAAGACTATGGAAGATAAGCTTAATGCAGGTAGAACAGATGCTGAGCCAATTGACTTAGAAAAGTATGCAGCTTTATTTGTATTTAAGGATGGTAAGCTTGTTTATAATTCCCAGATTGCAAATGAATCTGATCAGTACAATTGGGAAAATCAGTTTGTAAAGGCATTTGGTCTTTCTAAACAAGGTGAATAATTATTCTGGCTGAGGTTTAATCTCAGCCTTACTTTTTAAAGGAGAATATCATGATAGAACAAATTAAATTATCATTAAAAGAAAAATTAGAAGCTTATTATAAAGAAAAATACTCTATGGAGCTTTCCATCGTTGTTGAAACACCAAAGAAGGCTGAAATGGGAGATATCTCAATCCCTATGTTTACAGTAGTTAAGGCATTAAGAAAGCCTATGCCTGAAATTGTAGCTGAGGCTCTTGAAGAAATTAAGTCCTTAGACTTACCTATTTTAAATGTATCTAATGCAGGAGCATTCGTAAATTTATTTGTAGATAAGGCTAAATTATCAGCAAAGATTATTCAAAATGCTGTATCAGAAGGTGAGGCATATGGTAATAGTACTATTGGTAATGGTAAGACTATTGTATTAGATTATTCTTCTCCAAATATTGCAAAATCCTTCTCTGTAGGACATTTAAGAAGTACTATGATTGGTAATTCTTTAAAGCTTATTTTACAAAAGTGTGGATATAATACAGTTGCAATTAACTATTTAGGTGACTGGGGTACTCAGTTTGGTAAGATGATTGTAGCTATTGAAAAATGGGGCGATATTGATGTAATTAAAAAAGACCCAATCAATGAGCTTGCAAGCCTTTATGTAAGAGTAAATAATGAAGAAAAGGATCATCCTGAAATTGCAGAAGAAGCTAGAGAAGCCTTCCGTAAGATTGAGCTTGGTGAGCCTAAATATGTAGAAATGTGGAAATGGATTAGAGAAGAATCCTTAAAGGAATCTGAACAAATCTATGATTTATTAGGTGTTACTTTTGATTCTTATAATGGTGAAGCATTCTATAATGATAAGATGGAACCAATTGTAAATGAATTAGAGGAAAAGAAGATTCTAGAAGAAGATCAGGGTGCATTAGTTGTACGTCTATCCGATGATATTCCACCTGCATTAATTAAAAGAAGCGATGGTGGTACATTATATATCACAAGAGATTTAGCTGCAGTATTTTGGAGAAAGAAGGAATACAATTTCTCTAAAGCATTCTATGTTGTAGGTGGTGAGCAAAAGCTACACTTCCAGCAGCTTAAGGGTGTATTATCTAAAATGGGATATCAGGACTTATCTGATTCTATCATGCATGTTAATTTCGGTATGGTATTAAAGGATGGTAAGAAGATGTCTACACGTAAGGGTAATGTAGTTAAGCTATATGATATCCTTATGCAGGCAATTGATGCTGCAAAGAAGCAAATCGAAGAAAAGAATCCTAATATGGAAAACAAGGATGAAATTGCAGTTAAGGTTGGATGTGGTGCAGTTGTATTCAATGATTTAAAGAATTTCCGTGCACTAGATTATGAATTTGACATTAACGCAATGGTTCGTTTTGAAGGTCAAACTGGTCCATATTTACAGTATACAGGTGTAAGAATTGCATCTATCCTAAGAGATAAAACATTTGATGTAAACAATATTGATGCTAAGTTATTTGAAAAACCTCATTATTTTGAAATTGTTAAGCAAATTGCATCCTTCCGTCAAACAATTGAGAAGGCTTCTGAAGAAGCATCTCCAAGCGTTGTAGCTAAGTATTTATTATCCTTAGCTTCAAGCTTTAATAAGTTCTATTCCTTAGAAAAAATTAATGCAGAAGATGAAGTAGTTAGAAATACTAACTTTGCTTTAGCAAAGTCAGTTCGTGTAATTTTAAATGAAGGTTTAAGATTATTAGGCATTAATTATTTAGATGAAATGTAATTCATTAAAACTTGAAAAACAGGACTATAAATGATAAAATAGTCCTGTCATTTGCCCAGATGGCGTAATGGTAGCCGCGGCGGACTCAAAATCCGCTGGTAGTGATACCGTGTGGGTTCGAATCCCATTCTGGGCACCATTAGAGTTAAGTATAGCTGATACCAAAATATCGGCTATTTTTTCTTTTTTAAGGCATAAATACTGCAAATATTAATTATTTAAAGAATATTTCAGCCATAAGTATATAGAGTATTTATTTATAAAATTAAATCGTTAACTGATTATTAATCGTTAAACTACTATTTATTATATATAGGCATATATATGAATATATTATTTTTAAAGTATACTCTTACATGACATGGGAAAAACGTGACCAATATAGAAATTACCACTATTTTTTGATATAATGTTGTTAGAAGTATTTATTCAAAGGTGGTGTCAAAATGGAATATATTATTGTTAATAAAGATAATTTAGAAAAAGAACATATATGCTGTGCGATATCTAATAATAATGATATTCAAGTGTCATCGAAAAAGAATTGGTTAAAAGATAGATTTGATGATGGACTAGTATTTTTAAAATCTATCGAAAGAGGTAAATGCTTTATAGAATATATACCAGCAGAAAACGCCTGGAATCCATTAGATGCAAATGGTTACATGTATATAGATTGTTTATGGGTATCAGGATCATTTAAAGGTCATGGCTATTCAAATGATTTATTAGATGCTTGCATTAAAGATTCTAAGACAAAAGGTAAACTTGGCTTATGCATCTTATCTAGCAAAAAGAAATTACCATTTTTAGCTGACCCAAAATATTTAAAGTATAAAGGTTTTGAAGTAGCAGATGAAGCTGATAATGGAATACAGTTATGGTACTTCCCATTTGACAAGAATGCATCAAAACCAATGTTTAAAGAATGTGCAAAACATCCTCGTATTGAAGAATCTGGCTATGTTCTATATTATACAAATCAATGTCCTTTTAATGGTAAGTATGTGCCAATTGTAGAAGCAACTGCTAAAGAACATAATATTCCATTTAAGGCAGTTCATATAACTACTAAAGAAGAAGCTCAAAATGCTCAGACACCTATTACTACATATGCACTTTTTAAAGATGGTAAATATATAACTAATGAACAAATGAATGATACAAAGTTCTTAAAACTAGTGTCAAATAAAAAACTCTAGCCTTATAAAACTAGAGTTCAATATTTATTGTTGAGCCATCTTTGAAATTGAATTCGAGGTGGCTATCTTTATATACTTTTATGTTGATGATTGTTAAATTGAAGAGTTTATCGTAAAATTCTAAATTTAATGTATCGGTAGCTATAATCTCATTGATAAATGCTTGAAGTTTAATCGATTGTCTATTCCTATCGACTTGTAGCCATTATATTCATGTTGAGACGGTATGTTCGTTATCTTTAAAAGATATCCACCAAGAAAAGAACTAAGTAATTATACTAGATATAATTAAATAGAAAAGATTATTATCTGACTATGAAGATGTTACATGCAATTTATTATTTGGAAAAGTAGATTATAAAACTGTAAAAGATTCTCCTAAAATCTTGATTAATCTCCTAAAATTCTATATAATTTAGGAGAAAAAAGGATGTGTAGGTGAAAAATATGAGAATTTTTGATTATTCTAAAATTAAAGATAGACAATGGGATAAGGAAATTATTAATTATATTGGATTGATTCATGAATGCAAAGGTAGACAGCAATTGTATTTGGCACAAAAACCTGATGAACTTTATAGATTAGTTGAAATTGCCAAAAGACAGTCCACTGAAGCATCTAATGAAATAGAAGGAATTAGAACTACACAAGCTAGATTGAAACAATTAATTTCAGATAAAACGACTCCTAAAAATAGAGATGAAAAGGAAATATTAGGATATAGAAATGTATTAAATATAATACATGAAAACTATGAATATATTCCTATTCGATCTAATTATATTTTGCAATTACACAAGGAACTATATTCCTTTATGGATGTTAGTTATGGTGGAAAATTCAAAAATACACCCAATGAAATTGATGCAACATTAGAGGACGGAAGTAGAGTATGCATATTTAAACCATTAGAACCATTTGAAACACCTGATGCCATTAGGGATATATGTGATGAATATGATAAAGCTATATCTAACTATGATATTGATCCTCTTATCGTCATTCCTATTTTTATTCATGATTTTTTATGTATACATCCATTTAATGATGGTAATGGTAGAATGTCTCGTTTACTAACAACCCTTTTATTATATAGAAGTGGCTACGTAGTAGGAAAATACATCTCGTTAGAAAAAAAGATTCAAATAACTAAGAATGAGTATTATAATGCATTAAGCTCATCATCAAAAAATTGGATGGAAGAAACAAATGATGAAACTCCATTTATAAAATATTTACTAGGTACAATATTAGCTGCATATAGAGATTTTGAAGAAAGGGTTAATTTAGTTTCTAAGAAATTAACATCAAAAGAAATGGTTGTGAATGCAATAAATACTAAATTTGGTAAATTTACAAAATCAGACATATTGGAATTATGCCCAGAAATTGGAAGAGCAACGGTTGAAAATGTACTAAAGGAATTAGTAGAAGATGGTGTAATTGATAGAGTTGGTTCTGGTAGATCAACTGCGTATTTAAGAAAGAATTAATCTCCTAACAAAAAGAATTATTCTCCTAGATTGTCGAATTTTTAGGAGAAAGATTACAATTTACATATATTGATGCCTTAAAAAAGTTATTTCCAAAAGCAATTGAAAACTTTCAGTATTTAATAGATATGTATGTTACAAATTTCCATATACATATTTATAAAAGTGATATCTTTTCTGTGGGTTTCAAAGGCACACGTTGAGACGGTATGCACATTATCTTTAGGAGTGCTCCACAAATAACAGGTATGAAACTATAGGTTATAATAATGGCCTATAGTTTTTTTGAAAAGGCAAAGTAGACTTTAAATCTACTCAATTGCATAATAAACTTAGAGGGTAAGAAAATGAAAAATATAGTAGTTAAAGATAAAATAATTAATGTAACAGGTGTTAATGACATGATTATGTCTCATTAACTGATATTGCAAGATTTAAAACCGATGGTGAAACAAATCCGGTAATTGCAAATTGGATGTGAAAAGTAGATACATTAGAGTTTTTAAAATTATGGGAACAGATAAACAATATTAATTTTAAACCCACCGATTTCGAGGGGTTTAAGAGTAAACCTGGAGAAAATGCTTTTACAATTTCACAAAAAAAATGGATTGAACTAACAAATGCTATTGGTATTAGAGTCAAATCTGGAAAAAATGGTGGCACATTTGCTCATAGAGATTGCCTTGGAATTCGCAAGTTGGATTTCAGCCGAAGTTAAATTGTATATAATTAAAGAATTTCAAAGACTAAAAGTAGAAGAAAGTGAACAACTTGAATGGCAAGGTAAGAGATTATTAACAAAAATTAACTATTTGATTCATACTGATGCAATCAAAACATATTGAATTCCAGTTGAATTGACAGAAGTTCAAAAGTCTTTTATATATGCAAGTGAAGCTGATATGCTAAATGTTGCTTTGTTTGGTATGAGAGCAAAAGAATGGGAGGATAACAATCCTAATAAGAAAGGAAATATTAGAGATTGTGCTTCAACTATAGAACTAGCAATTCTTTCTAATCTTGAATACCATAATTCATTATTAATTAAAGATGGAATTAATCAAAAAGAAAGAAGAATGAGACGGTATGTATCTTTTTTTGATGATGACTATGACGAAGAGGAAGATGAATGGTAAGATTATATCATTCAATGTGCAACAAACCTGCAATTAAAAATGTCATAATTGAAAAAATTATTTTTTAATCTTTACAGTGATAAGATTGTGATGTATAATCTAAGCAGTGTTAAGATTAGGAGAACTAATATGGAAAAAAAACAATATCATCATGGCAATTTAAAAAATGATTTAATAGAAAATGGATTAGAATTAATAGATAAATATGGAGTTGAAAGCTTATCAATGCGTAAACTAGCTGAAAAAATAGGGGTTAGTAATGCTGCTCCATATGCTCATTTTGAAAATAAAGAAGCATTTTTAGATTCTATTCAAGAATATATTACAAATAAATTAACTAATGTATTAAAAGATATATATGATCATTGTAATGATAATTCAAGAATAATTCTTGAGCTTGGAAAAGGCTATATTTGTTTTTTTTATAACAATCCACTTTATTATCAGTTTTTATTTATAAGAAGGACAATTGGTATTAGTACATATCCGCCTTTTGTATTTTTTAAAACTGTTGCCTCAAAAATATTGGAAGAAAAGTATAAAGGTGAAATAAGTACTAAAAATATTGATAATAAAATAATAGTTATGTGGGCTATGGTTCATGGCTTATCACAGGCTAATAATATAAAATCTATTATTTCTAGTGATGATATAGAAAAAGAAATTGAAGATATATTATGTTCAATCGAAATTTAGGAGGTTGTATTATGCTAGGTGTTTATTTAAGTGGTACTGGTAATACTAAACATTGTATAGAAAAATTATTATCATTAATTGATAAAGAAAGTGTTATTGTTCCTATTGAAAATAATGACTCAATTAATTTGATAAAAGAAAACAAAACAATTTATTTGGCTTACCCAACTCAATTTTCTAATATACCTTATATGGTAAGGGATTTTATTAAAAAAAATAAGGATATATGGAAGGGGAAAAATATATTTTTATTAACAACAATGGGAGCTTTTTCTGGTGATGGAACAGGTTGTGCGAAAAGAATTTTAAGGAAATATGGAGCTAAGATTATTGGTGGATTACAAATACATATGCCTGACGCAGTGGCAGATAGTAAAATGTTAAAAAAGACATTTGAGGAAAATCAAAGAATAATAATGGAGGCTGATAAAAAAATAGAAATAGCATCAAAAAACATTATTAATAAAAAATATCCAAAAGAAGGACTTAGCTTTTTTTCACACTTGTTGGGATTGTTTGGACAACGTTTATATTTTTTTAATAAAACAAATAAATATAGTAAAAAATTAAAAATTAATAATGACTGTATAGAATGTGGACTATGCGTGAAAAATTGTCCAATGAGTAATTTAATAATTAAAAATGGTAAGGTAGTATCATTAAATAAATGTACTATGTGTTATCGTTGTATTAGCCAATGTCCTAAAAAGGCAATTACTTTGCTTGGAAAGAAAGTATATGAACAATGTAGATTTGAGAAATATTGTAAAAAATAAATATGTTTTTTAAAATTATGATATAGTTACTAACAATTGAGTACTTAAATAAATTAGGAGTTTTGTATGAATATAGACAATTTAGAAAAGGTGGTATTGTGCATCAGGAAAGATACTATGATAAAGATGGTATTCCTCATCTTGACATAGACTATTGAATTATGTCATATCACACGTTGAGACGGTTGTTCAATTGCTCTACCGACCCCAAAAATGATAAGTCTACTAAATAAATGGCTTAACTATGCCGATTTTGATTGTTTGTTGGTCCACCAGAAGATACGGCACTCGAAACCGTCAAGATGTACAAATCAGGCGGTTGTCTAGTTTTAGTTATATATTTAAAGTAAAAAAAATCACAAGAATATGTTAAGTCTAAATATGGCTTAAATATTCATTCAGTGTATATTGCAGAAATAAAAAGAAAGCATGGTCTAGATATGCAAAGCTATAGAACTATAGATGATGCAAGACATATTTATTGCCCTCCTGAAAAGGCAAATGCAATTGAAGATGCATTAAAACATTTTAATTTGATATAATTAGGTCAAGAGATTTCTTGATCTTTTTATTTAGTATATATATATATATTTACAAATATTTTGTGGTCAGTAGAATTAATGCAAACACGTTGATAGTGTCGTGCTTAGGACCACGGAAAAAAGGTAGCGCACATTTGGCTACGGAAACAGTAGTAGGTCATTTGTCTTTCGACCTAAAAGGTTGGGACTTTTTATATTGTCTTGTATTCAATTTCCTTATTTAAAAACTTAGCAAGGTATTCAGGCGAATCTTGCATGCCCCTTCTTACCCATTCATTAGTAAGACCAACTATTGAACCTGAAACTCTTGCTGAAGAATAAGACTGTTCTTTATCAAAAACGTTTCTCCCGTTTATAGCAGAGTCAAAAATGTGCTTTTCAAATATATGTGATAGACCTTTCTGATAGATAAGTAAGATTACATCCTTTAAAGATAAAAGATATTGAAAAAGGCTTACGCTCACATTTTTTTCTTCTTTTAAAAAAGTATTGTAGTTTTCATCCCACCATTTTTTTGATTTTCTCATGAAAAATTGATAGATAATGTCATCCATATCATTGTAATTTCTATAAAACGTGCATCTTGATACCCAGGCCTTATCGCATAATTCAGATATTGATATATCTTTATATTCTTTTTCTTTAAGTAGATTAAATATGGCGGTTTCCAATTGGTCTACAACAACTATATCTTTTCTTCTTGGCATTTGATTCTCCTCCTTATGATACAAAACATACGCGTTTGTACTTTTATTATTATTTAGGCTCAAACAATAGATAAAATCCAAATGTTATGATACAATTGTAGCATAAAATACAAACAAACGCAACAAAAAGGAGCAATTTATGGCAGAACAAGTTAAAAGAAGAAAAAAATAGTGGATCATTCCATTAGTCATTGTTGGCGTAATCGCCACTCTTGGCATTGTGGCTTTTGTGTTACTAAAAAATACTATTTTAATGTAATTTCCAGAATTAAAAGGTGAACCTAATATTGGAACTTATTATGATGTCAGCCCTGAAGGCGCCTTGACTTCTACTGGAAAACAGTGGCATGGAATATTCAAAAAAGGCAGCGAAAACAAGACAGTTGTGTATTTCTTTGGTGGCGGAGTAAGTATTACTGAGGAAACATCTAAACGCGGCAAGGAATTTTATGCTGTTGATATGACAGCCCAGGATTTCGTAGCTAAAGGCGGAATCGGTAGCGACGCAGATGCCAACCCGTTCAAAGATTGGAATTTTGTTATTGTCCCATATGCAACAGGAGATTTCCATAGTGGAACAGCTGAATTTAAATACACTGAAAATGGTAAAGAAAAAACGATATATCACCAAGGATATAAGAATTATTCATTATTGATGGAATCAGTTCTTAAATATGTAGAAGAATCAGATTCTTTATTGGTGACTGGTTTTTCCGCTGGAGGATTTGCAACATCATTACTCGCAGATGATGTTATCAACTATTTCCCACAAGCAAATAATATTACCGTCTGCGTTGATAGTTCTTTACTTTTATATGACGGGTGGAAAGAAAGCGCCACAAATTTATGGAAGAGTCCGAAAGAAATATCAGATCGATTATCAACCAACAATATTGTTTTGGATAGCTTAACCGCATTACATGAAAAACGTGGCAATCAAGTAAAAATCCTTTTCGATTGCTCTTATAGAGATGACACTTTACAACAATATCAAGCCTACATTTATTATGGAAAAATGGAGAAAAGTAAAGCCAATGGAGATTTATTCCAAAAGGATTTAAAAGATATGGTTAATGGGTTACAAACAAATATTCCTAATGTTGGTATTTATATTTGGGACTATAAAGCTGATTCATCAACAAAAAATACGCAGCATACGATTATTCCCAGCGATTTCTTAGTTAAGTTAGAAGCAGAGAAAAGTGTTGCAGATTGGTTAATTGATGCCGTTAATGGGAATGTAAAAACATATGGTCTTAACTTATTAGATAAGTAGGAGAATCAAATGATGGAAGAAGAAAAAGTAATTAAGAAAAAAAGCAAAAAAAGATGGATTATTCCTCTTTCTATCGTTGGTGGTTTGGTTTTAACGTTTTGATGAGATGATACTTATCTTGAAGCAAAAATGTATTGATTAAATACTTTTATAATCAATCTTGTCCATTTATTGTTGATTCCTTTTGCAATAGGGTGTTTCAAGGGTGTTTCAAAATTTAAGGGGTGTTTCATTTGTATTACCATAGTTGTCATTATACATTAAGAAACAATAGGATTGATACAAAAAAAATCAATCCTTTTTTTCATTTAGTAGATATATATTTACAAATATTTTGGGGTCTGTAGAATGAATGTAAACCCGTTGAGACGGTATGCCTACTTTCACGGAAAAATTTTGAAAAATAAGTCTAGTAAGTAATTATATATAATATAATTAAATTTAAGTTAATGATCTATGATTTACAAAAAGTTATAGGTCATTTTTATTCTTAAATAATTCTAGATTAATTGAATATATAATTAATAAGTATTATTAAATGTATTGAAAAATGCAATATAAATGACAAAAGTGGTTGGAAAAATGCAACTTATGCCATCAAAATGGGTTGGAAAAATGTAATAAATGCTCTTTATCTTTAGGAGTGCTCCACCAAGAAAAGAAATAATTTAATTATATATAATTAATAGCTTATGATGAATATTGTTATCATAGGCTTTTTCAAATATAGAAAGTCATAATATAGAGATAATCGCTTAGTTATCATTAGATGTTCTATCACCCCATAGGTTTTAAATTATAAACATAAAACAACTATTGCAGTTATGTCATAATTATGCTATAATTATGTCAGAAAGAAGGTATTTTTATGCAAATATTACCTATTAAGGATTTAAGAGATACTAATAAAATATCCGATTTATGTAATGAGACTAATGAACCTATATTTATAACCAAAAATGGTTATGGTGATATGGTTGTAATGAGTATTAAAACATATGAAGAAAAATTAGAAAGAATTGAAATGTATGAAGCTATTATTGAAGGACTTCAAAATGTCAATGATGGTAAAATTAAAAATGGACCTTCTGCCATTGAGGAGTTAAAGAAGAAATATGATTTATAGTTATGAGTTAACTGACTTAGTAATAAAAGATATAGATGATACTTTAAACTATATTTCTAATAAATTATGCAATAAAAAAGCTGCGATTGACCTGATGAATAACATAGAGGCTTGCATTAATAATATATGTGCATTTCCTTTATCTTATTCAAATTGTAACTATTATTTAATTAAAGATGATTCTATTAGACATGCAGTAATTAAAAATTATATTCTTGTTTTTAAAATTTATGATAATAAGATAATATTTTTAAGATTTAAATACTCAAAGCAAAATAAAATTTTATAAGAATCAGGTGTTTTACTTGATTCTTTTTTAATGAGATAACTTTTTTGTGGGTTTCAAAGACTCATGTTGAGACGGTATGCTCTTTATCTTTAGGAGTGCTCCACCAAGAAAAGAAATAATTTAATTATATATAATTAATAGCTTATGATGAATACTGTTATCATAGGCTTTTCTTTTATAATAATAGAACATGATATAAAGTTTATATATGCTTAAATGATATATACCTAGGTATAAATAAATCTTGACATCTATAAATTTTTTATATATACTTTAATTGACCGACAGCCTGTCGGCTATAAAGATGAATAAGTAGGTATATCTATCAATTGTATCTATGGAGGGGGTATACGATGAGAGTTGTGAAGGATGCTCTAGAGAGAAAAAATGAAATATTGGATGTAGCTGAAGAGCTATTTGTTACTAAAGGATATGATAAGACTAGTACAAATGATATCCTTGAAAGAGTAGATATCGCTAGAGGAACACTTTATTATCATTTTAAATCTAAGGAAGATATATTAAATGCCATAATCGAAAGGATTAATCTATCTTTAATAGCTAAAGCTAAAGCGATAGCTAAAGATACTTCGATTTCGATACCAGATAGGATTGTAATGACAATTGCTGGTCTTAATGTAGATACAGAGATAGGACATGAAATTATTGATGAGGTTCATAAACCTCAAAATGCTTTGATGCATCAAAAGATGCAAAATGATCTTGTTGGAAAAATCGTTCCTATCTTAACAGGACTTGTTATAGAGGGAAATGAACAAAAAATATTCAATGTTAAGTATCCAAAGGAAACTGTTGAAATGCTTATACTTTATTCATGTATTGTATTTGATGATGACTATGATGATATAAAAGAAAATAAGGATAAGAGAATAGAAGCATTCCTACATAATATGGAGTGCCTATTTGGAGCAGAAAAAGGTAGCTTACAAAAGGTAATGATAAAGCTATTTAGAAGATAATAGTTAAAAATTAAGGGAACCAAGATAATAGGTTCCCTTAAAAAACAAACTAATACCGACAGACAGTCGGTCACAAAAGGAGAATTAATATGCAAAAATCAAATTATCGTAAATTTTTAATACTTTGGTCTGGAGATCTTATATCACAAATTGGTGGAGGTCTTACAAGCTTTGGACTTGGAGTTTATGTTTTTAATATTACAGGAAGTGCCGCTATGATGGCAATTGTAACACTTTTAGGTTTTTTGCCAACACTTTTACTTTCTATACCAGCAGGTGCTTTAGCTGATAAATATGATAGAAGAATACTTATGATGATAGGTGATGGATTTTCAGCAATCGGAATTATATATATACTAGTTTCTATGATGCTTGGAGATGTAGCAATTTGGCAAATATGCCTTGGCGTATCTATTAGCTCTATATTTTCATCCTTGCTTGAGCCCTCATATAGAGCTACTGTTACAGATATGTTATCAGAAGAAGAATATACTAAAGCAAATGGTTTAACATCTTTATCTGCTAGTGCTAGGTATCTAGTATCACCGTTAATAGCTGGATTACTTCTTGGAGCTTATGATATAAAGCTACTTCTAATAATTGATATATGCACATTCTTTGTAACCTTCTTTACAACTGCACTTGTAAAAAAAAGCATCAAAAAAGAGAGAATTAAAAAGAATGAGCGCTTTTTATCAATTTTATCTCAAGGATGGAGGGAGGTTCATGCAAGAAAGGGTATCTTCTTACTTATAATTGTTTCATCTCTTATATCAATGTGTATAGGAGTTATTCAAATATTGTCAGAACCTATGATTTTATCATTTGCAGATTCAAAAACACTTGGTATTACTGAAACAGTATGTGCACTAGGTATGCTAGCAACAGCGCTTATAACTGGTATAGTTGGTATAAGTAAGCATCATTCAGCAATCCTTTCAATATCATTGATTTTAGCAGGATTGTTTATGATTGGATTTTCAATTATAGAAAATATTATAGTGATTTCTATTTTTGGTTTCCTTTTCTTTGCAATGCTACCTCTTGCCAATTCTTGCTTAGATTATCTTGTAAGAATAAATATACCAAATGAGTTACAGGGACGTGTTTGGGGCTTTATAGGATTTATATCACAATTAGGCTATATTCCTGCTTATGCAATGTCTGGAATTCTTGCAGACTCAATAGGAAGTGGCTTTGATATTGGAGTTGGAAGAGGCTCTGCCATAGTAACTATGGTATCTGGAATTATGCTTATGATAATTTGTGCTAGCTTATTATTTTCTAAGAGAATCAAAAGCCTTGAGTCAATCACACTACCTTGATTTTTTTGATAATCGAGCATTTTCTGATAATAATCCCAATGGACCTTGTTATTGTACTTCGTCGAACCAAGATGAAAAAACTATAAAGCAAATGGTTAGTGAGTTCCAAGCGAATGGTGTAAAAGAAACCATTAGAAAATATGCAGTAGAGATGCTTGATAAGCCTCATATTTCATTTGTTTTTTTTCTTTGTTTAAAATGTGTTGGTCACATAAACCACTAACTACTAGCATTTCATTCTTGGCTTGTTCCATTGGCTTAGATAATTGACGTCTAGTAGTTTTTCTTTTACTAGAAGAAGATTTGAAATAAGAAGTTCTTTATCTTTAAGAAGAATGTTTAACCAAACCTATTTTTTTTATGAAGTATAGTTATTGACAAGTTTACTTTGCATAATTATAATATATGTGACAAGTACACTTGGCAAGGGGTGAAAATATGAAAAAATTGTTTATTTATTATTCTTATACAGGAAATGGGGATATTGTTGCAGAACACTTAAAATCCTTAGGCTATGAAATAAGAAAAGTAGAAGCGAATTATAAGCTTAGTAAGAATTTATTCTTATCCATGATGAAGGGTGGCTTTGATGGTTTTAGAGGGAAAAAGCCAAAGCTTAATAACTATGATAATAATATAGATGATTATGAAGAGGTTATTATTGGTTCACCTATATGGAATGGAAGATTAGCTCCTGTATGTAATTCTATTTTGAATGAAACCAATCTATCGAATAAGCATGTTTCATTTATTTTATATAGTGGAAGTGGAGAAGCTAAAGTTGCTATTAAGAAAATATCTAAATTATTTAAAAATGCTAAAGTGGTTGTTTTAAAGGAACCTAAGAAATATACAAATGAAGTAGAAAAGGTTGGTTTGATCAATGAATAAGGATGAAATTTTATCTAAAGCAAAAGATGAAGGTAAGGGTATAGATATCGCAGATATCGATGCTCAGCATATTGGTTATGCAAAGGCTTGCCATATTGGTATTGCATTAATTGCTATTTGGAATATAGCGGAATTTATGCTATATAAAACCTATAGCTTTGGCTTTTTAATGGCTATATTTGGAATGGAAGCAACAGCTTTCTTAATGAAGTATTTAAAACTTAAGAAAACTCATGAATTAATTGTTTTTATCATTTATAGTTTGGGTTTTGTACTTTTTTTAGTATTATGGATATTACAGCTTGTAGGAGTGATTGCTAGATGCAAAGCTTAAAATTACTAAATAGAGTTCAAGAGATAAGAAAACAAAAAGGCTTATCTCAAGAAAAGCTAGCTTCTATGATTGGCGTTTCAAGAAATACAATATCATCAATTGAAACAGGGCAATATGAGCCAACAGCTAAAATTGCATTACTTTTATGTATTGCTTTAGATTTAAAATTTGAGGATTTATTTTATTTTAAATAAATCAATTTGGGGGAATTATGAAAATTATAGTTATTGGACCATCTGGTGCTGGTAAATCAGAATATTCAAGAAAGCTACAAAAGATCTTTAATGTTGAATTATTTCATTTAGATAATATTTGGTGGAATAGTGATAAAACACATATTACTAGAGATGAATTTGACGTTAAGCTAGATGGTATATTAAAGAAGAAGGATTGGATTATCGATGGAGATTATTCAAGAACCTATGAAAGAAGAATGGAAGAATCAGATTGTATATTCTTCTTAAAATATCCTATAGAGGTATGCCTTGAGGGGGCAAAATCTAGAGTAGGAAAGAAAAGAACTGACCTACCTTGGGTTGAGGATACCTTTGATTTAGAATTCAAGGAATGGATAGAAAATTGGTATGATTCTAATTTAGATAGATTAAATGCCTTATTAGATAAATTTAAGGAAACAAAGAAGGTTTATATATTTACATCTAGAGATGAAGCGAATCATTTCTTATTAGAGGATGTTTTCCTATTAAAGGAAGAATTATTAAAAAATGATATTAATAAGATGAATCATACTCTAACATCATTTTGGAATAATGCTATTAAATTAGAGGATTCGGAGAAGGAAGAATATTTGAGTGATTCAAATAGAAGTGTATTTGATATTGTTCCATCAAAAAAGCTATATGATGCAGTAATGCTTTTAAAGGATAAGGAAAATGTATTAGACTATGGTGCAGGTAGTGGCTGGGCATCAATTTCCTTAGCACTGAATGGTGCTAAAAATATTACTGCAGTGGATTTAGGAGATAATATCATTAATAGTATTCTATTTTATGAAAAGGCATATAATGCAAGGGGCATTCATGCTTATAAAATAGATGAAAATTGGCTAAAGACAGTTCCAAGTAAATCCTATGATGGTATTATTTGCAGTAATGTATTAGATGTAATCCCAGAAGAAACAAAGGATTCAATTATCAAAGAATTTGCAAGATTATTAAAGAGGGATTCCTTACTTATTGTTGGATTAAATTATTATATTTCTAAAGAGCAAGCAGAAGAGAGTAAATTAGATTTTATACAAGATAAATACCTATTTGTTGATGGAATCTTACGCCTTGCAAGCTATTCGGATTCCGCCTGGGAAAGCTTCTTTTTACCTTATTTTGAAATAGTATTCTTAGATCATTTCAAATGGGAAGGAGAAAATACAGAAAAAAGAAGATTATTTGTTTTAAAGAGGAGGGAAAATGAAATCTAGGAATACTATATTAAAGGACTCAGAAATTTCCTTAAAAGTAATTTCTCTACCCGATTTAAATACCTTAACAGATATATTACTTGATTCTAAGGTTAAAGAAACCTATATGATACCGGATATGGATAAGAATGATGCAATTAATTTTTCTAAAAGATTAATGGATTTATCCAATAATTTAGATTTATTTATCTATGGTATATATGCAAATAACAATCTAATAGGTTTATTGAACCAAGTAGATAGAAATGAATATGAAATAGAGCTTGGCTATTTTATTTCATCAAAATATTGGAATAAAGGATATGCTACTATAGCCTTAAAATTAGCTATTGATGAATTATTTCGTATAGGCTATAAAAGAGTAATGGCTGCCCATTTTGAAAATAATATTGCCTCTGCAAGGGTTATGCAAAAGTGTGGTATGCAAAAAATCGATAAAATAGAAGAATTAGAATATAGAGGTATCCTACATAAATGTATTTATTATGCAATTGATGGAAATAATGAATCCATTATTGGAGATAATATTATTTTAAGATGTGCACAAGATAATGATTATTTAAGTATGCTTAAGGTTTGGGGAGATAAAGATGTATATCAGTGGATGCTATTTACCCCAACTGTAGAAGAAAGTGATGCAAAAGAAAGAAATAAAAGAAGCATGGAATATCAAAAGTCACATTATGCTTATTATATAGCTAAAAAAGATACCAATAAGCCTATTGGGCTATGTGCTATTAAAGAATATGAGGATGGTAAGATTAAGGAATCTGGTATCGCAATAGCTAAAGAATACCAAGGCTTAGGCTATGGGAAAGAGGTATTAAAGCTATTGCTTGATTTAGCATTTAATAAACTAGATGCAAAATCATTCCAATATGGTTATTTTATCGATAATATAAAATCTAAGCGTCTTGCAGAATATTTTCATTTTCAATATGAAGGTATAGAAGAAATGGTAAGACCTCATGATCAAGAAAAAAAGATTATTGAATTATGTGTTTTAAAAAGAGAAGATTACATTAAATAGAAGGTTTTTAAGGAAGCCTTCTTTTATTTACATTTTTCTATATCTATTTTATAATGATATTAAGGGGATGAAGCTATGGATACCAAAAAAGAAAGATATATACCAAAAACATTAGCCATTATTGCGTTCGTTTTAGTATTTGTATGTCTTGGTGCTGCAATTACTTTGGATATAGTTATCTTTTTTGAAAAGATACTATCCTTCATTTTTGCGATTTTTGCATCCGCATTCATGTTCTTTATATTCTTTATTGGTTTTATATTATCTTTATTTTTGGTTTTTGGATTCTATATTTATGAGTCGAATGGCTTTTGGCCACTAACCCTTTCTATAGAGGTTTATAAAAGTATAACAGGAGATGTAGTAATTACTCCAGAACAAATCCAAATATATCAAATAGGAAGAAGTGCTATTTTAGTTTTTGCCTTTTTATCTTTTATACTTGCGATTATATCTTCTAAGATGGATAAAAATAGAAGAAAACGTGGAGATTTAAATGTAAGAAGAGTAAAGCCATTTAATGTTATTACAATTATATTTTCTATATTAGGAATAATTGTAGGATTTGGTGTATTATTAATTATTCGAGGTTAATATGAAGGATTATAAGTTTTATGGTGCAAAAAATGCTGATATAAAGGATTCCTATGGAAATACTCCAAAGGATTATTATGATATATTATCTAATCTTTGGTCTAAGGAAACCTGTGCTAAAAGAATGCAAGAGGATTGGACTAAAGAAAATATGACCTTAGGTCAATGCTCTATTACTGCATTTTTAATGCAGGATTTATATGGTGGAGAGGTATATGGTATACCACTTTCTGATGGGAATTTCCACTGCTTTAATAAAATAGGTGATGTTATCTTTGATCTTACAAGTGAACAGTTTAAGGATAAAGTATTAGATTATCAAAATGTATTTTTACAGGATAGAAATATTCATTTTCAAAAGGAAGAAAAGAAGAATAGATATTTATTATTAAAATCAAGATTATTTGAAATAATAAATAAATGATTGGAGGACTAAAATGATTAATGAACGTAAGGTTGCAATAATTGGTGCTGGCTTTGTAGGCTCATCTAGCGCATTTGCGCTTATGCAAAAGGGCTTATTTAATGAGCTTGTTTTAATTGATTCTAATAAGGCTAAAGCCGAAGGTGAGGCAATGGATATTGCCCATGGCTTAGCATATTCTAATGCAATGAAAATATATGCAGGAGAATATGAGGATATTCGTGATGCGAAAGTAATTATTATTACTGCAGGTGCTAATCAAAAGCCTGGAGAGACAAGATTAGATTTAATTAAGAAAAATAGTAAAATAATGACTTCAATCATAAAAGAAATTGTAAGAGTAAAAGCAGAAGGATTATTACTTATTGTTGCGAATCCTGTAGATGTATTAACGCATGTTGCACTTAAGGTATCTGGCTTTAAAAAGGAAAGAGTAATAGGCTCTGGTACAGTATTAGATACTGCAAGATTAAAATATTTATTAAGTGAAAAGCTAAAGGTAGATACAAGAAATATCCATGCTGTAATTATGGGCGAGCATGGAGATAGTGAATTTGTTGCTTGGAGCTTTTCAAATGTTTCTGGTATGCCAATGGAAAAATTCTGTCATTTAAGAGGATTTGATGATATGGATTCCTTAAAGGAAGAAATCCATATAGAGGTTAGGGATTCTGCATATCATATTATTGAGCGTAAGGGTGCAACCTATTATGGTATTGCCCTATCGGTTGTAAGAATATGTGAATGCATTGTAAAAAATCAGCATTCTATGCTTCCTATTTCAACAGAATTAGAAGGAGAATATAATGCCTTTGGTCTTGCATTATCTGTACCTGCAATTTTAGGTAGTGATGGAGTAGAAGCAGTACTAGAATTACCTTTATCAAATAGTGAGCTTAAGGAATTAGAAGATTCTAGAAATACTTTATGTAATATAATTAAAGATTTAGAACTATAAGAAAATCCCTGCTTGTTCAGCAGGGGTTTTTGTTAGAATTCAGGAGCTTTATTATCCATAATTGTTTGAATGACATCCGTCATTTTTTCTTCAATATCTAGCTTTGCATCCTTATATCCTTCAATTAATGTTTTGGCATAATCTAGGGCTTGATATCTTAAATCTTCAAGCTTTGCTAAAGCCATATATCTTACATAATCCTTAAATAAGTCAAAGTCTCTTGGATCTTCTATAGTTTCAGTATATTTTTTCTTTGTTTTTAAGGATAATAAATAATTATCAATTTTTGTTTGAAGCAATTTAAATGCTTCAGCTTCAATAGGATATCTTTCTTTATAGTTATCTGAAATATCAATTTTCCATTTTTTAGGATTTTCTGTATCTATAGTAGTAAGATAACCATTAAAGTAGAATGGATATGGATCTACAGTTTCTTTTAATAAATCCTCTTTCATACCAATACGTCGATCAATCCATTTACCAAATTTATCCTGTCTATAGTTATAATAGCTTCTATAGAATCCTAAATATAGGTTATCAAATGTTCTTTGTTCTTCTTTAGAAAGAAGAGCTCTTTTTTTCATTAAGGATTTAACCTCATCCTCAATGACATCTAAAATTAAAGTGTACCAATAAATTACTTTTGCATGAAGCTTATCTCTTACACTATCCATGAAATCATCATATAATAACCATTTTTCTTTCTTTAGGTCTTCATCAATAAAAAGCTTTGAAGCCCCAAACCAGAAGGTTTCTACATGATTACATGCTTTACAGACAAACTTCCTAAAACCAGTAGCGAATGTTTCCTCAGGGTCAATAAGGTAGTAGTTATCTCCACTATGCCCATACTCCCTAAGACTACCTATTGTACCACAACAACTACACTTCAAAGTCTTAATCGTTTCATCCATATTTAGTTTCACCGTCCTTGCTACTTATATTTTACCATGAAATTGTAATTTATACTATATGTTTCAAATCTTAAGAATTTGTTCCATTTAAAAATAAAAATTGAAATTGTTATTGACTTTATTAAAACATTGCATACAATATAATTGTGAGCAATGGAAAGGAAGAAAGAATATGACAATATATGATATTAAGGTAGTAGATAATAAAGGTGAAGAAAAAACATTAGAGGAGTATAAGGGTAAGGTATTATTGATTGTAAATACCGCAACTCATTGTGGTTTTACTCCACAATATAAGGGATTAGAGGAATTATATTTAAAATATAAGGATTTAGGTTTCCTAGTATTAGATTTCCCTTGTAATCAGTTTGCTCACCAAGCACCTGAATCCGATTCAGAAATTAATAGCTTTTGTGAAATGAGATATAAAACTACATTTCCTAGATTTAAAAAGATTGATGTGAATGGTAAGAATGAGCATGAATTATATAAATATATGAAGAATTTTAATGATGGTAAGTTTAAAGGAAACATTAAATGGAATTTCTCTAAATTCTTAATAGATAGAGAAGGAAATGTTGTAGGAAGATTTGGATCTTTAAAATCTCCTAAGAAGCTAGAAGAGTCCATTGAAAAGGTATTAAAGTAATTATAAGAATTTATATATTTTTAATAATAAATTATATTGAAATAGGCAATGTTTTGTAATATAATATTTCCGGTGATAATATGTTAGAAGCAATTAAAAGCTCATTTCAGAATTTGACACCTATATTATGGGTATCTCAAATCTGTGGACTTATAGGGTTAATTATTATTTGTATTTCCTATTTATTCAAAAAGAAAACATTTCTTATAATAGCTACATTTTCTTTTATATTCTTTATATTAGAACAGGTATTTGCATACCTTTGGAGTAATCTAATCGTATCTAGCGTATGCTTTATTAGAAATATATTAATGGTATATTTCTTATGTAAAAAGAATAAAGAATTACCAAAGTATATGGTATTTGGATTAATTGGAATCATGTGGGTTTTAATCATTCTTTATTTAGCTTATAGTAGTAGCTTTGATAAATGGGATAATTATTTACCTCCTCTAATCGTTACTATGTCAACGATAACTCAAAATAATAAAAAAGAGCTTGTTGTTAAAATTGGTGCATTACTCCATGAGAGTGGATTCTTAGTATATTACATGGTTTATCGTTTACCATTTTCGATATTAAGACAGGGAATTTTAGTTTTCGCATGCTTAGTTGGAATTACAATATTAATTATTAATATGATTAAATCAAAGAATAAGAATGATTTAAATACGAATGAAGGACTCGATTGAGTCCTTTTTAATTTTATAAAAAATTTTAAAAATTGTTATTGACAATTCCTAAATTTGATTTATAATATAGCTAATCCTACTAAATGAGTAGGAATAATGGAATTTGAAAGGATTGGTGATATTATGGCTATAATGAGTAGTCGATGTATGGGCTTAGCCCGGATGTATCATTTTTATATTAAAAAGAGAGCCACAATATCATGTTGGGCTCATAAATAAAAGGAAAGAGGAAACAATTAATGAGCAAGAGAGATTATAAATTTGAAACTTTACAAATTCATGCAGGACAAGAAGAAGCTGATCCTGCAACAGGAGCTAGAGCAGTTCCGATTTATTTAACATCATCCTATGTATTTAATAATAGTAAGCATGCAGAGGATCGCTTTGGATTAAGAGATGCTGGAAACATCTATGGTAGACTTACAAACCCAACACAGTGTGTATTTGAAGAAAGAATTCGCCGTTTAGAAAATGGTAGTGGTGCACTTGCGGTTGCAAGTGGTGCAGCAGCTATTACATATACTATTTTAGGCTTAGCATTCGCTGGAGACCATATAGTAGCATTAAATAATATTTATGGTGGTTCTATTAACTTATTCCAGCATACATTACCTAATTATGGTATTTCAACTACATTTGTGAATACAAATTTAGTAGAAATAGAGTCGGCAATCAAGGATAACACTAAGGCAATTTTTATTGAGGCCTTAGGTAATCCTAATTCCGATGTTGTAGATATTGAAGCTATTGCAAATATTGCCCACAAGCATAATATTCCACTTGTAGTGGATGCAACATTTGCAACACCATATCTTTTAAGACCAATTGATTTTGGTGCTGATATTGTAGTTCATTCTGCAACAAAGTTTATTACAGGCCATGGAACTGGTCTTGGTGGAGTTATAGTTGAGGGGGGCAAATTTGATTGGAGAAAGAGTGGTAAGTTTAAGCATTTAGTTGAACCAAATGTATCTTATCATGGCGTGTCATTTTATGATGCGGTAGGTCCACAGGCATTTGTAACTTATGTAAGAGCTATTTTATTAAGAGATACAGGTGCATCTATTTCTCCAGTAAATGCGTTTATAGCACTTCAGGGATTAGAAACATTATCCTTAAGAATTGAAAGACATGTAGAAAATGCATTAAAGGTTGTTGAATTCTTGAATTCTAATCCAAATGTAGAGAAGGTTCATCACCCATCTGTATCTAATGATCCTATTCAAAAGGAATTATATAAGAAATATTTTCCAAATGGTGGAGGCTCAATTTTCACATTTGAAATTAAGGGTGATGAGGCAAAGGCAAAAGCTTTCATTGACAATTTAAAGATATTCTCATTACTTGCGAATGTAGGAGATGTAAAATCATTAGTTATTCATCCTGCATCTACAACGCATTCAGAAATGAATGATCTAGAGCTTAAGGCATCCGGTATTTATAGAAATACCATTCGCTTAAGCATTGGTATTGAGCATATTGATGATATTATAGATGATTTAAAAGAAGCATTTCGTGCAATTGAATAATCTTGTATAAAGATGCCTTCAATGATATAATAAAATCTAGTATTTTAGTAGGAATGGGGGTATATAAATGATTTCTACAAAAGGAAGATACGCACTGCGATTAATGATAGATATAGCCGCTTATTCAAATGGTGGAGTTGTATCATTAAAGGATTCATCAAAACGTCAAGATATTTCAATTAAATATTTAGAACAGGTTGTAGCATTATTAACAAGAGGTGGCTTACTTATTAGTGTAAGAGGCAATAATGGAGGCTATAGGTTAACAAAACGTCCAGAGGAATATACAGCTGGTGAAATCTTAAGATGTGCAGAAGGTACATTAGCCCCTGTTGCTTGCTTACAGTGTAATAAAGTCATATGCGATAGAGCTGAGATTTGTGCGACTATCGATTTTTGGAAAGGCTTTAATGAGGTTATCACCAACTATGTTGATAGTGTGACATTAGATGATTTAGCAAAAAAAGAGAAAGGTAAAATAGGAAACGATTATTCCATATAAAAAAGAGGTAAAAAAACATGAGTAATATTCATAAATCAATCACAGAATTAGTAGGACATACTCCACTAGTTGAATTAGTTAATTTTAACAAGAATAATAATTTAGGCGGAACAGTTATTGCCAAAATTGAAGGCTTAAATCCTGCAGGATCTGTTAAGGATAGAATTGCAAAGGCAATTATTGAGGATTATGAGGCTAAGGGTATTTTAAAGGAAGGATCTACAATTATTGAGCCAACAAGTGGAAATACTGGTATTGGTCTTGCAGCAATTAGTGCGGCTAAGGGATATCGTTTGATTATTACCTTACCAGAAACAATGTCTGTGGAAAGAAGAAATTTAATTAAGGCATATGGTGCAGAGCTTGTGTTAACTGATGGATCAAAGGGAATGAAGGGTGCAATTGCAAAGGCAGAAGAATTAAATAAGGAAATTCCTAATTCTATTATTGCAGGTCAGTTTGTTAATCCAGCAAACCCTAAGGCACATTTTTTAACTACAGGTCCAGAAATTTGGGAAGATACAGATGGTAATGTCGATATCTTTGTTGCAGGTATTGGTACTGGTGGAACAATCTCTGGTACAGGTGAATACCTTAAGAGCAAGAATCCTAATGTTAAAATTGTAGCTGTTGAACCAGAATCTTCACCAGTATTATCTAAAGGAGTTGCCGGCCCACACAAGATTCAGGGTATTGGTGCAGGATTTGTTCCTGATACATTAAATACTAAAATTTATGATGAAATTATTACTGTTTCTAATGAGGATGCATTTAAAACAGGTGCAGAGGTTGTTAAGAGTGATGGTGTATTCATTGGTATTTCATCTGGTGCAGCATTATATGCAGCTAAGCTATTAGCACAAAGAGAAGAAAATAAGGGTAAGAAGATTGTAGTATTATTACCAGACAATGGTGATAGATACTTATCCACACCATTATTTAACTAAATATCGGCCTTTCTAAAATTTGAGGTTGGGCAAGGGTTAATTGAATTGGCATGAATCTTGTATTGTAAATATTTAGTATCATATTTAAGTTCTTCACTAATAAGTTCAAGCCTTTCATCTTTTAATTCCTCGGTATAGGGATTATAATACAATATGAAAAACTGTAAAAGTTATTTGCTAAGAACATTATAAAACCAGGAGGTTTTTCTTTTCAATTGTACCAACCACATATTTTAAGGGATGGGAAACTACCTACCAACCACAAAATGGAAGAGGTAACAACCAACCAACCTTATATTTTAAAGAACCAAATATCCCCTATGGAGTTCGAAGAGAACTCCTTTTTTTCATATTTAAACTTCTATATAACATTTGGTATAAAGAAGTTGAAAAGAAGATGTGTTTTCTAATCATTTTTAAAGAAAAAGCTATCAGGTTTAAAGAAAAAGCTATCAGGAAAACTGATAGCAATTTCATTTATTTTCTTTCTATTAATGTATTATGTAATAACATAATTTGGATTAGCCTTTGGGCTCTTTCTTTTGCTATATCTAAAGATAACTGTTTAGAGGCTAATGCTTTTTGAATAGCTTTTCTTTGCTTATTATTTCCAGCCATTAAAATATTAATACCTGAATCAATGCTTCTATCAGCCTCTAGTCCTTCATGGGATTCATCCCAATCGGTTGTAACAAAGCCCTTAAATAGCCATTCATTTCTTAATACTTCAGTTAAGATGTCTTTATTTGCTCCACTCCAAATATCATTAATCTTATTATAAGAAGACATTACTCCTCTACATCTACCTTCTTTAATTGCAATACCAAAGCCCTTTAAATAGATTTCTCTTAATGCACGATTAGATACATAAGCAGAAGTCCATTTTCTTTCATTTTCTTGATTATTGCAAGCAAAGTGCTTAATTGTACAATAGCATCCTCTATGAGCTTGTACACCCATAACAATGGCTTTAGCCATTTTACCTGAAAGAAGAGGATCTTCAGAAAAATATTCAAAGTTTCTTCCACAAAGTGGATTTCTATGAATATTCATTCCAGGAGCTAACCATACAGTTACTCCATACTCTTCCATTTCTTTACCTACTGCGTCTCCAAGCTTACCTAGTAGCTTTTCACTCCATGTTTGAGCTAAGCTACAACCTGTAGGGAAAGCAGTAGTATAGCAATAAAGTGGAGTACCCTTGTTGATTTTAGAATTACCTAATAATCTTACAATCTTAGGGAAATAATTAAACATTTCCATGCCTGGATCTACATATTTAATAGATTTTGCATTTTTCTTAACAATGGAAGTTTTGCATAATCTTAATCCTGCAGGTCCATCTACAAACGCAAAGCTCTTTAATCCTATTTTAGTAAGCTTATTTGTCATATGTCCTGCAGCACCAGGTACTATGACATCATGAGGCTTTGGAATAGCAATATCCATTCCGCCATCTCCAACAAGTAATAAGGATAAATCCTTAATAGATAGCTTATCTACAATTTTTTTAGCCTCCATTTCATATTCATCCATAGGATTTTCTGGAGCATCCTCTGTAATAAGCTCTTTAATTTCTTCAGGCTTAATATTTTCTTTATCTAAGGTTAATATTAAATTATCTGGAATTAATATATCCTTCTTTGGAAAATCTGGTTCTAATAGATTTATTTTTTTATTTAATGGACATATTGGCTTATGATTTGCAAGTATGATATCCTCATCTAAATCAAATCCTGCAATTAAGCTTCTCTTATCCGAGGATTGACCAATATATAATACATATCTACCCTTTTCAAGTAAAGTAGTATTAGACTCTGGATCATAGCTTGCAAGATAATGATATGGTATAGACATCGATAGAAGTGTTTCTTGATCTGGAACTAACAGCTTGGATTTTGTAAATCCAATTAAGCTAAATGCAGGCTGCTTTAATTTTCCTTCTGGTAAGGATGCATAAATTTGAAGTACACATTTACCCTTAAAATTGCCAAAATTCTTTAGCTTAACAAAGATTTTAATTTCATCTTGTAAATCAACCTTTGTTGCAATTTTAAAGCCAGTATAGGATAGACCATATCCAAATGCGTATCTTACTTTCTTTCTAAATCTTTCATAATAACGATATCCTACATAAATATCTTCTGAATATTCCTCTTCCTTTTCATTACCATTTAAATAAGAATAGTTTTCACCAAATGGAATATCCTTATAAGACATAGGCCATGTATCTGCAAGGTGTCCGGATGGAGTAATTGCACCAGAAATAATATCAGCAAGTGCATTACCGCCTTCTTCTCCAAGCATACCTGTAAAAATTAAGCCAGATAATGTTATATCATCTAAAGGGGATAAATCTATCATACCACCAGCATTGATGATTAAAATGACATCCTTATATGTACTTGCAAGATAATGAATATCTTCATTTTCTTGTTTAGATAATAAGAAGTCTCCTTCTATAAGCTTTCTATCGGCACCCTCTCCACTCATTCTAGATAATACATAAATAGCTATATCCGTATCTTGCTTTTCTCTATTAACAATAAATTCAATATCATGGTAGCCTGTTTCTATATTTGCCATGGATATCTCTTTAAAGGAGAAGAAACCAGCTTTTTTTCTTTTTTCTTCCATGTATTTCTTTTTAGCTTCCATAGCCTTTAATCTATATTCTTCAAGCTCAGAAGCATTACAAATAGTATATCCTTGGTATCTTAGGCCATCTAAAATAGATACAGAATATCTTTCGTTAACCTCACCAGAACCAGACCCACCCTTAATGGTATTTGTAGCACCTATTCCATATAGTGCAATCTTAGATTCCTTTTCAATTGGGAGTACACCATTATTCTCTAAAAGGACAATACTTTCTGTTGCTATTCTTTTCGCTAATGCTCTATTATTGATTTCAAGTTCATTAGCTTCCTCCTTTAAATGAGCATGGGTGTAAATATTTTCTACCTTTTTTAACATAGGATTTCCCCTCCTAAATCGATTTCTACTAATTAAAGAATACCATTTTTTATCTTTTCTTTCTACAATAATGAAAAAATTATAATTAATTTTTGAAAAAAATAAAATTGAAAGTCATATTTATTGAATAAGGGAAAATTGTTTTGTATAATGAAATTAGAAAAAACGATGAAAATATTTAAATATTTAGGAGGCATTATGGATAATAGAGCATTATTTAGTTTAAGTTATGGTGTATTTGTTTTAGCTACAAGAGCAAACGGTAAAATGAATGGTTGTATAACAAATACTTGTATTCAGGTTGCATCAAATCCAAATAAAATTGCGATTGCTGTAATAAATCAAAATCTTACCTGTGAAATGATAAAAGAAAGTAAGGTATTTACTATTTCTATTCTAGAAGAAAAAACAACCTATGATACGATTAAATATTATGGTATGCAATCTGGTAGAGATATCGATAAATTCTTTGGTGATAATTTAAAAATTAATGGTATCGATGTACCATATCTATCCTGGTCAACTTGTAGTGTTCTTGCAGCTCATGTTGTGGAATCTCATGATTTAGGTTCCCATACCTTATTTATTGCAGAATTAGATGACGCATTTAAATTAAATGATAATCCACCATTAACTTATGATTACTATCATAAGAATATAAAACCAAAGCCAGAACCATTACCAGGAGATAAAAAGATTATTGGCTGGAGATGTAAAATTTGTGGATTCGTTTATGAGGGTGAAGTATTACCAGAAGAATATCTTTGTCCTTTATGTGGACATGATGCATCGGATTTTGAACCAATCTTTGAATCTTAAATTAGGCGCATAAGCGCCTTTTTTTTCTTTTTTCTTCCATTATTATAAAACAATGATATAATGTTATTAATAAATGAGTTGAGGTAAGTTATATGTCAGAATTAGAAGTATTTGCAAAAGAATTAAAACAATATTTGGCTATTGGTGGAGAAAAGAGAACCTTATACGGAAAAAATCTATATATTTCCTATCAGTCTCAAGCAAAGGAAATGGGACTTTCAAGTCTTCAAACACAAAAGATGCTTGAAAGATTAGTTTCTTATGTAAGTGCATCCGATGGTCAAATTAATAGAAGTGAATATGAATTTTGTAATAACGCATTATTCACTGTAACAGCAGATGAATTTTTAGAAATGTGTAGAAAGAATATGATGCCAACTGAGGTTACTGCTTTAAGAGAATTTGCTCATAAGTCCTTCCAAAAATATGGTCATAAGAGTTCATTATATATCCTTGCATTATTTATTATTTCTGCAAATAATGAAGCAACAATAGATGAACAAAAGAAGATTTGTTCCTTATTTGGTTTAATTTAAAAGATGGTCCACAACGGTGTTGTGGACTTTTCATTTCTTATATAGTAAAATATATAAGAATTATAAATTAGGAGATTTTTTATATGAAAAAAGTACTTAAGCTTATTTTCATGTTCATAGGATTATTACCACTATTAGCCTCTTGTAGTCAAAGAAGAGTCGTTAGTGGTAGTGGAGATATTATCACAAGTGAG
This sequence comes from Anaeroplasma bactoclasticum, assembly GCF_003550015.1. Lineage (GTDB taxonomy): Bacteria > Bacillota_I > Bacilli_A > Acholeplasmatales > Anaeroplasmataceae > Anaeroplasma > Anaeroplasma bactoclasticum. The sequence continues at coordinate 84,048 of NZ_QXEV01000006.1, forward strand.
TTTTTACCTCAAAGTGAAATCGATAGTATAAGAATATCCAATATTCGTATGGTTAAGGGCTCTTATATAGTTCCAATTGATGTTGAAATAAAATCAGGGGAAAAGAATATTTCCTTTGTTGGTCAAAAGAAAATATTAGATGATTTATCTATCCAAGTATCCTTTAATACTTTAATCATTTCAGGAGATTCCAATACGAATTATATTACAGATTCATTAAAGGTTTTAGTTACAGGATATCCACTATCTAGTCTTGACTTTGAATTATCAAATGTAACTATTGATTCTTTATCCTTAAATCAAAACCCAAATATTAATTTAGATTATGCATCTATATTAACAATGGATTCCTTTGAAGGAAAAAGCTTTACTGCATCCTTAGGCTCTAATTCAACTCTTAATGCAAATAAGATATCCTTATCCTCATCCATTTATCTTTCCTTAAAGGAAGAATCAAATGTAGATATAAAATCCTTAGAATCACAGGATGCAAGATTTACTTTAAATGGTTCATCCATAGCTACTATTTATTCTAAAGGCATTTTAAATTCTATATTTACAATGAATGATGGATGTATTTTAAATATCTCTGGTAAAACTACTGCAGTAGATTTGGTTATGACAAATGCTAAATACTATGGTAAGCAGTGTCTATCTGATGAAATGGCTATTAATATAGGATATGGTGAATCAGAGGTTGAAACAAGCACTATAAATTCTATTTCTGTAAATTCCGTAATTGGTGATTGTAAAGTAACATATTTTGGCTATAATCCAGTAATTACAAAAACGAATATATCTGGTGATTTAGAAATTATTAATGGAGATGAGGGACAATAGTTCCCTTGTTTTTTTAAAATTTCCATTTATAATATAAATGGGATGTGATGTTATGGCAAATATATTAGATTATATGCATTGGCGTGGGGATTTATCCTTCTTACAGGATCAATTTAACATGATTGATAATTTAATATTTTCAAAGATAAGCTATATTGATTTTGAAGATGCAGTACCAAGCTATCCCTCTTCAAAAAAGGTCTTATTTAAGAATGCAGTCAATCATGTATTTGAAACACATGATAAGGAAAAAATAGTATTAGGTCTTATTGTACCTAAAAGTATTATTACCTTAACGGATTTGGCAAAGGACACGAAAAGATTTGGTCAAATTTATGTATCCAATTATGTCAATATCATTGAAAAGAAAACCAAAACTCAGTTTTCAGCAATGGTATTCCATTTAGATGAGGACACAATTTATATCGCGTTTAGGGGAACGGATGATACATTAATTGGCTGGCAAGAAAATATTGATATGTTATATACCTGTCCTGTTGTAAGCCAAAATCTAGCAGTCGAATATGTAAATAAGATTGCGGATTTATTTCCCGAGGCTAATATTTATTTAGGCGGTCATTCAAAGGGTGGAAATTTAGCTAATTTTGCAACAATTTACGCAAGAAGTGATGTTCAAGATAGAATTATTCATTGCTATACCAATGATGGGCAAGGAATGGATAAAAACTATATTGATATGGAAAAATATGAAAGGGTAAAAAGAAGAATTGTAAGAATTATTCCAGAGCTTGATGTTGTTGGTATGTTTTTTGATTGCTTTGCCGGAAGAACAATTATTGTAAAATCTAATGCGAAGGGAGTTTACCAGCATGATGGCTTTTCTTGGCAAATCAATGTAACAAACTTTGAGCTTGCTAAGGAGCTTGCTCCTAAGGCTAGAAAAATGGATAAGGCTTTAACTAAGCTTATAAGAGAAGTACCAAAAGAGGATAAGATAGTTTTAGGTAAAAATGTTTATGATTTCATTTTAGCCTCTCAATTAGATACCTTACTTGATTGTAAAAAGGAATCGATAAGATTATTAAAATACTTAAATAAATTTAGTGGTAGGAGTAAGAAATTATTCTTACAGCTTGTAAGTGAATTTTTATTCTTTTAAAATGAAGCCCATCGGGCTTCTTTTATTTACTAGGAAATTGTATTTCTGTATTTTGTTTTATTCTTTGATTTTGATAAAAATATAATTCAAAATACACCATTTTCTCTCTTTTTTATATTGAATTTCTCAAACTCAAAAACGGCTTACCTAATGGATTTTTTGCTGTTTTCGGGGGTATAATATTTCTAGAGAATGGAGGTGAAAAAATGGGATTTAAAACACTAAAATATCACTATAAAGCTTCAAATAGTGAAATTGCTATGTTAAAGCTTTTAACAAGGATATCAAAGAATTTATATAATGCTTCCTTATATTATTTAAGACACTATTATTTTGAACATAAAACTATTCCTTCATATTATGATACGAACAAGGAATTAAAAATGAATGAGAATTTCCATATTATAAATACATACCAATCTATATGTACTATTCGGTGTGCCCATAATAATATGTTGAAGTTTATTAAAAATCATGGGTCATTACCTAAGTATTTACCTAAAAATGGGTTTTATCCATTATATACAGATCAGGTAAGACCTATCATTCATAATGGACATAATTGTATAAAGCTACCATTATCTAATGATATGAGAACGAATAAAGTATTTTATAATGTTTATCAGGATAAACTAATCAATGATAGTATTGAAGAATATTCTAATAAAGAATCAATGAATATCTTCTTTAGAATTCCTAAACTATTAGATGGAAAAGAAATACATCAGGTAAGAATTGTTCCTGATAAAAGAGGAGAATACTATTCAATAGAATTCTCATATAAAGATATTGATTATGAATTAAAAAATATTGATGATAATATAATGGGAATAGATTTGGGAGTTACTAATCTAGCATCTTGTGTAATGTATAATAATGAATCCTTTATCATTGATGGTAAGTTATTAATATCTAAGATACAATACACTTCTAAAAGAATAGCTAAAGCACAATCTATATTACCAAGTGGTGTATATACATCTAAAAGAATTGATTCTTTAAGAAGAAAAAATAATGATTTTATTAATGATTATTTGAATAAGGCGGTTAAAGAACTATTAAATAAGGCTAAAGAAAACAATATAAGTCAAATTATAGTTGGTTGGAATAAAGGAATAAAAACTGGTGGAATCAAAAATGAAAGCCTAAAAGGAAAGAGGAGGGCTAAGACCAATCAGAAATTTATTTTGGTTCCAATATCTAAATTCAAAAATAAACTTATATTAAAATCTTTAGAATATGGGATAAATATAGTTGAGATTAATGAATCTTATACATCTGCGTCATCATTTTATGATAATGATGAAATAAAAAAAGATAAACCTAGAAGTGGAAAGAGAATAAAAAGAGGATTATATAAAAGAAAAGACGGCAAAGTAATCAATGCTGATATAAATGCCGCCTTAAATATAATGAAAAAATATAAACGTAACTCAAATGATACAATTAAGTATTTGATGAGTAGAGGTCTAACAATACCTTATAGAGTACATGTAAATATGTAGAAATACATAATTACATATAAATTCGTTAAAACATGAGTTTACTCATGGAGTGAATTTATTCACTTTTGTTCTTTTCTAATAAAATTTAATTGTTAGATTTGTTAAAGTTTAATATAATAACATTAATGGGTGATGTGTATTATGGATATATTTAAATTTTTAGAGAAGTTTAAAAATGAATATATGAAAAATAGAAATCTTCAAATCGATGTGGAAGAGGCTTTATTTTCTATTGATTCCTTTGATAAATGGAAGGAATCTTTAATTAAAAGAAGTAAGATTACAAGAAAAATCTATTTAGAAAATGAAGAATTAATAGAAAAGCTTAAAGAGTATTTAAATATAGAATTAAATGAAGATATTGCTTTAGCATTTTATAATGTTTTATTAGAAATGTATGAAAACGAATGTGATGATTATCCTGTGATGAAGCTAATCATTGATAAGATATTACCCTATTATACAAATACGAATAACTATGGAAAGCTTGTGAAAATATATCATATGCTCGCTTTTGAATATTATGAGGCCTTTGGTAGAACAGGAGAGGCTAAATATATAAAGCAAGCCTGTGAGTGGTATAAAAAGGTTATTTCTTATAAGGATTATTATAGTGAAATAAAGGATAGCGATGAAAGAATTCAAATATTCATTGCTTATAGCAATTTAATTGCTCCATTTGGTCAAATGAAGGATGGCACAAAGGATATGGTATTTGATTATTATGATCAGGTATTAGAGTTCTTTAATTCAAAGCTAGTTCAAGACCTAGATGGTAAGAATGAATATTTCATAAAGCATATTGAACAAATCAAAAGAGATATTTTATATGTAGATGAGGGAATTGAAACTGCAACAGATAAGGTTAAATCTAGATTCTATGATTTAGTTGATAATTATCCTTTAGTAGAGGATGATTTAGAAGGTAATTATTTTAGAGCAAAGTGTAAAGCGGATTTACTTAGAGGAATTGTATCTAAGGATTCCATTATGGAAAAAATAACGAATAATATTGAATCACTACCTTTACCTAATTATGATAGTGATCCTGATGATACCCTATTACTTATTTTAAATTATCATAATAACGCAATTGATTTATATGATTTAATATGTAATTCAGCTAGTGATAAAAATAAGTATTTAGATAGAGTTTTAGATAAGCTAATAAAGGTTCATACGCAAATTCCTTATGGCTTTTATACGCAAATGATGAATAATGTATGTCAGGAATTCTATAGAGATTTACATGGCATATTAACAGATTATAAAGATAAGAAAAGCTTACTTCTAAAATTAATTTTAGTTAGACAGCCTACAACATATATTCATTCTTTAATGGTATCTGAGATTGCATCTATCATTGCAAAGGAAATGATAGAAGAAAACCCTGAATTCTTTATTGGACCATTAAATATAAATAGTATAGAGGATGTAAAAAATAAAAAAGAGGATATATTATCCTATATTTTAAATGCTGGCTTATTACATGATGTTGGTAAATGCTTTATTGTGGATATAGTAAATAGACAAAATAGAAGATTATCTAGCGAGGAGTTTTCTTTAATTAAAACGCATCCTTCCTTAGGCTTAAAAATGATAGAAGAGGATATGGATTTTAAGGATTATTTTGATATCATGGATGGACATCATAAATGGTATAATGATTTAGGTGGATATCCTTTAGAATTTAATAAAAAGGAATCTCCATATTCCTTTTATATCGATTTAATAACTATAGCCGATTGTATGGATGCTGCAACAGATATTTTAGGTAGAAATTATACAAGTGGTAAGAATTTTGATACCCTATATCAAGAATTAGTTAAAGAGTCTGGTACAAGATATAATCCTAAGATTGTAAAATTTATAGGTGATCATAAGAGCCTATATCAAAAATTAAGTGATTTAACTAGCGATGGTAGAGCAAATATTTATTTTAAGGCTTACCAAGAAATATTAAAATAATAAAAATGGTGAATTTCAAACTCACCATTTTTTCATCTTTATATGCCTAATAATTCTTCAATTTCTTTTACAGAGGATTCATAATCCTGATTTGTTGCAGAAACTACATAATCGCAAATTTCTTCATTTCTCTTTTCATCTTCAATAGAAATAAGACGATTTACCTTATCCTCATGAGAGCATTTCTTATTTAATATAGAAGAAATTAATTCCTTACGGTCCTTTTTAATATAAATCGTAATGACATTTTCATATCTTGATTTTAATGCCATAGCTCCACAAATATCCATAGTAGCTAAAACAGATTTACCCTTAGCTAAAATCTTATCGACATCATCCTTTTTAGAGCCATATCCATGACCAGCATACATTGTAGATTCAAAGAATACTTTGGAATCTAACATTTCAAAGAATTGATCTTTGGATACATAATTATACCAATCATTTTCATATACAGCAGTAGGGTCTGCAGTAGTATATGTTTTAAGCTTTTCTAAGCATGGCTTATCATCTAAAAGCTTTTTAGCTATTTTAGATTTACCTGAACCAGATGGTCCAACTAAAATAACGATACCTGGTTGGATAAGCTTATCAACATTGAATAGATAGCTTTTAGAGATGACTTCAACTAATTTTAAGAATTCATCATAGCTATTTACCGCAAGCATACCAGTTGCGTTCATATTCCAAGGCTTACGCATTAAAATAGGGTAAGCAGCACTGGATTTAAAGATATTATGCATACCATCATCAAATAGGATATCGACATTGATTTTATCCTTTCTTGATCCCATATAAATGTTTTCCTTTGGGATTTCTGGGAATTCCTCCATAATTCTTTGAGCACGTATTCCCATAAACTCAGGATAAATGGATGTAGATATAAATACCTCTGTCATTTTAGTTAGCTTTCTTACAAATTCCTTAGCTCCTTCAATGACTGGCTGTGTTCTAAAAAATTCAGGGTCATTGAAGAATTCAAAAATGACATCCGCACGAGTACCAAGCTTTCCCCAGTGATCTACTTCGTAGATAGTAAGGGGTGGGTCATAGTGGTATTTTTCGTTTGCAAGCTTTATCGCATAGGGAATGCATTCAAGTAGTAAATCATCAACATCTAGGGCTGTTGACATTCTAAATCTTTTACTCATATTGACTCTCCTTCTCTAATAGTTTTGTATTTTAGTATAACATTTTTTTAATGAAAATAAAGATTTAAATTATAAAATGTTTTTTCATACTAAAATTATAGCATTTTTTAATAAAAAAAAGTAAAGTTTATAGTACAAAATTAAAATCTTTGGTATAATATTTTTTAGAGTACACGAACATATAATGTGTTTTTACAATTAGGAGGAAATTTATGAAGAATTTTTATGTATTCACAGATTCAACATCTGATGTTGAAAAGAAATATCGCGATGAATTAGATTTCGGATATTTAAAGATGGCTTTTAGAGTCGATGAAAAAGATTATGATGCAGATTTAGAGTGGAGTGTTTTATCCGCTGCTGATTTCTATAATAAAATGAGACAAGGAAATAGAGCTACAACAAATCAGATTTTAACAACTGAGGTTGAGGCTAAGTTTGCGGAAGCATTTGAAAAGGGCTTAGATGTATTCTATTTAGCATGTTCATCTAAATTATCTACATCTGTAAACTATGCAAAGGTTATTGGTGAAGAGGTAGTATCTAAATACCCAGGAAGAAAATTTGTATGCTACGATTCTCTAAGAAGCTGTTATGCAGAAGGCTTAATGGCTATTGATGCAGCACGTATGGCAAATGAGGGTAAAACATTAGATGAGGTTGTTGCTTATTTTGATGAATATAAATTAAATTATCAGACATTCGCAACAGTAGGATCCCTAAACTGGCTAAAGATGGCTGGTAGAGTTAAGGCCTCTGCAGCATTCTTTGGTAATCTATTTGGTGTTAAGCCAATTATTTGTGGAGATACTAAGGGTAATAACTATGGATTTAAGAAGGTTAAGGGTAGAAAGACTTCCTTAGATGAATTAGTTAATTTCACTGTAGAAAGAATTACGGATGCTGAAAATAGAACAGTATATGTTGAGCATGGTGATAATTTAAAGGATGCAGAATATGTTGCTAAAGAGATTCAAGAGAAGACTAAGTGTAAAGCAGTAAATATTTCCTCCTTAGGTCCAATCATTGGTGCATCTTGTGGACCAGATACAATTATTGTAAACTTCTACGGCAAGAAGATGGATATTACTGGTGAGGAGTAATCACCATGATATTAAATAAGGTAAATGGACAGGACTATGTTACCTTAGTTGTTGCAGGTGCAAGATCTCTTGCTAACGACTTTGAAAGAATTAATGCATTAAATGTTTTCCCAGTACCTGATGGAGATACAGGTACAAATATGAAGATGACCATTGAAGGTGGTGCATCGGAAGGCTTAAAGAGCAAGGAAACAAAAATTGGATTGATTTCTAAACAAATGGCTCGTTCCATGGTTTTATCCGCTCGTGGAAATTCTGGCGTAATTACATCTCAATTCTTTAAGGGACTATCCTTAGGCTTTGAGGGCAAGGATGAGGTTGATGTTAAGGGCTTTGCCGAGGCCATGCTAGAAGGAACAAAGAAATCATATAGTGTTGTTCAAAATCCAACCGAGGGTACAATTTTAACTGTAATGAGAGAGGCTGGTGAAGCTTCTTATAAAGAACTTACAGATACAATGACTTTACCTGAATATTTACAAATTTATTTAGATAAGGCTAAGGAATCCTTAGACCATACACCAGAGCTTTTAGCTGTTTTAAAGGAAGCTGGTGTAATCGATTCTGGTGGAGCAGGATTCTGCTTAATCATTGAAGGTATGCTAAAGGCATCTAAGGATGAAATTGTTGAGGCTACAAATGCTTCTAATATTTCGATTGTTGATAATTCCGGCTTTGATGCTGATTCAGAACTTACATGGGGTTATTGTACAGAGTTTATTTTGCAGCTTCAAAATTCAAAAGTAGATATTCCTAATTTTGATTTAAAGGTAATTCAGGATTATTTAGAAACTATAGGTAATTCTATAGTATCCTTTAAGGATGAGGATTTAGTTAAGGTACATGTACATACCTTTGACCCAGGCTTAGTATTAACAGAAATGCGTAAGTATGGTGAATTCATAACAATTAAGATTGAGAATATGAATGTACAGCATACCGAAAATAATGAAATTATTGCATCTAGCCAAGAAGAAGTAGCAGAACCAAAGGAGCATAAAAAGTATGCATCTGTAGCTGTTGCAAACGGTGAAGGCTTAGTTCGCTCATTTAAAGAAATGGGTGTAGATGAGGTTGTCACTGGTGGACAGACAATGAATACTTCTACAGAGGATTTCTTAAATGCTTTTCACAAGATTGATGCAGAATATATTTTAGTATTCCCTAATAATGGAAATATCGTTATGGCTGCTAAGCAGGCTGCAGAAAACTATGACAAGGCAAAAGTTTATGTAATTCCTACAAAAACTATAGCTGAAGGATATTCTGCAGTATCTATGCTTAATTTTGAATGCGATGATATAGATGAGATTGTAGAAGCTGAAAAAGAAGTTATCAAAAATGTTTCTACATTAGAGGTTACATATTCTATTAGAGATACTGCTATTAATGGTATTAAGATTAAAAAGGGCGATTATATTTGTATTTATAATGGTGATTTAATCGCCTCCGATAAGGATAGAATTGAAGCAGTTAAAAAATCTTTAAAGAAGATTAAGGATTTTTCTGATAAGCAGGTTATGACTATGCTTTGTGGACAGGATGTAAAAATTGAGGAATGTGATGTCATTCGTGAATTTGCTGAAACCTTAAATTCTTATATTGAGGTATATCCATTAAAGGGTAATCAGGATATTTATTCTTATATTATTGGTATTGAATAAGAGGATATTATAATGATAAAAATAGTTGTTGATCTTATGGGTGCAGATAAACCTGCAAATGAGCTAGTATCTGGTGCCATTAAAGCAATAAATGAAAATAAGGATTTAACTGTAGTTTTATGTGCCAAAGAAGAAGTTATTTTACCCGTTTTGGATACTTTAACATATAATAAGGAACAGGTTGAAATCGTAAACTGTACAGAAGAAATTACAAATAATGATATTCCTACTAAAGCATTTAGAAAAAAGCCAGATTCAAGCTTAGTTAAGGGCTTAAATATTTGTAAAAATGATCCTTTAGCTGGAGGCTTTGTATCCTGTGGTTCTACAGGCGCTGTCCTTGTTTCATCTATGTTTATTTTAGGTAGAATTGGTGAGGTTAGACCATGCCTTGCTTGCCTACTTTTAGGTAATGATGGTGAATTCTTAATTAGTGATTGTGGTGCAAATGTAGATTGTAAGCCAGAGCAAATTGTAGATTTTGCAAAAATGGGTGTTGCCTATATGAAGGCTAAGGGAATTGAAAACCCAAGAGTACGCCTACTTTCTAATGGTGCTGAAGAAAAGAAGGGGCCTGATGCAATCAAGGAAGCTCATCAAATGCTAAAAGCATCTGGATTAAATTTCTTAGGAAATGTAGAAGGAAAGGATATTTTAGCATCTACTTGTGATGTAGTTGCTGCAGATGGCTTTGGTGGAAATACTGTAATTAAGACGATTGAAGGTACAGCAAAGGCTCTATTTATGGATTTACTTGCTAAAGCTAAGGCTTCAACAAGTGAAGCGGAAGCACTAGTTTTAAAGAAGACTGTAAAAGAGCTTATGGCAAAATATGATTACAACACCCTAGGTGGTGCAAATCTACTTGGTGTTACAAAGCCAGTTATTAAGGGTCATGGTGCTGGTGAGGCAGAAACTTTCTATAATATGATTAAGGAAGCTTATGCTTTAGCTAAAGGCAATATGATTGGAATAATGGAAAAATTATTGACAGAATAAGGTAAATAAAAGCATTTCAATTCATTTTGGAATGCTTTATTTGTGTGCCGGGCATGGCACTAATCTTACTGGTGAAAGTCCAGTCACGGGTATTTACCGCCAAGTGTAGCGAACCTCAAGCCGTTAGGAGTAATCCTATGGGTGAAGGAAGAGGTGTAGCAAAATCCTTGAGCCTACGAACAGAAACTTGATGAGGCTAAATGGTAAGTGGATAAGGTTGCAAAGCAAACTGAAGTCCTAATGGTAAACGTAAAACCAAAACAGTAAATCAAGAGGTTGTGGGATGAAAGATTAGTGAATTACCCCGGGAGGCCCTAACGCGTATTATATACGTGCGATAAAAAGCGAATAGTTAGGGAGTCAGCTGAGGTCGTAGTAGGTGGATGCCAACCACTAAAGGACCTAATGTTTATATAGTGCGAATCACTATAAGCAATATTTGGATAGTCTGTAAGATGAGATAGTCTATGACATTGGAACGTAACCAATGATGATGAAGTAGTCGAAGATGATTCTAAATAAATTTACAAATGGAGGAGGAGCAGCAAATGAGCTTAATCGAAGAGATTTTGAGTGTTGAAAACTTAAATGAGGCAATCAAAAGAGTAAAGGCAAATAAGGGGGCAAGTGGCATTGACAAAATGTCAGTTGACAAACTTGAGCCATACTTTAATGAACACAGGAAAGAAATTATTGAATCGATAATGAATAAAACCTATAAACCTCAACCCGTAAGAAGAGTTTATATTCCGAAATCTAATGGCAAATTAAGACCTCTAGGAATACCAACTGTGGTTGATAGGGTTATACAACAGGCAATAGCCCAAAGATTAGTACCAATATATGAAAATGTATTTAGTGAGTACTCTTACGGCTTTAGACCTAATAGGGACTGTCACACGGCAATAGGCAAGGTATTAGAGTACCTTAATCAAGGATTTGAATGGGTAATCGATTTGGATATCGAAAAGTATTTTGATACAGTAAATCACGATAAATTAATCTCAATACTAAGGGAACAAGTAAATGATA
>NZ_QXEV01000007.1 GCF_003550015.1 Anaeroplasma bactoclasticum
AGGAAAACATAAATAAACTAGATGATAAGACAAAGGCTCTAGTTTATGAATTTGCTGAAAGAGAAATATATGATGAAACCATTGATTTAAAATGCTTAAAATGTGATTATGAGGAACAAGATGTTGACTGGGAAATGATTGAAGAAATTTGGGATGGAAACAAATACCCAATTCTATACTGCCCAAAATGTGGTAAACCACATTATGTACCTTTAGATATTTGGAAAAAGAAAAACAAATATAAGAAATACTAAATCGAATTAATTTGTTTTAAAGCCTAGGTAACCCTAGGCTCTTTGTCGTTATAAATATAAAATTAAGCTTAATATACAATTTCCTAATAAATAAAAAAAGACCAATCGGTCTTAATTTATAAGCATTTATTCTTCATTTAAATACATCGTTGCAAAATTAGAAAATTCAAAATAAAGGCTAGCAAATATTTTCTTATCCTTAGATAATAAATGATCTGAATTTGGCATCGTTATAAATTTATGAGGAACATTATTTAAAGTTAATTGTTCATCTAAATTATAAGAATTTATTGGATCTACTGTTGTATCCTTTAATCCCTGAACAATAATTGTTGGAACACTATTTGAGTCAATATAGGTAATTGGTGAAATAGCAAGTAAATCATCCCTAACGGAATCCCTATTATCTTTTGTGAATTTCTTATCAATCATATAAGAGAATAAAGTGTAAGACAATTCTGATTCTTGATAATAAGAATCAAGTGTTAAATCGGTAGGTCCAGCTAAAGATACAATCATTTTAACATCTATTGGAGATATATTTTTATTCTTATTTCCATATAATAGGGAAAGATGTGCTCCTGCAGAATAACCAAATAAGGCTAGCTTATTTAATTCTACATTAAAATTATTTAATGAATATTCTTTTAAGAAGGTTAATGCATTTGTTATATCATCTAGAATGTCATAACAAGAAACATTTTTAGAAATATATCTATAGTTCATAGAAGCACAAGGAATACCTAAGGCTGCGATCTTAGTCATATAATCCTTATAGAAGGATTTATCTCCAGATACCCACGCACCACCATGCAAGAATAATACTATGGAATGGTTTTGATAATTCGATGGCATATATAAATCTAAAGCATTTCTTTTATTATCTCCATAGGATAAATCTTTATATATTTGATATGTTTCTACTTCTTTAGTACTAGTTATTGTAGATGTAGTATCATTATTTCCACAAGAGGCTAATATAAAAGTACATAACGCTAATACTATTATAAACAATCTTTTAAAGTATTTCACTTTCATCACCTAAAATAATTATACCATAGTTTTAAAAAGAAAGAATTTACAAATAAGCGCGATATGTTTTAAATATCGCGCATTATTCTTATTCTATTTTCTTTATAGAAACATCTATTTCCTTTGAACCACACTTAGGACAAGTTTTTGACATCGCTTGTGCCTTTATACAAATAGGACATCCCATCGGAACAAATAGTCCAGTATGAGGGTGTGATACAATAGTCACTTCAAATTCATAATTACACTTTTTACATTTGTAATACATATATTACCAAATATTTACTCTCTTCTCTTTTGGAATATACATTTCGTCTGTTTCTTTAACATCAAATGCACTATACCACTCACTAAAGTTTCTTGGAGTAATATTTGCACGAAGCTTTGCAGGAGAGTGTACATCATTACTTAATAAATAAAGAATAAACTGCTCCTTAGCCTTCATACACCATACCTTAGCCCAGTTAATAAAGTATGCCTTAAAATCAGAATCAGGAATAGTATGCATGATAGCTAAAGTAACTGCCATACCACCATTATCAGCAATATTTTCAGATACAACTAATTCTCCATTAACCTTTCCACCATGGAATGGAATACCATCAAATTGGTCAATCATATCCTTTGTTAAGCCCTTAAATGCTTCATAATCCTTTTCTGTCCACCAGTTTTTGATATTACCCTTTTCATCGAATTGAGCACCATTATTATCAAATGCATGAGAAATCTCATGACCAATAACTGCGCCAATTCCACCTAGGTTTTCACTAATTGACTGGTGAATAGAATAGAATGGCTTTTGTAAAATTGCAGCAGGGAATGTGATATCATTTGCAGATGGATTATAGCAAGCATTAACCATATGTCCTGGCATTGCCCATTCACTTCTATCTACTGGCTTGTATAGCTTATTTAGATTATCGATAGAACGAAGACGAGTAATCTTAGCCATTGCATCAAAATAAGAATCTTCCTTTTCTATGGCAAAGGAGCTATATAAATCATGAATATAATCAGGGTAACCCATCTTAATTTCAATTGTAGAAAGCTTTAAAATAGCCTTTTCCTTTGTTGCTTCTTCTAAGAATGTGTTTTCTTTCATTCTTACCTTATACATTTCAATAATTTTCTTGACTAAAGATACAATATCCTTTTTAGCTTCTTCACCAAAATATTCTCTACCATAATATACACCAATAGGTTCAGAGAATACACGTGATACAATCTGGTATGCCTGTTTTTCAAGTACAGGATCCTTTTCAACACCCATTAGAGTTCTTCTAAAAATAGTACTAATAGAAGCTAATTCCTCACTTAATACTTTAGCACATTTAAGTAGAGTAGTTACATAGCTCCAATGCTTAAATAGATTAAAGTTTTCTTTATTAAAATATCCATTAAATTCCTTAATAGCCTTTGGATCATATACAATAATTTCTTTTGGCAAATTATCTCCATATTGATTTTTAAGCATACCCTTAAAATCAAATGGAGCTAAATAAGACTGTACCTCTTCTAATGGCATAGGATTATAGTTTTTAACATAATCTGCCCACTCAAGCTGGCTCTTAACCTTTTTCGCAATTAATGCATCAAATGAAATAGTATCAGCTAAATATTCTTCTTGTTCTTCTTTAGACAGTGGAGTAAAGGCTAGAGCCTTCTTAGCCATATCCTTATAAACTTCTAATAACTGCTTTCCAGCCTGATTATCCTCAAGGTAATATGTTGTATCTGGTAAGATAGTTTGTGGTCCAAGAATAATAAATGAATTCTTAGTGGCATCTCCCATATCCGCCTCAACTCCAGCCTGGAATGGTAATTGAACATCGCTTAAGAAGAAATCATATGCTTTATTATTTAAGCATCCAACACATTTAAGATTATTAATATCTTCTAATGTTTTAAGTAAAGGCTTAATGCCTTCTTCATTTCTTCTTTTGGTATCAATAATCTTTTTATATAATTCAATAGCGTATGCCATTTCCTTAATATTAGTTTTCTTTTCTCCCTTTGCAAAGTGCGCAAAATCTTCCATTAGAAGCTTTTCAACCTCTTGATCTAAAATTGCAAAGCCACCAGTTGTAGGTCTATCCTCTGGTATTACTGCAGTTTTAAGCCACTCGCCATTAACTGCTTCATATAAATCATCTTCAATACGAATATCACTCATAATATAATTCTCCTTTATAACTTTTGATTTCATTATATTCTTTTATTAAATAAAAGAAAACAAAAATATACTTTTTGCAGAAAAAAACTTCAACCGAAGTTGAAGTCATTTTAAATATTAAGCTCTTGCTTGAAACTCGTTTTTAGCATCATTAAGATATTTTGTAAATACAATTAAATCAATTAATGCTGTTGCAAGGCCACCTGCTAATACGAATGCACCATACTTTACAGCAAAATCAGCTACTTCAGCCTCAGGTAATCCGCTTGCCTTAAAGACAATAATTGCTACACCTACAAGCATTACAACAAATACTAGTATTGTAGAAATAACATATGAAGCAAATGCTCCCTTACCTCTTTCTTCTGCATTTTCAACACCAGCACGACCAAGCTCTATATTCAAACCACGAATAATAGCTTTTCTTTGCTTGAAGGATTGAATTGTTTGGTAAATACTATTTGCTGCATTGGCACTATCCTTTAGGATACCATCCTTTAATACTGCATTAGCTATAGCATTTGCACCAGAAGCAATTAGCTTCTTCTTTTCAGCACTCCAAACCTTTCTTAATTCTTCATTTACAACGGCAAGTTTTCTTTTTGTAAAGAATTCTCCAATGCCACCTACCAAAGCAGTTGCAATAGCAACGGCAACAAGTAAGGCTAAAATTGTAATTGCATCATCTGTAAATGCTGTTTCAGTAGTATTATTCATAACAATGATACCAACATAAACACATGCACCTATAAATGCTAATATAGAAATAAGCATCAAAATCTGAAATACTACAAATCTTCCTAAGTACTTTGCTGTATAGCTAAAAGGCATTCCAGCTTCTTTATTTTCTACTTGAACATTTTCCATTTTTACTTCCTCCATAAATTCATTATAGCACTAAATTTATTTAAATCTATTCATTTTTAATTTTTTGGATAATGAATTAAGACTATAATCATCCCCTTATTAATAACAATCTTTTCTTTTTTAGATAAATGATCACTTAATATTTGAATTCTAGAATTAATATCGATTTGGGCTTCTACCTCACCTATTTCATCCATGTTTAATGCAGCACCCATATCGGTAATAGTCCCTATAGTCTTTTTTGCTATATCAAATGCTGAGCCAATTGTTTTTCCAACAACATTTGTCAATGTTTCAGCAATTCCCATACCCTTTTTCATTTTATCTCCAACAAATCCAATTGGAAGATACTCATGATTAGAGGATTTATATAAAGCACTAATAAATTCTCCTCTGGAATTGAATTCTAAAGGTTCTTTTAAATCCAATATCTCTTCTGCATATCTTACATCGATATCCAGCTCTTCTGATTTATAATCTGTCTTAGAGGATAATAATCCTTCATAGAAGCTTGTATTCTTTGGATGAGTCATTAGCTGTACTAAATATAATGCAACCATTTGATTTGAAATAATAACATTTGTAACATTTAAGCTAGCAAGAGAGCTTCTATTGGATTGATCTAATAATTCTGCAGATATTTCTACATCGTCTGGTAATTTATGAGATGCTTTTAAATTTAATAATGTCATAAATACATTTACATCCGCATTATCACTATCTACATTTTCATTAGATAAAATTAATATTTTCTTTCTTCTTTTCGTAGTATTAATATCCTGAAGTAATTCATTAATATCTAAATCGAATGGATATACTCTACAATCAATTTTACCAAGCTTACTTTCGGTATAGGCCTTCGCCTCTTCTACAATAGATTCACTTCTATTGTTTTGACCAATTACATATAAAACAAAGGAATTAAAGAATAATTTCTTACGGTAAGGGATAGTCCTATCATATTCTTTTGGTACTAATCTTTTAAATGTTTTTGTTTGGCTTGATGCAAGTGCATAAATCATAGAAGAATCCCCATCTCCATATCTAGATACAGGAATACAATCATTATAATACTTCATAGATTCTTCTACAGTATTCTTTGTTGGAATTTCATAAAAAGAACCATTTTTATAAGTTAACATAGAATAATATAAATCTGCAAAGGAAGAATTAATAGCACTTCTTGCAAGTACATGACCAACAACAGAGCCTTTAGAGAATATAGTCAATTCTAAATCAGATAAATCTGGAGATGCTTTAATTAAGTCCTCCATAGCTTTTACCTTTTCTTCATCATTTGCTTCAATCGCAATAGATGCCTCTTTTGTAATACCTATAATTCCCATTAATAATTTAAATGTATCTACATCTGTTGCAGTTGTATGTCCTAAGGAATCCGATGGAACAAGCAAGGCAATAGATTTTGCTTTATCTATAGAGATTTCCTTTAATGCTTTTCTAGAACCAGGTTTACCCTGTTTTACAAATACAGTAATATTTTTTCTTTCTGTACCTGTTTCTAAGAATATATTATCAACTTGTTCATTAATCTCATCTCTAGATTCACTAGATAATACAACAACTGTTTTTCTTCCTGGTAGGAAGGATAATTCTCTAATTAAATTAGCTGCTGCAGGTGACCAATTTAAAATGACATAATGATTCTTTAATTTTAGTTTTCCTACATTATGAGCTCTTCTATCAAATACTCCTTGTAGCATGGATGTTGCAAGACCAACTAAAGAACCCGTAAATGTAATCATCTGTACTACAGATAAAATAATTTTTAAGATAACTACTGAATTTGGTGCATTATCATAAATACCTCCTGTATTCATTGTAAATACAGTACAGTATTCCAAATTCTTTAAATATGCATTTATGGAATAGCCTAAAACTCCACCATTTGCATCCTCTATATCCTTC
Organism: Anaeroplasma bactoclasticum; assembly: GCF_003550015.1. Taxonomy (GTDB): domain Bacteria; phylum Bacillota_I; class Bacilli_A; order Acholeplasmatales; family Anaeroplasmataceae; genus Anaeroplasma; species Anaeroplasma bactoclasticum. Next base: position 6,253 of record NZ_QXEV01000007.1, read on the forward strand.
ATTAAATATGTCATTAGCCATGCTGCTAAAGCAATTAATACTAGGTTATAAATAATTAATGCTGTAAAAATAACTAAATAAGGATGAGAATAATAGAATACTCTTAAAAAGCTAGATTGACCATTTCTTCTTTTTTTCATAGGACACCTCTAAAAGATAAATCTTTTAAATCATTTATACTATTTTATCATTAGATAAATGAAAATTAAAGAATAGAAAGAAAAAAGGCTTGGGGAATTTCCCAAACCTTTACTACATCATTTCTTCAATATGAGCTACATATTGTAAAGACTTTAATGCTTCAATTAGCTCCATATGAGTTTTATATTTTTGTACTTCCTCTTTCATAATACATAAAGAGATTGTATATACTGCAACACCAGAATTGATATATGCAGGGTTAGCTTCGATATCAAAAATACGAATACCTAATTCTCTTAATACTGCAGTAAAATCCTTTAGATAAGATGCGTTAGTTAATTCAAGATGAACATCAAACTGGGAAGAACGATTCTTTAAGATTGTTTCAATCTTAGGGAATAAGCTTAAGCTTAATAAGAATACAACAAATAGAATTAATGTTGTTGTATATAAGCCTGCACCTAAGGTTAAGCCTATAAAGGATACACCCCATAAAGCAACAGATGTTGTTAATCCCTTAATTTGGCTTTTCGATGTATAAATAGTTGTATTACAGCTAATAATAGCTAAAGCTAAAACTGCTGCACCAGAAATAAAATATATACTATTATTATGTACTTCTTGAATATATTTATCTAATATCATTGCAACAGTTGTTGTTAAAATAGCTAAAATAAAAGTTCTTAAGCCTGCAGCATGTCTTTTATTACTTCTTTCCCAACCGATTGCAGAACCTAAAATAACTGCAAGTGCAATTCTTAACATTATACTGTAAATATTTACAGTGGATGACCATTCACCAAATAAATTGGCAATTGGATCTACAATTTCTAAAAACATTACCTTCTCCTCCAATTCCTAAATCGGGCTCGCCTATAGCTTGCCTGTTGACTATATTCAAATGCACCATCGGTAAAAGCTTTTTCCTCTTCCGATTCCTAATGCTCAGGAAGTGCACCTTGAATATTCTGAATTCTTTCAATTAATAAATCAAGCTCGGTCTTTTTCTTACCATCTTCTGTAACCTCTTTTACCTCTACTAAATCATCAAGGTTCGTTGAATAAGATTTAGATAGATATAAGGATAGCTTAGCACAAGCTGGTCCAATAAGTTCATAAAGTACACTGGAGGCAAGAATTATAGTTTCAAGCTCCATACCCATTGTGCCACCTAATTCTCTAGCTCCACTTGCAGCAAGACCAATAGCTACACCAGCCTGAGGAATTAAGGCTAAGCCCAGATAGTTTCTGACCTTTTTTTCCTTTTTCACAACAGCACATCCTAAGAATGCACCAGAATACTTTCCTAAGATTCTTACACAAAAATATAAAACTCCAACAACAATAAGTGGTACAGCTCCTAAAGTAGAAGCTTCAAATAATCTGTCTAATTGAAAGTTAAGACCACTTCTAACAAAGAATATTAATAAAATTGGTGGTGAAAAATAATTCATTTGTTTAAAGAACTTATCATCATTTGTCAAGTTGATGTATACCATACCCATAGCCATACAGCCAAGTAATGGGGATACATCTAATAAGGCACAAATGCCACAGAATGCAAAGATCATTGCAATACCAATGATTAATCTATTATCTGTAGTTCTCCTCTTAGGCATTAAAAGCTTTAGTAGGAATCCGAAGAATCCGCCTAGTCCCATAGCACCAATAGTGTACAAGACCTTCTTTATAATTTCCCAAACATCTATAGAACCGCTACCAGCTAAGCTTGTTTTAGCAACTGCAATCGCGATACTATAAATTACTAAGCAGACAATATCATCAAGTGCAACAACCTGTAGTAAGGTATTTACAAAATCTCCCTTTGCTCCAGTTTGTTTTATCGTCATCATCGTTGATGCTGGTGCTGTAGCAGATGCTAAAGCACTTAATACAAGCGAGAATGGCAAGGATAACTGTAGAATAAAAAACGTTAGGATAAAGACTAATATAGAAGCTAATAATGCTTCAAATATAGTTATAATCACCGTTTTACTTCCGCTTTTTTTAAGCACATCTAAACGGAAAAATTCTCCGGTACTGAATGCTATAAATGCTAAAGCTATTTCCGATATAAAATCAAGGCCTTTGACAACTGTTGTTGGTACTAAATCAAAACAGAAAGGTCCCATTAAGATACCTGCAATAATATAGGCAGTTACATTAGGAAGCCTTAATAGCTTAGTCACTCTTGTGAGTGCAAATCCGAAAAATAGCATTAAAGCGATAGAAATAATAATTCTAGGAACAGGGGAGTCCATACTACTCAAATAATCCGCAAAGGATAAAATCATAATAAAACCTCCATATATGACAAAAAAACAGTTTACCTAAAGTAAACCCAAAACTAACCTTATATTTTTCATCGTTTTAGTAAATACTATTATACTCTTCTATAAAAAAAATACAATATAAACATGGTATTTTTTATAACAAATCTTACTTTTTTATAAAAAGTAAAAAGAGATTTATTGCTAAATCTCTTCTAACCATTTTCTTTTTGTCTATGGAATAAGTTGTCTCTTGTCATTTGAATTTGCTCTTTTGTTAACTCTTTATCATAAGAATTATTGATATAAATATCTAATGCCTTAAACAATTGACCAAACACAGGGAACATAATTATAAAGAATAATCCAAGGACAATATAATTCTTAAAATCACTTGTGAAATTTTGAATTACAGATGCATTCCACGGCTGGAATAGCTCATGGAAAAATTGAGAATTATATAAAGAGCCCTCTTTAGAAATAAACATATCTGCACCTGTAGAATTTCCACCAATATAAGATGTTGGTAGTGCAAAGGCTAAAATTAAACCAGGAACTAAAGTTATTAAGAATGCAAATGCCTGTTGCCCCTTAAATGGCAAGCATAATGTTAATAATACTACATATCCTGCCATAGTTAATAAGACAGTAATCATTGTTCTAATATTTTCTGCTTTAATGATTGGAGCCTTATGGAAATAGGTAGGTATTGTATAGCATACAATTGGTATAACTATCGCTATTGCTGCAAGTAAACCTGCCAAAATAGCCTTCATATTTATGTTTCTAATAAATGAACCCTTAAATGGCTCTCTACTACCTTCCGAAATTGAAATAAAGAATCCACCTGTGCCTATTACAGTAGCTTCTAGCAAATATGAACTTTCAATAGTAAACCACATTTGTCCTTTAGCAAGTGGAATTGTAAAGAAAGCAAGTAAGATAATTGCAATAGATTTCATTAAGAATAATATTGCAGTTTTTTGAACATTATTAATAACTCTTCTACCTTCTCCTACTACCTCTTTTAGATGGGAGAAATCATTATCTAATAAAATGACATCAGAAACTGATTTTGCAGCTTCTGTTGCGTTCGCAAATGAAATGGAGGAATCTGCTCTTCTTAAAGCTAAAATATCATTAACCCCATCTCCGGTCATCGCAACCTTATGGTTCTTCTTTTGAAGTGCCATAACTAAAGCTTCCTTTTGTTCTGGAGATACTCTACCAAATACAGTATATTCTTCTGCATAATTATCAATATCCTCTAAAGAAACACCCTCTAAGGATATGTATTTATCACTATTTGAAATACCACAATCACTTGCAATTTTAGAAACAGTAACTGGATTATCTCCACTGATGACTTTAACATTAACATTATTTTCTCTAAAGAAATTTAAAGTACCCTTTGCAGATTCACGAATATGATCCCTAATTATAAAGAAGCATAATAAATCATCATTTAGCTTTAATGCGATAACTCTCTTACCCTGCTTGGCCATTCTATCTACAATAGATATACGACTATCTTCTTTAGAAAGTAAGTATTCTGGTGCACCTAAAAATAATCTATCATCATTTTCATAAACAATTCCAGAATACTTATATTGGCTAGAAAATGGAATAATTTCTTTTATTTTACAGTCTTTATTTTCACCAAATTTATTAAATAAAGCCATTGCTGTAGAATTCTTATTTTCTGATGTACCAAGTAGATTCTGTACATGATAAACAACATCCTCTAAATGACAATAGGCTTTAACATCCTCTAAAATCATTGTTCCATCAGTTAATGTACCTGTTTTATCTAGGCAAATCGTATCTGCACGAGATAAATTCTCTAAAGAGTATAGTTCTTGAACCAATGTTTGCTTTTTTGTTAGACTTGCAATCGAAATCATCATAGTTACAGAGGTTGTTAAAACCAATCCAGATGGAATAATACTAACTCCATAAGAACCTGCTGTAATCATGATTCTTGCCCAGGCAACTGGATTACTTAAGGACAATTCCATATTATCCCATATAGCACGATCAGAGCCTTGGAATTTAACTCTTATTATTAATGTAACAAATATAACAATAGCTACAACTCCCAAGAAAATGGTTAATACCTTCATTATTTTATCAATATCCTTCATAAGCTCTGAAGAATGGCTTGCTTCAGATTTAACCTTTAAAGCTAATTTGGAAGAATATGTTTCATCTCCTACTTCAATAACCTGTGCTTTCGCATCCCCTACCATTATAGAAGATCCTCCAAGGATTGTATCTCCTTCCTTTTTTAAAATATAATCTGCCTCACCAGTTAGCATAGATTCATCTACATATACCATGCCAGATAATACTTTTAAATCCGCTGTAGCCATTTCTCCTGGGGCTAATATAACTAAATCATCAATAACAATATCCTCTGAATTTAGCTCTATTTCTTTACCCATTCGGATAACCCTACTTTTCGCTTTTGTTACAATTCTTAATTTACGAATTGTTTTTCTAGAAGAGATTTCTTGATATGTACCTACACAGGTATTCATAATGGCTGGAATTAAAAAGCCAAATTTAGAAAAGCCGAAATGACTATCTACAACATCTCCTCTACCCATAGATAGAAGTAATATAATAAAAATCAAAAAGCTTAACGCAATAGATAACAAAATAATATTGAAAAAAGTAAATGTATTATGGAATATTATCTCACCAGTAGATTTTTCTAATTTTTTATTTGATTTGTTTTGATAACCACCTTGAATTCTTAATGAAACCTCATCATCATTAAGTCCATTATTCATATCTTTCATATGGCGGTCAATTTCCATTCGTTCCTTAACCCTTTTCATATGCCACCTCAAGCCTTTATAATAAATTATTATACCAAGAATCAAATAAACTTTGAATACTACTAAAACAACATACTACACATCTAAAAAAACTGTACAAAAAAATGTGCCTAAAAGGCACAATTTTTATCTTATTCTTGAATTAAATATAAATATATTAGCTTTAATGTATTTTCAATACCCTTTATATGAGTTCTTTCCATACCATGAGATGCAGATACACCAGTACCAATTAATGCACCCTTAAAATCTACACCCGCATGAGATGCAGCTCCAATATCACTTCCATAAAATGGGAAGATATCTACAGTATAATTTAGCTTATTATCCTTTGCTAAATTGATTAATCTAGTAGTTAATTCATAATCATATGGTCCACCAGAATCCTTTGCACAAATAGATACTGCTTCTTCATTTCCAGCTAAATCTAAGCCAACACAGCCCATATCTAAGGTTACAAATTCATCTATATCCTTAGATACCATAGATGCACCATGACCTACCTCTTCATATACTACAAAATATATTCTAGTATCATATTTAAATTTAAGATTATGCTCATGAGCATACTTAAGTAGCATTAATAATACAACTGCAGATGCCTTATCATCAATAAATCTTGTTTTTAAAAAGCCAGATTCTGTAATTTCAAATTTAGGGTCATAACATACAATATCACCATTTTGAATTCCAAGCTTTAAAACATCCTCCTTTGAATGAACAAGCTCATCTAGGCGAACCTCTAAATTATCAATATCTCTTGGCTTTGTATTCGCATCCGGATAAACATGAACTGCAGGAGATAAAGATAATATAGTACCCTCATAAACTTTATTATCTCTTGTATATACCTTACAGTACTCTCCATCTAGGGTTGGAGTAATAGGGCCACCAAGCTTAGTTAAGGCAAGATTTCCATTTCCTTTAATGCTTCTTACCATTAATCCAAGTGTATCGACATGGGCAGATGTTGCAACAACCTTATTGGAAGATTCTCCTTTAACAAAAACCTCTAATGCTCCATTATTTAATACCTTTGTCTCATATCCAAAGGAATCTACATATCTTTTACATAATTCAATTACATTCATTGTATATCCTGTAGGAGAATCACAAGTAAATACTTCCTTTGCTATATGCTTAAAGAATTCTAAATCAAATTCAATCATAAAAACCTCCAAAATCTAAACATAGATTATTATACATAATTCAATTACAAAATGAAATTACATTTTATAATGTAATCCAATATCTTTGCCATATATTTCCATCTTCATCTATAATTTCATTTTCTAATACTCCACCATTATGAATAATAGACTTTTTAGAACCTATATTATCCTTATTACACACCATTAATACCTTTTTTATACCTAATTCTTTTGCGATAGGTAAAGCAAGCTTAATCATAAGTGTGGCATATCCTTTTTTTCTTTCTGATGGTCGAATACCATCTCCAATATGTCCACCATCAAATAATAATTTATCATTTAAATAATGCCTTAAATTTAATGCACCTATAAATTTATTATTCTCCTCATCTAATAAAAAATATGTTGAAGATGGTACATATTTATCACTTATTAATGTTTCTTGAGCTAAAATATCACTCAAATATAAATCGAAATTATGACAATCATTTTTAAATATAATCCAAGGAGAATGATCTGTTTCATGGGTTTTATTAAACTCTTCCCATTCTTCTATCATATCAATTAATAAATCCTTATATTCATAAGAAAGCTGAACAAGCTTCATATAAGCCTCCCAAATTAACCTAATATTTCATCTAATAATAAATAATACTTTAATTTAAATTCATCCCTTTTTATACCAAGTAACTCAAATAATTTATTATCATCATATCCCAAATAGCACTTTCCATAAGTACCATTAAAATTATATTTAATACTACGATATAAAATAGCTAAATCATGGTATTTATTTGATATTCCCATTAGCCCTAAATCTATAAATCCTACAAGCTTATCTTTATCACAAATGATATTGGGAATACATAAATCCCCATGACATAGTGTATTATCCTCTTCTATCTTATTCTTTTTTAAATACTCTATTATCTCACCAAAATTAGAAAAGTCCTTTGTAATTAAAGAATCACTTTCCTTAAAATCTAAATACCCCTTTTGATTACAATCACACCCAAATTCCATAATGGTATCGTATGTATTCATTAAATCTAAACCATTTATATCAATAGACCATAATAATTGAATTGCTTCACTTGCAAGCTTATATAATAATTCTGGTCTTTCCATATAATAAGGATTTGATAACATATTCCCTTTTAATTTTTCCTTTAATAAATAAATAGAGTTATTTTCTTTTACACATTCTATTATTTTAGGAATAGGAATCTTATCTTTTAATGTATTATATACTCTTAATTCATTTTCAATATCAAAGCTAAGAGTAGATATTTTTAATATGTAATCTTCAAATATAACTACTAGTGAATTACTTTCTCCGAAAGTATCTATAGTATATGATAATCCTTCTATTATTTGTTTTATAGAATTAGGTAATTTCTTATTTAATTCCATCTCTAAATTTCTCATAATATTACCAATAATTTGTAACCCTTTCTGCAAAGGATACAATATCATCAATTTTTACTTCTAAATCATCTACTTTAATTGTTCCATTAAAATAGCCAAATACCTGATGCTGTAAGGACTTTAATACAAGCAAATTGGTATTATCTTCTCTATCTAATATAGGTGTAAAAGTTAAATTGATATCTCCATCCTCACTATTAATTGTCCAAGGCTCTAAATATTTATAATTTCCTTTTTCATCCTTAGGAATATTAAATACACAATCCTTTAATTTATAAGCCTTCTTATCATAAAATAGCATATTTTCTGTTGCACATTTGGTATTACCAAAGCCATAGCCTAAATTAAATCCAACCTCAATACCATTAGATATACCAGATAAGCCACTCCAATACCAAGTATTCTTATAAGTCCATACACCTCTACCCCAATCTAGGATAGCAAATGTATCCATATCAAAAAACTCAACTCTTTCTCCACCAAATTGATAATAGCCTTTGGCTCTCATACAATTCTTTTTCTCATTGTAATAAAAATGCTTGGGCTTATCAAATGGTGTTGCAATAACCATAGAATCATCCATTACCTCTTCAAGCTCAAAATGAGCTAAAAAAGGTAAATTATTATCATAATTATTTATTTTAACATCGATAGTTCTTCTTTTATCCTTATTATAAAAATGAAGATAATAATTCTTATCCTTCCAAGTAATATCACCATATTTTGAAGAAGCTGGTAAGGATACCTTCCCCTTAGTTAAAAATTTCATACTACTTTTAGTAATATATTTCTTATTATCGAAATCTAAAATAGAAACACTACCAAGCCCATATAAATAATTATCATCTATAGTGAATGCCACTCCATGATGATTATTACCTATATAGTAATAATCCCATTCCTTTATTCTAGTTTTATTTGCTTTAATTTTACTTCTATCATATTCTCTTACCATTTGAAAAGAAAATCCAGCTTCCTGTAAATCTCCCTTTAAATCTAATAATGGACCACTACTTAATTCCTTTTGATCTAAATATTTATTGATTCCCATACTATACCTCCCCAGGCATTATAATTTATAAAATTATAACATATAAAATTTTAAAAAACTAATTCTCTTTCGAAAATTAGTTTTAAAAATTATTCTTTATTAAGTTCACCTAGTCTTTTATTTAAAGAATTACCTGTTACCCTTGTAGTAAAATAAGCAATAGCCCAAATTAGAAGGAAGCCTAGGATGAATATACCTGTATAAATAGCAATGATTTTCCAATCAAATGGAATCCAATTATTAATTAAATAACCAATAGTATAAACACTATAAAGGGATATTCCTTGAATAGCCATAGCCTTAAACTTACTCCATTTTTCAATTGTAGGATATATGGATGAGCCTGCATGTATAAAGGCAATTACATAGGTTGTAATTATAGCTAAAAGCATTTGTCCTCCAGTAATATTTTCAGCAACATTAGCTAAATCTAAGCACCAAAATACAATACCACATACAATAGGTCCAAGCCCTGAAAATACGAGTCCTCTTAGGAGGAATTGTTTAACATAAATATTCATATTATAATCCCATCCTTTGCTTAATATTTTTTAATTCTCTTCTTGCGACATAATCTTTATAGCCATTATCTAATATAACCATTAAGGATCCTCCAATAGAAGCTTGGAACTTTACTATTTTTTTTCTATTAACTAAACAGGATTGATTTATCTTAAGGAAAGATTCATCCATCATTTCTTCTATTTGGTATAATCTTTTTTTAATCAAATACTTTTTATCATTTATTAATGCATATACCTTATTATTTTCTGATATAAAACAAGAAACTAAAGAAGGTGTAATCAGCTGAATTTCATCATTATAAATACCATTTATGGTTTTATCCTGTAAGGCTACTAAAGAAATAATATCTTTAACTAAATCATTTTCCTCATGTGCATAAATTAATATTTCTTCTTCTTTTTCTTTATTAATAAAAAGACTCCATTTCACTTTCCATCACCTAATTATAATTATATATAATTAATTGTCAGAATTCATTCTTTTCTTGAAAAAAACTAAAGCTAATACTAAAACGATAGTAAAATATACTCCATAAACAATAATATATACAATACAATTAGAATCAAATGTATATAAGACATCATTTCCTAAAGAATCTGGTAATGTATGGGAAGCTCCTGTAATAATTCTACCTAAGTAAACAGATGGATAAAATGGTAAATAGCCAATAAATTTTTCAAAATCTCCCATAGTATCTACAGGCATCCAAGCTCCACCTAATACTCCGGATGCGGCAATGAAAATAGAGGTAACTCCTGGTGCTGATTTGTCATTTAAAATAAGGCCAAAGAATATACCTAAAAAAATAGAGAATGCCATCATTGGCATCATTTCTATAGATAGCAATAATGCAGATGGAAATGATGTAAAGGAGACATTGGTAATAGCTGAAATAATATAGCTTGCTGAAATAGTTATAATATTTTGACCAATTCCAACTAAGAAGAATGGAATAAAATATCCAATTAAATATTGATATGGCTTTAATGGAGACGTATATAATCTTTTTAAAAATGAAGTTGTTCTATCCTTAGATATTAATAGGCCTGTCATTAACATTAAGAAGGAATAAGAAAACATCATAATACCTGGAACTAAGCTAGATAATAAAAACATTCTTGTATTATCACCAGTATAGTAATTAATTATAGAAAACAACAATAGCATTACAAGTGGAAATCCTACACAGAAAACATATACCATAGGATCTCTTAGCATTTCTATGAAATTTCTTTTTGTAAACAATAATGCCTTCTTCATTATTCTATTCCTCCAACAATTTTAATAAATGCTTCTTCAAAGGAATCCTCATGCACGGATTCTTTTATTTCATCTACAGTTCCTATAGATAGTAATTCACCCTTGCTTAATATAGCTACTCTATCACATAAGGCTTCTATTTCTTCTAGATAATGGGATGTTAATATAATCGTCATTTTACCCTTTAAGCTTGAAATGATATTCCATAATTCTCTTCTTGCGATAACATCAAGTCCTAGGGTTGGTTCATCTAAGAACAATATTTTAGGCTTAGAAATTAGCCCTATGGCAATAGATAATCTTCTTTGCCATCCACCAGATAAGGTTTTACCTTTTCTTTTTAAAACTTCATTCAAACTAAATTTATGAATAATTTCATCTAAATATTCCTTATCCATTACTCCATATAGTCTTTGAAAGAAATCTAGATTTTCTTCAACAGTTAGATTTTGAGCTATTGCAGTTTCTTGAGGAGATATATCAATAATATCCTTTATAATATCCATCTCTTCTAGAGAATGCCCCATAACATATGCTTCCCCAGAAGTCTTTTTTGTTAATCCAGATAATATCTTAATTAAGGTAGTTTTTCCTGCACCATTTACTCCAAGTAATCCAAAGATTTCTCCTTCATATATTTCAAAAGAAACACCCTTTAGGGCTTCTATCGTTTTATAATTCTTTTTTAAGTTCTTAATTTCAATAACATTCATAATTTCAACCTCTTTTCAATGCCAATTATATTTATGAATTTTATAAATAAAATAGATTTGAGGTATTCGGTTATTTTTCAAAGATAAGCGGTAAAAAAAGCCCTAAACAAAAGTCTAGAGCTTTTCTATGATTAAATTTAACAATTCAATAGCCTTATTTAAATCTTTATCCAGATAATAAATATAAGCCATTACATTTGGATACATGGATAATTGGCAAATCTTTCTATAATAATAAATTGTATTTTTTTCTAGTGTATTCAATTCATATTCTTTTAAAATAATATTTAATGCTTCTTCTTGTTTTAAAGTCCATTTTTTATAATATTCATTCGTATCTAAATGAATAAAATCCTCTTCTAGTTGCTCATTTGTCTCATTACAAAAGGCATTTATATTCACTTCTGTACCGGACAAATTAAAATCAATTAAGCCATAGAAATGGTCTTGAAATACTAATATATTCGATGGATTTAAATCTCCTTGTATTACACATCTTGGAAGTTCTTTATATACTTCTTTAATTCTTTCTCTCAAATATGAATTATATTTTAAAATGTCTTCTTTTAATTCCATAAGGCCTATACTTTCAAGCTTATTAGTTAAAAGAATTATGTTTTCTTCCTTTTCATCCATTTCATTATCTAAAGGAGATAAATCTATAATAGACCACATAGAATTCCATTTTACCAGGTCATAATTACTATATTTTTTGGCAAATTTACCTATAGAGGATAAAACCTCTTTATGTATAGAATCATAATTTATTTCATCAGATAATAAAGGATAATCTAAATATTCCGATATATAACAATAATATTTAGAATATTTTGTAATATATTTTCCATCCATTCTTTTTATGATTCTTGGAGTCATTATTTTAGTTTCAATATATCTTAAAGAAAGCCTATCTATAGAATCTATATAGTCTTCTTCTAGCTTATTTGTATTCATCCTAAGAACATATTTTTTATCTATTATAATATTTAATCTTATATCTTTTTCATCTATGGATGAATCGATCTCTGTTATTTCTTTATAACCATCTATTCCATAAAAATGAAGAATATTTAAAATAATACTTTTATCCAAAACAACCACTCCCAAAAATTATTTTAATTTAAAGAAATATTCTTTCCTGCCTAGATACTTTGTTTCAATTAAGAAGACATCTCCTCTATATGGATCCTTTTCATCTAAGCTTGCAGAAGTTACTATTATATCATTCTTCTTAAAAGTAAGGGATGTTATAAGCTTTGTAGGAAGATTTATAGTATCTAATAAGCCTCCATTTTGACTATCTCTAACTTCAATTCTAGCCCCACCCCATACTGCAACAAATAAATTATCATTTGAATCTATAGACATACCATCTGGTGTACCATCTACTTTAAATAAAACTTTTCTATTAGATATATTTCCACTTTCCAAATCAAAATCATATACATATACTTCTTTTAAAATAGAATCCACAAAATAAAAATGTTTATTATCTTTACTAAACGCCATACCATTAGCAAGCTTAACATTATCTTGTTTTAATATGATTTTTCCATTATCAAATAAATATAATGCTCCTCCAGGGAGATAATTTCCATTATCTGTAATTACAGTAAACCATAACCTTCCTAACGCATCCGCTTTCGCATCATTACATCTTTGGCCACTCTTCATAATAGATTCTAAGCTAATATAATCAATTATCTTAGAATCTTTATATAAAAACATTTTGGTTTCACCTAAAACAATAAAGTTTGATGTTTTATCAATAGGTATTGCTGCAGAGACCTTTTCATTAAATACTATTTCTTTATAGCTAGAATCTAAAATACATAATTTCTTACCTACAATATCTACCCATGAAATTTGATTCAATTCTTCTACATAATATGGTCCTTCACCTAATATATTTTTATTTTTATTTATTATTTTATAATCCATATATATCGCCTCAAGAAAATTATATAAAAATAAAAAGGCTATGACAATAATCATAGCCATAATACTTATTTATTCCAATAAGATAGATTTGGTAATACATTCTTTAAATAGCTTCTTGCTTGATCTTCTGTAAATGCTTCATTTGCCATATGCTTCACGCATACTTCGATTAAATCATCTAAATTATTATAAGTATACTTTCCATTCGAATAGCACCATTTACAATAATCCTCGTTAAATTCTCCATTTACCTCTTTAGAAATAAATTCATCCTCTAAAGGCATTCCACAGCACTGACAAATTAATTTCTTTGGAGAGCCAAGTAAAGTATTTATAGAAACATTAAATAATTTAGATAATTCCTTTAATGTTTCTGTATTTGGTAATGTTTCTCCATTTTCCCATCTTGAAACTGCTTGACGAGTTACATAAAGCTCGGTTGCAAGCTCCTCTTGGCTTAGGTTCATTTTCAATCTTAAATCTCTAATTACATCTTTTGTTTCCATCTTATCACCTCTAGCTTTATTGTACTTTATAATTCAAATTTCCTCAAGCAACAAGCTGTTGCCTATACATGAATTCCTTTATTTGTCCATACTTGAGCTTCAATATATCTTTCTGGTCCATGCTTTCCATCATTATTCCATATATTTGGATAACCATACTTATCTATCATTTGTAATATTTCAGAATAGGTATATACTTTTTTTCTATATTCTTTATTATCTAATACCTTATTAGAAAATGTTGGATAAGAATCTCCATAAGTAAAAGATATATAATTCATATCTAAATCTTTAATATCTATTTCTATATGAGCAGGATTTATAAACCATTCTTCTAGCCATTTTACTTCTTCCACCACAAAATAATTGGGATGTGATATTTCTACCTTGCCACCCTTTTTTATAAAATCTTCTTTTAATAGTTCTTCCAAATGAAATCTATTTTCCATATAGGCTTCATCTCTTTTTGCACAAAAGGAATTTGGGGATTCCTTCTTTATTTTATTTATCACTTGGTTTGCTTCATCTAAAGATAAATTGGATAAGCTTTTTAGTGGACCATATCTTTTGTCATAATAATGGAATAGCTTCATATTAAATCCTCTTTTAATATATTATACTCTTTTCATTGTTTTTTTATATAATAATACATTTAATCCAAAGGCAAACATTAAGGAACCGGATGTATATATCATCATAAACTCTTTTGATGTTATATAACTAAACATGTTTAAATTTAAGGAGAAGGTATTATTTATCATTAAAGCAAACATTCCATTATCTACTCCATTTAAGGATATATTCATATGATTTACTATATCACTCATTAATAGGTTTCTGTATAAGCATGCAATATGAGACCCAGGTACAATAGATAAAATACTTTGTAATGTATCATTAATACTTCCAAGAGGAATATATGCCCCTACAACAAAGCCTACTGCAGCAGATACAATTCCAGAAAATGCAGCAAGCGCGGATGTCTTTTTGAAAAAGGATACAATAACCATCATAATAATAGTTGCTGAAGCTGAAGCTAAAATAGTTACTAAATATAATAATAGAATAGTACTAAAGCTTAAATATAAGTTACCAATTATATTTAATACAATTAAACCTACGGTTAAAATAGATGCATTTATGATTAATGTATTTAAGAATGCACCAGTAAAATAAGATAGAATTACAATATGTCCTTTCACTGGGCTTGAACCATAGTCATAATCAATTTTAAGTGATTTATCCGACACCATAATATGTAATGAATTTAGAGCAACAGTAATTGATGATGTTGAAAGTATTCCTGCAAGTAACCAAGAATCTAAAATAGAATTTACATCATTTATTGAAACATATTCTTCTAATCCTTCTATAGATTCCTTTATACCAGATAAATATGTATTCTTTAAGAATACAACATATAAGAAAAATACAATTAATGGGGATAGCATAGAAAAGAATAATGTTGATTTATCCTTGAAAAATAATAATATATTTCTTTTAGTCATTCCTAAATAGGAATAAAAATTTCCCTTTAGCTTCATATTAATCTAAGCTCCTTCCTGTTACATTTAAGAAAACATCATCCATGTTTCCTTTAATTAATTCATAATCCTTAAGAAATTCTCTTTCCTTAGATAGAAAATCAATAATGGATTCATTATTCTTATAATTGATTCTGTAGGAATCTAAATTATAAGTATAATCCAATTTATATTTATTTAATAATTCTTGATTTAAAGTATTATCTTCTGTATGCCATATAAGCTTATTACATGTATATTGATTTTTTAACTTATTAGGGCTACCTTCTGCAGCAATATGACCATGATCTAGGATTACTACATAATCTGCATCTTTAGTTTCTTCCATATAATGAGTGGTTAAGAAAACAGTTAAATTATTTTCTTTTCTTAAGCCATTGATAATATCCCAAACCATTCTTCTAGTCTTAGGATCTAAGCCTGTTGTTGGTTCATCTAAGAATAATAATTTAGGCTTATGTATCAAAGCTCTTGCAATATCCACTCTTCTTCTTTGTCCACCAGATAGGCTTTCATATCTTTTATTCATAATATCTTCAAGTTCTAATTCCTCTTTAAGCTCTTCAATTCTATTTAAAGCCACTCTTTTACTATAGCCATAATAAGCACATCTACTCATTAAATTTTCCTTAACGGTTAATACATTATCTAATATAGAGCCTTGGAATACAATTCCAATTCTTTTTTTTATTTCTTCCTTATCCTTATCTATATCTAATCCATCGATATATACTTCACCACTTGTTTTAGATAATACAGTACATAAGATATTTATGGATGTGGATTTACCAGCACCATTTTCACCTAAGAAGGCGAATAATTCACCTTCATTCACTTTAAATGAAATCCTATCTACTGCTAAAAAATTCTTATAATATTTTACTAAATTATTTACTTTAATTATTTCCATCACTCATTCACCTCAGCTATATTCTAGCAATTTAAAAATCAAAAAAAAGCAACTTGGAAGTAAGTTGCTTTTATATATAAGTAAGTTGCAAATAGACCTATCTATTCTGCATCATGGAAATTCTTTAATGCTTCATTTATTCTATTTGAATCCTTTTTTTCACTAATATATGTAGATATAAATACAATAAGATATACCGTAATAAATATTGCAAAAACAATTAAAATACCACTCCATTCACTCCACCATTTAAAGAAATAGCCTAGAGTATATACAATGATAAGTAATAATATGAAATGAATTACACCACGAATGATTATTTCTTTTTTCGATAATTCTTTTTTCGATACATAAACTAAGGACGCAAGTGAGGTTAAAAGAGATACTAATAGTATTTGAAAAGGCATATACCAGCCCCAAGAATCATAATCCTTAAGTATTAAGCTCATTAATCCCATTCCAAGTAGCATGCCTGTTGTAATCATGAAGAATTGAGATATGATTTCTGTTATAATTTTTCTCATAAGAACCTCCTATATACCTAAAATTTCTTTTAATGTGGGAACATATTGTCTAGATATAATAACCCTTTCCCCATTAAATAGCTTGGCTTCAAATCTTCCATTAAATGCTGGAGTCACACAATCTATTTTACTGTAATGTAAAATAATTGATTTAGAGCACCTAAAAAAGGATAATCCCTTAACCATTTCTTCTATTTCATATAGCTTAAGCTTAGATTCATAAAAATCATCCTTGCAATAAATGAATGTTTTATTCTCTGTAGCTTCTATATAATAGATATCCTTAAATCTTATAGAATAAATATCTTCACCCTTAACGCCAGTAATAGAATTTGTTTTTATATCTCTTTCCTTTAATTTATTAACTAAGGATAAAACATCATCATTAATCTCATGGCATTTAATGATAATTTCTTCATTCTTTTCTTTATCTATTTGTTCAATACTTATCTTAAACATATTATCACCATCCTTAATCTATCATTTTCTTGTGATTATTGGCAAGAGTTTTTAAGTAAGTTACAAAAATTAGGTACCGAGTTGCAAAAAAATGCCTAAAAATTAGGCATTAATGTAATAAATAGCTATAGGTGGTTGGATTAAAGAATACCTGTGAATGAGTATATCCATTATAAGTAATTACTTCTGAATCTTTAAATCTAGGTATTAATTCTTTTGTTGAAGAATTTGGAATTACTTTATCACTAAGAGAATAAAGAATTGTCGTTTTACAATTAATATTTGGGGCTCTATCATATGAATTAAATTTAAATCTTACACAAAGCTCAAGAGGGCCATAGAATACAGGAGTAACATTATTCATTGCAGCACTAAATTTATGATATGGTGCAAATAAAACTAAATTAGCTACTGGATACTTTTCAGCCGCATAGCAAGCAACACCTGTACCAATAGAAAATCCTGCAACCCTAATTTGGCTATAGGTATAGCCTTCAACATCAACTAAATAAGACATATAAGCATCTACTTCTTTATATATAGTTTCTTCATTTAATCTACCTTGATTATCCATAAACATTGGATAATCCATAACTAAAAGATTTCTACTTGAAGAATCTAATCTATATTCTAAATAATTAAATGCTTGTGTAGATGTCATCGAATTACCACAAAATAAAATAGTAACCTCTGGTAGATTCTTATCATAATAAAGGGAAGTATATGTATTAGAATCGACATCTACTTTTACTTCTTTAATATATTCATTTGTAAAAGATAAACTCCCCTTTCTTGGAAAAAAGGATACCCCCGGTGCAACTGCATACATAGAATAAACAAAAGTATATATAAGCTCAAAGGCTAGTGTTAATGAAAATGTAATCCATTTTCTTTTTCCTTTAGTATTCTTTAAATAGAATACCGTAAATACAATAATTACAGGAATTAATACTGTAACAGGGATTAATAAAAACCAAGTTTTACGAAAAATACCCATAAAATTTAAAGAATTAGATCCACTTAAAATATAAAATACCTGTCCTAAATCAATATATAAAAATAAAACAAAGAACAATAATGTAAATAATAAAACTAAAATAGATAATATATGTTTTTTAATAAACTGCATAATAACTCTCCTTAAACACTTCTTAATTATAACACAAATTATTCAAACGAATTAAAAAAACCTATCATAGATGTTTTATACCGGTTCTTTAAATTATAAGGTAGGTAGTTATCACTTAAAATTTAAGGTAGTTATTATATTTCATACCTACTTCCAATCGGAGGTAGGTATTTTCTTTATAAAAAAATGATCTCCTTTTATAATTAGAATTGTCGAGAAACCATTTAAGAAAGGAGATCAAATGTATTATAAATCATTATTAGAAACTTTAAAAGATGAAGGAGATAATAGAATTAGAGTAGAGGATGAATTCTCTTCTAACGACGAATATAGAGTTGAGATAACACTAATTCCAAAAGATATAAATATATGTCCCTCTTGTAATTCAACTAATGTAATAAAATTTGGTAAAAAAGATAGAACTATCAAAGATGATTTCATATCGAATAGGCCTACATTTATTACTCTATTTTATAATAGGCTAAAATGTAATAATTGCCATAAAATGTTTAATGATACACTTAATTAATGCTTTATAGGATTTGAAACCTCTGTATAGGATATAAAATTAGTTCCTTCATAATTCCATTCAAATGAATAAAACAATTCCATAGCTAAACCATTTCTATAATACTCTTCATACTTTACTACAAGTCCATTAGAATCATAACCATATACCTCTTTATAGGATTCATTTGAAAGACCATTATCTCTATAAGATTCCTTCTTTTCTAATAAGTTATTAAATGAATCATATGTATAATCAATAACCAAATCTGTTCCACTCTCGTTTTTATAAGATTCACTTAAAATTAAATTGCTATTTTCTTTATAGGTATATATTCTTTTTCCATAAAACACATCTACATCATTATCATCGTAAAAATATTCACTTTCAGATATAATACGATTTAAATCATCATATTCATATACATTTTTTGTTCCTCTGCTTCTATTAGAACTAATATGCTCCTTACCATTATCATGATAATAGTATTCATCTTCAGAAAGAATATCTCCACCAAACTCTAAATAATAATAAGTATCATGTTCATAAACTAACTTATCCTGTTCATATCTATACTCTTTCTTACAATCTATTGGTCTTGATGAAGTCCAACATAATTGTTGAGCCATCTTCTGATTGCTAGTATATTTCATAGTTTCTAATATTAAATGGTTATCATCATCATATTCATAACTAAAATCAGAATCTAACTCTATTCCCCATGAATAATATTTTTCATTTAATAAATTATTATTTGAATCATATGTATACTCATGATAAGTCTCTAATTCACCATTCTTATCCTTATAGTCTTTTCTAATCAAGTTTAAGGATGAATCATAAGTAAAATCTACAACATTCCTTAAAGTATATTCTCCAGTCCCATAAGAATCATAAGAATGTACTATTTTTTCTATCTTATTATTATCATTATAAGTAAAATCTTGTTTACTATAAGAACCATAATCAAGGTCTATTTGAGTTATTTTATTCCCATTAGTATCATATAAACACTCATGTTTAATTGTACTTAGGGTATCCTCTTCCCACTCTCCGTCTTTTAAATCATATTCTGTTACAGTATAGGAATATTTTAAATCATTAAATTCATCTTCAATTAAAAACAAATAAGATGAATTTTCCTTTAACCACCTATCTATATTTCCATCTTCAACATCTACAACTATTTTATAAACATTACTTTTATCATAAGTACCTATAGAAGACTCAGTCACAGAATGTATATTAGTGCAATATTCTGTGAATCGATTATTTTCTATATCTAAAACTGTCCTAGTTAGAAATCCACCATCAAAATAGCTACAAACTAAACAGTTACCAATTACAGCAGCATTACAATCCTGGTTTAGCTTATAGCTCTTTTTTACTCCATTTTGAAATGTAGCATCATATGTATAATACCCATCTACTACTTCTTTTTGATAACCAAAAGTATCAGAAGCCTCCCCACAGCTAGATAATGCTAGCACAGATGCTCCTATTAAACAAAGTCCAATAAAACGATTCTTCATATTAACTCTCCTCTCATAACCTCGTTATATCCTTCTTTATTCTACCACTATTTATAATAAAAAATAAGCTCAATTCTTTAGACAACTTTTTAAATGTGTCTAATTTATTGAGCTTATATTATTTAATCTTTTATTCGTTTACTTGTGAACTATATTTATAGTTTCCTGATTAATCTTTAGGCTATAGCCATAGCTCATATGTATCACTTGTAATACGAGTAATGTAAGGTATAACCCTACTTCAATAAGTAAGTATGCTTTTAATCTATTTCTCATTTTGAATCACTTTTTATATTTCATTTTACCATAAAATGAAGCATAAGCTCTAAATCATTTTTACACGATAGAGAATATGAAGAAATATTCACCGAAGACATCATTATTGAAGCCCCAGTGCTCATCGTCAGACCAATACCAATGAGATTCACTGTATCTTGCGTATGCACTTACTAGGTTTTGATTATCTAATGCACCAGTTTCACTAGATATGATATCTCCATAGGACATCTTTCCGCTCCAGTACTTTGATTCACAATTGAAATCAGAATAGCGATATTTGTATTCCTGGCCTAGATTGAAGTAATATCCATCATTATTACCACAGCATGCACATCTTAGCTTGAAGGAATCAGAATCTCTTAAATCTCTAATATTATAGGATGTAAGAATTCTTGCAAGCTTGTATACAGTTCTTCCACTATTGAATACTCTATATAATAAATCAATTCCATCGTAGGATACAATATTATTTGCTGCTAAATAATGGATTAAGGTATCTTCCTTTGTAACACCAATGTTTCTTAATAGGCTATAACGAGTTGATATCGCGCGCATGTTGGTATAATTTACAAACTTAATAGAATTAACATCAACAAGATTACCACAGATGTTTGCTCCATCATAGCTTAGATTATTCCTTAATTCAAAGCTTGCATGGAAGGTTGGACTATTACCTAGGTTTGTGAAGGATACTTGAGCATAGGCATGATATAAATCACCTTTAATCTTATTCTTTGCGATATAGCTATAATTATCATCCACCTTCATTTGTCCATCATATTTAGAGCTAATGTAGTCTGCAGCATTCATGTAGGCTTGTCCAATCTCCTTTGTATAATTAATCTTTTGGGCGATGCATGCTGCTTGTGCAACACATAGATACTGATCTAGATTTAGCTTAATTGCTGCAAATAAATCACGAACAATTTTCTTTGTTTCAAAGCTAAAATTGTAGATATATTCTAATCTAGATACATAAGAATTAATTACACTTTCAAAATTAATACCTGCAATTGCCTTTGCATAGGATACGAAATTATTTACCAATTGTAATACATCTCTATGCATTACCTCATTTTCCTTTGTTAAAACCTCTTGATTTACAATGTCACAAATGGTCTTATAAATATCCTCAACAACCACATCTAGGCTTCTACCCTTTGGTAGGGTTACTCCATTTAATGCAGCCTTGATATCCTTATTCATTGCAAGAGGGAACTTATCATCTACAATTTCCTTATTCTTCTTTAAATAATCGATAGAATTCTTAAATTCAGAAATTTTAAATTCAACCTTTTCCGCATTTGAAATGTCATCCTCAGATTTCATTAAAATATCATCCTTTCCATAATATACACATACATTATGAGGCTCGCTTACATATTTCTTGAAATACTGCTCGATAGAATCCTTATAAACTAATAAGTAATCCTCAATAGGCTTAACATAAGATGTTTGGAAGGCTTGAATATTTTGATTATATTGGTTTACCTTAACCTCATCGATCATAGCCTGAGTTCTTACAAATTCATCTAGAATTTCCTTTTGATTTGCATCAATTTGATTGCTAATTGCATCTATTTTTGCATCGATTACACCAAGCTCTCTAGAAACATCTGCAAGCGTTGGACCACTGGAAAGGAATGCATTACCTAGTGTAGTTGCAAGACCGAAGATACCGCCTGCAAATACAGATGGATTATTCGCTATATAACCAAGAATTGAGCTTGTGATATAATTTGCCATTTGAATACCCTTATTTGCTGTATCCCAGCCACCCTTTTTCTTAATGATTTCTTCTTCATACTTCGTTTGAAGCTCTTCCTTATTTGAAAAAATTCTTCCAACAGCATAGGCAAAGGAATTCTTCTTCAATGAATCTTTATGAACTAATACACCTATCTCTGTTACATCATCATCAAAGAATTCTATTGTAATTGCCTGATTGCTTGATTCATTTGTACTAGAAATAGGAATTAAATGATCCTTTATATCCTCATATTTCATGTATCCCTTAACATTATTTACCTTAGATAAATCAAATAATAATATATTATCCTTGGATACTATGTTTTTGAACACTGGATTTTCAGATGTAATATCCATTTCATATTTTGTTGAATCCTTCTTCGATACCTGAGCATTAAGCTCAATAAATTCAGAAGC
Source organism: Anaeroplasma bactoclasticum (assembly GCF_003550015.1). Taxonomy (GTDB): domain Bacteria; phylum Bacillota_I; class Bacilli_A; order Acholeplasmatales; family Anaeroplasmataceae; genus Anaeroplasma; species Anaeroplasma bactoclasticum. Next base: position 29,133 of record NZ_QXEV01000007.1, read on the forward strand.
ATCCTTTTTACTATATTCCCACTTACTTCTTCCACAAGAAGCTAGTGCACATGTAGTAATTGTAGCAAATAATAATGATATAATAATACCCATTCTTTTTTTCATACTATTACTTCCTTTCCTTAAGTTTTTTTATAATATAGTTTTTATTTAGAATGACTCACTTGTATTAAGATTTCATTTCACTTCCCTTAATACAGCCATAGTATATAAAATAGTCGTTGCAAAATGTGAGCAATAAAAAAACATTCCTACTCTGTCCAAAACTTAAATTATATGTCACAAATAGCTTGTGAATATACAATTGGTGAAATTAGCCACCAACTTGGTGGCCAAATCCCATGGAGAACATTAATAGAAATAACAAGCAAATCTAAATCTCATGAAGAAATGTTATTCTATATTAAAGAAAGCTAAATAAAAAACCTTGATACGATTGTATCAAAGCTATTGTTTCGATATGGTGGAGCATACCTTAGTTATACCGAGTCACCAATATTATGCATAACTAGCGGCTGCCATAATTAAAAACGCAACAATTACTACTACTATGTAGGAAGGCATAGCATAAATAGCATAATAAGTTGAATTAACAACTCTTTGTCCTATATCTGGAATACTATTTTGATTTATTATGAGTAAAAAAACAAATACAACTCCCCAATATACTAGAGAAAAAATCACAGATACTATTAGTGATTTTTTTCTTGACCCATCCATTCCTAAGGACAAGAAAAAACAACTCACAAGCATAAACACTATCGAAAACACTGCCATAAGAATATTAAGCCATTTCAAGTTAATTAAATTATACAGAAAAAAGCAAATAGAACTTAAGCCTAATCCTAAAACAATATTTAACGCCAAATAAATGTTTTCTTTAGAATCTTTTACTCTATGATTTGTATTTATTCCTTCTGGAACAAATGAAATTCGTATTCTAAATACTTGAGTAATTTCAACAAATATATTTATGTTTCTATCTGAGGTACATACGTAATTATCAACCATAGCCATAGTGTCATGATTAACAAATAAATAATTTCTTTTTAATTGATCTCTAATTGCTGAAGAATCATCTGGGTTTTCAGATTCACAAAAAAAAGATAAGAAAAGTATTTTATCCTTCTTATATTCAGCATACCACTTTTGTGTTTCGTTCTCGAAGTGCGTTTCGAAACATATGGTATTATTCGCATCTTTATAAGGTATTCCATATTCCTTTAAAGATTTTTCTAGATTTTTTTTGCGACTTGAAAAAATAAAATCATATATTATAAACTTAGACTCTTTCATCATCGCATCACAACCTTCTCTTCAATCAATTATAGCATTTTTATATAGATAGTAGAATAAAAAGTCCCCTTAGTTTCCTTGATTTTCTCTATTACAACATTAGGAGACTTCGCTCTAATCTTATCTATAATATCTCTAGCAAGCAAAAAACGAACCCTTAAATTATCAAGAATTCGTATTCAAATCTATTAGTGAAGCGTACTCTTTTAAACCCGAACCCACTAACTATTAATCTCTTGAAAAAATTCTATTTCTTCTCCAATCGGTCCTTTTACAAAAGAAATAATTGCTTTAAGATGTGATAAACATATTTCTTTTGGTTTTGTTATGACATCATACCCAGCATTTCTAACTCTCTCAGTCAATGATTTAGTATCGGTAACAGATAAAGCAAAATGTCTAATCGTTCCTTTTGGACTTACTTCTCCATTATGAAATATTTCAATTATACCTGATCCTGTATCAATCATTATTCCGGTATCCCATTCATTACATACATCTAATTCCAATATATCTCTATAAAAATAGAATACCTTATCTATTTCAGTATTACTACATTTCATAGAAATATGATGAATACCTTTAATTAAACTATTACTCACTTTAATCACCCACAATGCTATAAACAAATATATTCTACAATATTATTTTATTATCATCAAGTATAGTAAACATTTGCATTACACTGTATTGATTTTGTTATATTATTAAACTATAATATAACTAGAGGTGATTATCAATGCAAAAAGATGCAACTATTTCATTACGCATAGATTCAGATTTGAAAAATGATGTTGATAAAATATTAAAAAGTCTAGGAATCCCTATGACAACTGCAATTACTATGTACTTCAATCAAATAAAAATGAGAAATGGCATTCCATTTACACCTGTTATTTCAAATATTCCTAAAGCATATGAAGATTATACCGAAGATGAAATTGCTTTAATGTGTGATAAAGCAATTGAAGAACATAATAATGGTACTACTATTTCAAGTGAAGATGTAGAATTAAATTTAAGGAAGAAATTTAATAATGCAATATAAAATTGAATATTCTTCTTTAGCAAATAAAAGCTTAAATGAAATATATGATTATATTGCTGATATATTACTTGAGCCTAAAACTGCACAAAATATAGTTCTTGGAATTATTTCTACAATCAATTCTTTAAATGAATTACCAAAAAGACATAAATTATGTGATGAAGATTTCTTGAAAAATAAAAACATTAGATCAACACATTTTAAAAATTATAAAATTTTATATTTTATTGATGATAATTCTTTTACTGTAACAATAGTAAATATATTCTATTCAAAAAGAAACATTAATAATGTAATTATCTAAGTGGAGGTTGACTCCACTTTTTTATATTAGGGTTCTAACGGTCCCCCTTTACTGTCAGAGAACCCAAACCCAATATAATTAAGATATTAAGAAACAAAAAAAGGATTTTTCTTTTCGACTTATGTGCAAAATATGCACATATACGTCTTGAAAAATCCTTATTTTTTAAACGACCCAATACTTTTGTGGGTTCGGTTTTTGACTATTTGCCTATGATAAATTATTTTAATACAAGAATGAACACACCAACCACAAAAAGTGAACACCCCTTTAGGGATTTGCCCCATCGCTTACTAATGAATAAAAACTAAATATACTTTTCTATATTATCTTTTACAGAATATGATTGATTTTTTATTTCATTTGGAACATATGGATTAGAATAATCAATGCATATATATTTAGCGTTTTTATTTTGGTATGTCATTTGCATAAAAGGATATTTAATCCATACAGGTGTTGAAAAACCAACTCCCAATTCCAAAAACAATATCTTTTTATCTTTATTTTTTAGAATAAATTCATCGTATCTATGCTTTGCGTTATGCCATCCTATATCTTCTACAAATGTATCATCACATCTTAGATTGGTAGTCATTACTCTTCCACATTTAGGACATTTGGGAATTAAAGACGAAGGAATTTTATTATCTTTTATTTGTTCAACCATTTTTAAGACATATTCTTTATTATCATAAGTTTCTTTTGAACATGGCTTGCTACATTGAAATAAGCCATAGTCACCTTGCATATAAAATAGTCTCGTCTTATCAAATCCTGCGAGCTGGAATTGATGATCTACATTAGTAGTTATTACAAAATAATCCTTGTTCAGAACAAGTTTTAATAACCTTTTATATAAATCCTTAGCTCCAAATTTATACCTATTTAAATATATCATCTTAGACCAATATGCCCATTTTTCTTCTTCTGTATCAAAATCATGAAATCCAGCGCTATACATATCCTGATAGCCATATTCATCATACATATATTTAAAGTTATCCATGAATGTTTTGCCACCATACTCAAATCCTGCAGCACTAGATAAACCAGCGCCAGCACCAATTACTACCGCATCAGCATCATTAATAAGCTTTATTAATTCTTCTTTCGTAAACACTATAATCACCTTCACTAAATAGTACAAAAACAATTCTCTTTAGATTCTTATTTTCTTTTTCAAGATATTCTTTAGCTGTATTTATAGCAATTTCACTTGCTTTTTCTATTGGATAACCAAAGATACCTGTTGATATTGAAGGAAAGGCAATAGATTCTAATTTCATATCATCGGCCATTTTTAATGAGTTATAATAGCAATTTCTTAAATCTATAGCATCCTGCTTTAAATTATTATATATAGGACCTACAGTGTGAAAAATATATTTACTAGGCAAATTATATCCTTTTGTAACCTTACATAAGCCATTAGCCTCATCATGACCTTGATTATCCATAATTTCCATTAAATCTCTTCTTACCTTTAATCCTGCAAATGAATGAATTGCATTATCTACACATTTATGAAGTGGCTGAAAGCAGCCTAATAGTTTTGAATTACAAGCATTAACGATGACGTCTACCTTAAATAATGTAATATCACCTTTAGCTATTGATATACCATTATCAAAATCAATTATATCTATAATAGTTTTTCTAGATAAAATGCTTTTTAATACTTTTTCTTCTTTTTCGTAATATTCATCGGATAAATCATACGGCATAGTTATATTCATAAGCGATCTAAATTGGTTTTCTTTAGTGTCACCTAAATTATAAATAATATGATTATATTCCTTTAAATAATTGATGCACCAATCAATTTCATTCACTATTTTATTTCCTCAGGTGCTGCATAAAAATTATATTTTAATGCTTTTACATTTGTTAATTTATATACTACAAATCTTCCATCATTTGGCTTATATAATTGTGATGGACCTGTAGGATCATTTAAGACAGACTCTTGAGCTTCAACTCTTTCATCTAATTCTAGGGTTGCACTTACTCTTAACCATGTACCACCATCATACATACCAGATAACTCAATCTTTGGATTTTTAGAAATTTGAGAATAAATCTCCTTATGCTTACCTGTGCATATATATGCATTACCTTCAAATTCTGCAATGCTAGAAAATGGTCTAACTCTAGGCTGATCATCTTCTACAGTTGCAATATAAAATATTTTTACTTTCTTTAATTCTTCTACTACTCTATTCATTATATATTCACCTCTTTATTTATTTACAATTATAATATATAATATTTGTATCAAAATTAAAAGTACGCACTAAAAAGTGGTATAGTGTCAAAAATGATACTATGGAGGTAATTATGATTAACAATAACAATTTACCAGCTTGTCCTGTAGAAACAACTTTATCCATAATTGGGGATAAATGGAAGGTTTTAATATTAAGAGATTTACATATGAAAGGCACATTAAGATTCTCTGAATTAAAAAAATCTATAGTTGGAATAACTCAAAAAATGCTTACTCAACAGCTACGTGAATTAGAATCAGATGGAATAATTCATAGAGAGGTATATCCTGTAGTTCCACCAAAAGTTGAGTATTCATTAACTCCACTAGGAGAAACTTTGAAACCAATATTAGATTCATTAACAAATTGGGGAATATATTACAAAGAAAACATAAATAAAAGGTAATTTAATTTATATAACTTATCTTTGAAAAGAAAAAAGCCGATAAAAATACCGACTTTTAAACGTTAAAAATAAAATAATTCTTCAAATTTTTTATCTAATGCCACACATAATAATAAAGCAAGCTTTGCTGTTGGTTCATACTGACCAGTTTCTATTGAACTAATTGTATTTCTGGAAACACCTACTAATTTTGCCAAATCATTTTGTGATAATTTTTTTTCTTTTCTAATTTGAGATAAATTATTATGTAAAGTTAATTCTTTATCCATATTATAAAACTCCACATAATTGTAAAATCCAAAGAACAAGCATGCTAATTGATAAAACGCCCCAAATAATTAAAGGTATTAATTCATGTTTTTTTCTCAATTTAATGTATTTAACTAAAAAAATAACAAATGCCATAGAAAATAAAGCAAAATCAGCTCCTCTATTTACATTATGTAATACAAATCCATTGATTGTATCAACTAAGATAATTAAAATAACACCAACTGAATATGCAATCCAACTACCATCGTTTCGTGCAGATTTATCAGCAAGATCCTTTCCTTTATTTTCTTCTTGTGCCTTTAGCAATATTTCATCTTTATTCATTTTATTCCTCCTAATGCATTACTGCCAAGTTAACTTTGCAACTTTATTATACATTGTGCCAAGCATACTTGTCAACATTTTTTATGAAAAATTTATAAATTTATAAGTAGACAGAAAAAGTGTGCTTCACTTTTTTTATATTAGGGTTCTAACGGTACCCTTTTACTGTCACAAAACCAAACCCAATATAATTAAGATATTAAGAAACAAACAAAAAAGGATTTTTCTTTTCACCATATGTGCGAAAATATGCACATATACTTCTTGAAAAATCCTTATTTTTTAAAACGAACCAATACTTTTGTGGGTTCGGTTTTTGACTATTTGTCAAAGTAGAGATGTTTTAATAAAATTTTAGCACCCTATCTCGTATTAAAGTCAATATAAAAATGAACAATTAAGGTACAGTTATTTTGTACAATTATCAATCAATATAACAATCCCCTAGGGGATTCGCGGACTACTTTTCAATGAAGTAGTCTTTTGTTCTATATGACGGACCATTAATGGTTATCACCTTTGAATGATGTAATAATCTATCTAATATAGCATTAGCAAGTACTGCATCGCCAAAGATTTCATGCCATTTATTTAGTGGCTTGTTAGAAGTGATGATAGTTGATTTCTTTTCATATCTTTTAGAGATGAGTTGAAATAAAAGATTAGAAGCTTCTATATCCATTGGAAGATATCCAACTTCATCGATTATTAATAAACTATAAGAAAAGAAATGTTTAAGTCTGGTTTCGAGTCTGTTTTCTAATTGTGCCCTTTTCAGTTGAAGACACAGCTCATGGCAAGTTATAAAATATGTTGATCTACCATTTGTCGCAGCTTCAATACCAGTAGAGGTTGCAAGATGAGTTTTACCGACTCCTGGCATACCTATAAATAGAATGTTTGAATAATCATCAAAGAATCTAAGATATTTTAAATCCATTACTTCAGCCTTATTTAATTCTGGTTGAAAATCAAAGTCGAAATCATCAAATCTTTTAATATAAGGAAAATGTGCAGTAGTTATTACAGCTCTATCAGCCCTTTCCTTTTTAGCATTTATTTCAAGTGTTGTTAAATTATATAAAATTAACGCTTTAATACCATCATTAAATGTAGTTTCTTTAGATATTAATATTTGCACCTCTTTATTTTTATCAGACCACAATTTATTCATAGTTAATCACCTTCCAAATAATTAACTGTCTTTATGAATATAATTATATCATATAATTAGAGTTCAAAATAGTCGCAATGATAGAAAAATGTCCGAGTATAGGAAAAATGTCCGAGTACAAATCTTAAAAAAATATATAAAAAGTGATAATCGTTAAAAAGTATAAGTAAACGTTAAAAAGTATCACTAATCGTTAAAAAGTATATGCAATCGTTAAAAGGTGTGCGGTTCTAAAATTTTGTTTTGTAACAAAAAATAAAAAGGTACTTATATTTGCAATTTTTGAAGCATTAATAAACACCTTAAATATTCAATTTATGGCTTAACCAAGCCACTTTTATATAAAATACCTTAATACAAAATTGTATCAAAATATACTATTCATTATGGTGGAGATGATGGGAATCGAACCCATGTATGCAAACTAATTCAGTAGGCTTTCTACATGCTTATCTTACCATAAAACTTCATCAGCCCTAAGCTGGTAAGCCGACCAAAAACTGACTACACTCTATTAGATTCATTTTTATTGTTAGAGTAGCACAATAAAAGTATATTCTGCTAGAATAAAACCCAAAGCCAATACGCACAGAAAACATATTGGGTGGGCCGCTTATATTATATTAGCAAGCGTAAGCATAGTTAGCTGCACCGTTGTTACGAGCTGCTAAGAATGCATAATCATTTTCTTTTTCTGCGGTTATTTAAACCTCGACGTTTTTAACGGAGTCTACTCCGACATGCTTACATACCTTCATAACTCACAGCGAATCCAGTACATCCCCAAATTTATTTAATTGTTGCACTAACATTATACAGAAGTATTTAGAATTTGCAACTATTTAAAAGAATTTTTATAATCTCTTTCTTGATTACGCTTCGAATCTCTTTCTTTTATTGCTTCTCTTTTATCTGTTAGCTTCTTTCCTCTTGCAAGGCCAATTTCAACCTTAACTAAGGAACCTTCAAAATAGCAACGTAAGGCGACAAGAGTCAAGCCATCTAGCTTGATTCTTGTTGCTAGCCTTATACATTCCTTTTTATGTAATAATAATTCCCTAGATCTTAATTCATCATGATTAAATATATTACCAAATTCATATTTTGCAATAAACATGTTTACAATCCAAGGACGATTATTCTTCATAATGACATATGCATCATTAATATTACAGTGTCCTTCACGAATAGCTTTAATCTCTGTACCCTTAAGCTTAATACCAGCTTCGAATTTTTCTAGGATAAAATATTCAAATGTAGCTTTCTTATTGGTACAAATAACCTTCATAAACTTCACCTATTTCAATAATTCTTTAAATAATTCTATATCTTCTTCTATAGTTTTTAAAGAAGAAATCCAAAATTCCTTCTTAGTAATATCGATACCCATAGATAATGCGACATCTTCCGCATCCATTATACAAGTATTTTTTAACATTTGGTCATAATTTTTTACAAATTCATCTTTGTTTTCCATATATTTTGCATATAAGCCCTTTGCATATAATAAGCCAAAGGCATATGGCCAATTATAAAAACCATTGGATGCACTATAGTAATGGGATTTACATAACCACATATATGGATGTAAATAGTTAGAATCTAATCCATCACCATAGGATTCCTTTTGAGCTTTTATCATAAATTCACACATATCTGATGCAGATAATGGCTTAGATACATCTTCATTAGCAACCATGTTTTCAAATAAATATCTAGATAAGATATCTACTACACATTGAGTATCTTCTTGTAATGAATTTTCAACTACAGTAAGCTTTTCTAATCTATCCTTAGTTTCTTCTATAAGCTTTTTACTCATTAATGTTTGGCATAGAATAGATGCAGTTTCAGCTAGCTGCATAGGATAATCCTGATTTAATGGTAAGGAATCCTTTAATACTTCATTATGATATGCATGACCAAGCTCATGAGCTAGGGTTTGAATATCACTCATTTGGCCTGTAAAATTTGTTAAAACTCTAGATTCACCAATAGGAGTTATACCAGAACAGAAGGCACCACCAACCTTACCCTCGTGAGGTAGGGCATCAATCCAGCCCTCATGGAATGCCTTATAGCCCATTTCATATAAATGGTTAGAGAAGGATTTATATACATCCAATACTTCACTTTCTGCTTCTTCATATGTATAAGTTTTTGTTAAATTTCCCATTGGGGCAAATAAATCATAAAATGGTAAGCCATTCTTATGGCCTAAGGCCTTACCCTTCGCTTTAAAATATTCTCTAAATTTAGGAAGCTCCTCTTTAATTGCCTCTATCATAGCATCTAGTGTTTCTTTTTTCATATGGTTCTTTTTAAGTGCCATATCTAAAATACTATTATATCCTCTTAAGGAGCACATAATATTGGCTTCTCTTTTAATATTATTTAATCCCATGGCAACTGCATCCTTAATGCTTTGGTATGCATCTAATTCTGCTAGATATGCATTTTTTCTTACAATTGGATCCTTATCATAAGCTAATCCTCTTACACTAGATAAAGGCATTGCTTCTTTAAAGCCTTCTACCTTAATAGACAAATTAGAGGTTAATTTTGATTGTAAATCACTCCAGCCATCAGAAGATACCATTCTAAGCTTAGAATATAATACCTCTTCCTTCTCAGATAGCATATGTAATGATTTTTCCTTTGCCTTTTGTAATAGATATTTATAATTCTTTAAGAAATCATTATCCTTAACTAAATCATCAATATCTATATCCTTTAGAAAATGGTTAAAGGCAACCTCTGCTTTAACTCCATCCTGTAAAATCATTTGTAAGGATGCCATTTCCCCATAGGATTCCATATCATTTACATTAGTAGATGTTTTTAGTGAAGAATAGCTAAACATTAATGTTAATAATACACTTAATCTTTCTTCACATTTTAAATATTCTTCAATAGATTCCTTTTTGAAATTTTCTGCTAAAGAAATCTCTTTTTGAATTAAGCTTTTTACTTCTTCTTTATCCTTCTTATATTCTTTTGAATCTAATGAAGTATAAAGCTTATTCAAATCCCACTCATAACTACAACTCATCTTCTTCTCCCTCAATTCTAAAATCAATCTTTCTTTCTAATCTATTCGCATAGATTACCTTAACATTTACCTTATCCCCTAAATGATAAGTAATTCTACCATTTGATGCACTCATCGTGTGCTCATTATAATCAAAATAGCCATTCATATCTCTATATGCAATTAAGCCCTCAATACCATTATTGATTTCTGCAAACATACCAAATGGTGTAATGGAAGTAATGGTTGCAGGGAAAACCTCTGCAATATGAGATTCCATATACCATGCGTATAGCATGTCATTTACTGCTCTTTCACAGTCTACTGCATTTCTTTCCGATTTGGAATTTTTAAATGCGATATCTGGTAATATTGCTTGGTATCTTCTTATATCACGGTCTAGGGTTTCACTTGGATGTAAAAATAACTTTTTAATCATTCTATGAACCATTAAATCTGGATATCTTCTTATCGGTGATGTGAAATGACAATAGTAATTCATAGCAAGTCCATAGTGTCCTAAGCATTCACTAGAATACTTTGCTTTCATCATACTTCTTAATAGCATAGTATTAATAATTAAATGATTTGGATGATCCTTTACATTTTCCAGTAATTGCTGGATTTCCTTTGGATGAATATCATTTTGGATATTCTTAACAGAAATCTTCATAGAAGCTATTTGATTAAATGTATTATGAAGCTTTTCTTGATCTGGCTTTTCATGAATACGATATTCACAAGGTAAATTCATAATAGACATGTGGTAAGCAACCGTTTGGTTTGCTTCTAGCATAAAATCCTCAATAAGCTTTTCTGCAGTGTCTTGTACTCTTTTATGAATTTCCTTTGGTGAACCATCTTTATTTAATTCAAATTTATATTCTTCACTTTCAAATTCAATTCCACCCTTTTTATGGCGGATTCCTCTTAGAATTTGTGATAATTCCACCATATCTAAAATCATAGGATAAATATCACTATATTCTTTTATGACTTCTTCATTTCCTTCAATCATTTTATTGACATTCGTATAAGTCATTCTGTGATGAGAATTGATTACACCTTCTACAATTTCATAATTGATAAGCTTACCCTTAGGATCTATTTCCATCAAGCAAGATAATACTAATCTATCTACTCCCTCATTTAAAGAGCATATTCCATTAGAAAGCTTATGTGGAATCATAGGGATTACTCTATCTGCAAGATATACAGATGTACCTCTACTATATGCATCTAAATCTAGAGGGTTCCCCTCAAGTACATAATGAGATACATCCGCAATATGTACCTGTAAATTGTAATTTCCATTATCTAATTTTTCTAAATATACTGCATCATCAAAGTCTTTCGAATCATCTCCATCAATAGTGATAGTAGCTAAATTTCTAAAATCTCTTCTGCCATAAATTTCTTCATTTTTAACCATATCTGGAATAGTCTTTAATTCTTCATCTGTTTCAGGAGAAAAAGGCATTTTAAAGCCATATTCTAAGGCAATTTCAGATATTTCAATACCAGGATCATCTGGTGAACCTAATACTTCAGTAATTTTACCCTTTATAGAATAACCCTTTGTATATTCTATATCACAAGATACAATTGCACCTATATATGCACCATTTAAATCCTCTTTGGATACATCTACAGTAACAGGGAAGGAATTCATTACAGATTCTACTTTATATTTAGGATACTTTTTTCCTTTAACCTGAAGTCTACCAATAACCTTTGTATGACTTCTTTCTATAATATCCTTTACAGCGGCACCCTTTAATTTATCATCATATCCTGTTGGGAATATATGACATATATCCTTATCATATGCATTTCCTAAATCATCAGGAGAAATGTAATATTCTTCTTCCTCACCTTCAACCTTTGCAAATGCATAGCCTCTTTCTTTTACATCTAGAGTTGCAACCTTTAAAATAGAATAGATATCATAAAATGGAGAATAATAAATAATTCCCTCATCCTCTAAGCACTTTAAAGTTGCCTTAAGCTCCTTTGGATTAACATTAAGTACCTTAGATAAGGTAGAGAATTTATAAATATGATAATCTCTTATCTTTTCTATAACCTGCTCCTTATCTACCATTCCAAAGGATTTTTCTTTTTTCTTTGGGCTAAGCTTATATAGCTCAAGGTTATCTAAATATTTAATTTGTCCATCCTTTAGTAAGTCATTTAAAGCATCTTCTATTTCATCATCACTAAGATTTAAAGCCTTCGCTAATAAATCTTTAGATAATGCATAGGATTTTAAATTCTTTTTAATCTCTTCTTTAATTTTTCTTTTATCCATATAAGCTAACCTCCTATCTATATTTATTATACAAGAAAAAAGGGGATTTTCGTATTGAAAATCCCCATTAAATATCATTATCTTGTATGTAAGAATACAGAAACAAGAACTAATGCTATATATACAACAGCCAAACCAGCAGTTGTTCTTTGCATGAATAATTCTACGCCTCTTGTTTTTTGGTTCTTGAATAAATCTGATTTACTACCATTGAAGGCATCATTGATATCATCCTTAGAGCCTTGAAGCATAACGATAATGATTAATAGAATTGCAACAATCGCTACGAAAATATCGATTATAAAGTCTTGCATATGAACACCTCCAACCCGAACTACTTGTTTATTATACTGGAATTAAGCACTTATTTCAAGCATTAAAACAATTATTTTACAACTTTAAGAATTAACTTTGGTTGAATCTTTGTATCTCCAATAGCATAAGCATCAAAAACACATTTTGTTTCTAAAGAAACATCTTCTTTATTTGCGTGAATATAAGCTAATACTTCGCCCTTTTCTACATAGTCTCCAACCTTTTTATTTAAAACAATACCAACGGCATGGTCAATCTTATCATCCATCTTAGCTCTACCACCACCTAAATACATAGATGCGTGGCCAATAGCTAGGGCATCAATTCTTGTAACATATCCATCTTTAGTGGAAGTAACAGGAACGATATATTTTGCCTTAGGGAATTTATCTGGATTTAAAATATATGAAGAATCTCCACCTTGAGCATCAACTAGCTCAACAAACTTATGTAATGCTTCTTTATTTTCAATTTGTCTTAATGCAAGCTTATAAGCTTCCTCATGGCTTTTCGCAAGACCTGAATCTAAGATTAATTCTGCAGATACTTCCATACATAATTCTGTAAAATCCTTTGGTCCATGTCCATTTAAAGTATCAATTGCTTCAATTACTTCTAAAGAATTACCAACTGCCAAGCCTAAAGGTTCATCCATATTTGTAAGCTCTGCACTCATCTTCTTACCACACATCTTACCGATTGATACCATTAATTCAGCAAGCTTTGTTGCTTGATCTAAATTTTTCATAAATGCACCAGAGCCAACCTTAACATCTAAAGAAATTACATCAGCTCCAGATGCAAGCTTCTTACTCATAATAGAAGATGCAATAAGTGGAATAGACTCTACTGTCGCGGTAACATCTCTTAAAGCATAAAGCTTTTTATCTGCAGGGGCTAAATCTGCAGTTTGTCCAATTAGGGCAATACCAATACGGTTTACCTGATTAATAAAATCTTCTTCTTTTATTCCAATAGTATATCCTGGAATAGATTCAAGCTTATCTAGTGTACCACCAGTATGACCTAATCCTCTACCACTCATTTTTGCAAACTTAATACCTAAGGATGCAACAAGTGGTGCAACAACTAAGCTTGTTTTATCTCCTACACCACCAGTGGAATGCTTATCTACTTTTACACCATGAATCTTAGATAAGTCTAAAATATCTCCACTATTTAGCATAGCCTTAGTCATCCAAGTCGCTTCCTCATCATCCATTCCTTGGAAATATACTGCCATATTAAAGGCACTCATTTGGTAATCTTGTACTGTATCGCCTTTTGTAAATCCATTTACCATGAATTTAATTTCATCTTCGGTAAGCTTATTACCATTTCTCTTTTTTTCAATAATATCTACTGCTCTCATAAAAAACTCCTTAATCTAGGGCATTATATACGCCCAAATTCTCGATATCGAAACCTTTTGTTCTAAGCTCTCTTACAAGCTCATTTAAGCACGATACCTCATTAATGCTTAATGAAGCCTCCATATAGAAGTTATATTTGCCTAAATCTACCTTTGATGGTCTAGATAGAATCGAATTTAGATTGATGTTGTAATCATGAAATTTACTTAAGATATCATAAAGTAAACCAGGACGATCTTCTTTGGAGAATACAACTAAAGAGGCATTAAGCATTCCTCTTAAGCCAATCATTCTTTTCTCACTTGTAACAATGAAGAATCTTGTTTCATTCTTCATAGAATCGGCAACATGAGAAATAACTGTTTTATAGTTTCTTTTTTCTAAAACATGAATAGGAATAATAGCACCAAAATTTTCATCTGCCTTATCTAATAAGTCAGCACTTTCTACATTACTATCCGTTTTTATGACATTGAAGTCATGTTCTAGTATGAATTCTAAGCATTGGCCAAAGGCTTTAAATTGACAGTAGATGTTTTTAACATTTTTGATATTAGAAGCGTTTGTAACAAACGCAAAATCAATAGATAGCTTTACTTGGTCAATAATGGTTAAATTTCTTTGAATGATTTTATCTAATGCTTCCATTACAAATCCATCTAAAGTATTTTCAAATGGTAAAATAGCTAGTGTTTCATCATCACAGGCTAAGGCTGTTTTAATGATTGTTGGATAAAATACCTTTTCAACCGATTTAATATTATGTTCTTTTAAATATTTATCTAAAGCTACATCACAATATGTATTTTTAGGGCCTAATACTGCTATTTTCATATAGTTCTCCTTCATATAATGGCTTCATCTTATATGAATCATAAGGAGAGAATGCATATACACTCATTCTCTTATCATCCTTTAAGATATAATATGTATCCTCTTCAATTACAACTGCACAATCCTCTTCAATTCCAAAGGATAGTAATCCATATTTTTTTATTTCGTCATTATAAAATATTAAATCTTCATTTTGATAATGAGGGCACATACTAATATTTAAAATTCCTAATCCCTCTACCATCTTATAGTTGTAATTATGGAAATTATCTTGATACATATATTTATCTCCCATAGAGATTTTAGCCAGTAGCATAGCTCCTGCAGAGGAGCCTACTATTATTTTATTATCTACTGTATGATGTCTTAAAATTTCATCTAGTTTATTTTCTTTGAAATAAGCAATTAAATCATCGCTCATTCCACCTCCGATATATAGCATATCGGATTTTTCCAATAACTCCTCAAAGGAGTCTTTATTTTCAAAGGTTAAATCTAAAATATTGCAGGATAAGCCTTCCATCATTTTATGGAATTTTAGAATAGACTTTTCTATATCCTTAACAGCATATGGACAATATAGCACAGTTGGGGATTCCTTACCAATCTTTTCTAGTAAGACTCTTTCAATACGATTATTTACTTTTTCACGATTGACCTTACCGCCAATTAATGCATAAATTGCCATATTTACACCTACTTCTTTTCTGCGACTAACCTATAAATTGGTCCAAGCTTCGACCATTTATCTTCAAATTCCGTGGTGATATTATCTGGATATTTTTCAGTTTCATTATGTAAATCCAAACAAATATCATGAAGCTTCCAACCATTATCATTAAAGGATTCTAAAGAGAATTCAAAGAAATGGCGATTATCTGTTTTTTGCTCAATATTTCCATCCTCTTTTAGAATTATCCTATATTGATCTAAGAATGTCTTAAAAGTTAATCTTCTTTTGGCATGGCACTTCTTAGGCCATGGATCGGAGAAGTTTAAATAAATTTTAGAAACCTCACCCTTATCAAAGTATTCTGTGATAGATTCTGCATCAATTACAGCAAGTTTTAAATTAGGAATATCATCTAAAATTGCCTTTTCTAGTGCTCTTAAAAGCACAGAATCAAACTTTTCTAAGGCAACATAATTGATATTTGGATTTCTTTTTGCAAGCTCCATTATGAATTGTCCCTTACCACATCCAATTTCGATATATAGAGGATTCTCATTTTTAAATAAGCTTTGCCATTTTCCTTTATAGATTTTTGCATCCTCAATATAATATGTATTATTATTTTGAGCTAAACGTTCTCTTGCGTTCTTTACTTTTCTTAATCTCATTATTTTGTTAATTCGTATATAGCCTTAAAGTAAACCTCAACTGCTAAGTCAAAATCACTTTCATATAAATATTCATTCGCTATATGACAAACATCCTCTCTTCCTACAACAAGTGGTCCAAAGGCAACGGCCTGGCCAATTTCTCTAGCATAAGTACCACCACCAATAGTAATTGGTCCATTCGTAGTGTCCTTTGTAACTTCCTTATAAACATCCATAAGCTTTGTAACTAATTCAGATTTAGGGCTTACATAATGTCTTGGGCTATTATATAGAATCTTATAGCTATAGCCATATTTTTTAGTGGCATTAGCTACCTTTTCTTCAATTACTTTAAACTGACTATCTAGTGGCACTCTACAGTTAACACCAAATTTAAGCTTTCCATCCTCTATTCTTACTACTGCAAAATTGGAAGTTAAATATTTCATTTCCTCATCATACATATCATAGCCAAGCTTTTTACCCCAAGTATCTCCTAAGAAATACTCATCCATAAATTTAGCAATTTTGCTATCTGTATATTCATGTAAGAATTCAAATAATATATATGCGGCATTCACTCCAATTTCAGGGTTCATAGCGTGTGCTGCAACACCATATGCAATATATTCCCCATTTTGGTATTTACCGTTATAATTCTTATCCTTCAAAAACTTTTCAAACTCTTTAGAGTAATCACTCTTTAAAGTCATCTTAGCTTCACTAGGCACAACATTATATCTATCTCCTGCAGTAAATGTAAGAATTATATCATCACTAGAATCTCCATAGATATCATAAGATGTCATTGCCTTTTCGCCATAGATTAGTGGGAAGCAAGCATCAGGAGAAAAACCTAGGGTTGGCTTTTCTTCTTTTTCTAGATATCTTTCTAGACATCTAGAACCAGACTCTTCATCACAACCCATAATTAAGCGAATTCTTCTTTTAGGCTTAAAGCCCATATCTTTTAGCATTTTTAGTGCAATATAAGAAGCTACAAGTGGCCCTTTATCATCTAAGGAACCTCTTGCAAACATCTTGCCACCATCGAATCTTAATTCAAATGGATTAGAATCCCATTCACTCTCATTTACAGGCACAACATCTAAATGAGCAAGTACACCTAAAATTTCATTTCCTTCACCATATTCAATATGGCCTGCATAATTATCGATATTCTTTGTTATAAAGCCATCAGACTTTCCAACAGATAGGATATATTCTAATGCTTTTTTATTTTCAATACCAAAAGGTGCATCACTATTTTCTTTATATTCATCTAAAACAGACTTATAAGAAATTAATTTTTTTAAAACCTCAATCGCATAAGGTCTTTCTTTTTTATATAATTCACTAAAATCCATAATTCCCTCCAAAAATGAAAAAACAAAACGAATGTTCAACTTTAGGAAACAATTCATTTTGTTTTAATCCTTCTTATAATTCTTTTCCTAATCCTTGTTTAACAAGTGCATCGGTAATCGCATCCATTGCTTCGATTTCATCTTTACCATCGCACTTAATTTCTATTGTTGTTCCCGCATAAATGCCTAAGGCCATAACACCCATAATGGATTTAAAGTCTACGGTTTTTCTTAATGCAGTCAATGTAATATTTGATTCAAATACCATTGCGACATTCACTAATGAGGTCGCTGGTCTTGCATGAATACCCGTTTCACTTGTAATTCTAAAAGATTTTTTAATCATATCAAATACCCTCCCTAAAGAATGTTATCTAAAGCCTTTTTTATAATTTGACTATCTAGTTTGAATAAAGTTTTGATTATATTACCTGTTACAAATACACCAGATGTAGCAATTGTTTTAATTCCTTCTAAATCCACAGTATCTAAATCAGCTACCTGGAATTTTAATCTGCCATTATCTACAGTTACTTCTTCTATATTATCCTTACCACCAAGAAGGTTAATTAAATTATTTGTAAATTCATCATCCACCTTGATGTGCTTAGGTTTATTATTTCCTTTTAATACCACAAAGACAATAATTAACACTATTGCTGCTATAACTACTACGCCTATCCCACAAAGTAATGCGATAAACCAAGGTTCCATTTTTACCACAAATATCCCTCCTCAAATCGAAAGCGTTCCCATAATCCATTATAATTTCTTTTCATAGAATATTCAAGCCTTTTTCTTTATAAAAGAAAAGGAACACAAGGTGCTCCTAGTTTTCTTCTTTCGTATAACCAAACTTTTTAAAGAATTCGTTTTTGAAATCTAATAGACGGTCCTCTTTAATGGCATCTCTAATTTGATGCATTAAATTCTTTAGAAAATATAAGTTATGGTAGCTTACAAGTCTCATACCTAATATTTCTTCTTCACGAATTAAATGATTTAAATATGCCATAGAGAATGTTTTACATACATAGCAATTGCATTCAGGATCTAGTGGAGTATGTAATCTTACATACTTAGAATTCTTAATTTGAATCTTACCATAGGATGTAAATGCACAGCCATGACGTGCATTACGTGTAGGTAATACACAATCAAACATATCAATCCCATTCATAGAACCAACAATTAAATCATCTGGGGAGCCTACTCCCATTAAATATCTTGGCTTATTGGTTGGCATAATTGTTTTTAGATATTCTAGCATTTCATACATATCTTCTTTAGATTCACCAACAGATAATCCACCAATAGAATATCCTGGGAAGCCTATTTTTTCTAATTCCTCTAAACAATGCTTACGGATTTCTTTATTTCCTCCGCCCTGAACAATACCAAATAAGGCTTGAGTATCTGGATTCTTATGAGCATCCTTACCTCTTTTTGCCCAACGAATAGTTCTTTCTACGGATTCTCTCATATATTTTTCTGAAGAATCAAATGGAGGACATTCATCAAAGGACATAATAATATCTGCCCCAAGATTATTTTGAATCTCTATAGATTTTTCTGGAGATAAGAATAATTTAGCTCCGCTCTTATGATGACGGAAATATACTCCTTCTTCTTTTATCTTACGAATAGAGGATAAAGAG
Organism: Anaeroplasma bactoclasticum; assembly: GCF_003550015.1. Classification (GTDB taxonomy): domain Bacteria; phylum Bacillota_I; class Bacilli_A; order Acholeplasmatales; family Anaeroplasmataceae; genus Anaeroplasma; species Anaeroplasma bactoclasticum. The sequence continues at coordinate 48,440 of NZ_QXEV01000007.1, forward strand.
AATACCTGGAATCCTCCTGAATCTGTTAATAATGCGCCATCCCAATTCATAAAGCCACGAATGCCGCCAAATTCATGAATTAAATTATCTCCTGGCTGTAACCATAAATGATAAGTATTACCTAATATTAATCCATCTGAGATTTCTCTTATTTCTGATGGAATTAATGTTTTAACATTAGCTTTAGTTCCAACAGGCATAAAGATAGGTGTCTCAAAATCTCCATGAGGAGTATGTAAAATACCATATCTTGCGCCTGTTTGTTTACATACATGCTTTAGCTCATACCATACTGGTTCCATTATCTTACCCTCGTAATGGATTTAATTCTTACATCCTCAACTGGCTTGTCTCTACCATCCGTTTTTACATTAGCAATCTTATCTACAGTTTCTAATCCTTCAACTACAACACCAAATGCGGCATAGCCACCATCTAGATGTGGAGTATTTACATGGCAAATAAAGAACTGGCTAGATGCAGAATTAGGGTTTTGGCTTCTTGCCATAGAAATAACACCCCTAGTGTGCTCAAGAGTATTCTTTACGCCATTTTGCATAAATTCACCCTTAATCTTTTCTTTAGAACCACCCATACCAGTACCAGTAGGATCTCCACCTTGAATCATAAAGTCCTTGATGACTCTATGGAAAATTAAGCCATCATAAAATTTCTCTTCTACAAGCTTTAAGAAATTTTCAACTGTAATTGGAGCAACAGAAGGGAAAAGTTCAAGCTCCATAACACCATAGTTTCCCATATCAATAGAAACTCTTGGATTTGTATCATTTAAATACTTTGTATATTTCATAATATTCTCCTTTATTTTATAAACATGGCATCTCCAAAGGAAAAGAATCTATATTTTTCCTTAACGGCTTCTTTATAAGCATCTAATATGAATTCTCTTCCAGCAAAGGCAGATACTAGCATAATTAGTGTTGATTTTGGTAAATGGAAATTTGTAATCTGTGCATCAATTGCTTTAAATTTATATCCTGGATAAATAAAAATAGATGTATTTGCACAGGTTTCTTTAAATCCATTATCATATGCAGATTCTAAGGTTCTTGTTGAAGTAGTACCTACCGCAACAATTCTTTTACCATTCTTCTTTGCAAGATTTAATCTTTCTGCAGCCTCTTTAGAAATTTCATAATATTCGGAATGCATCACATGATTTGTTAAATCTTCTTCCTCTACTGGACGGAATGTACCAAGGCCTACATGCAAAGTAACATAGATTAGTTCTACTCCCTTTTCTTCTAGCTTTTTTAAAATCTCTGGAGTGAAATGTAATCCTGCAGTAGGTGCTGCAGCACTACCTGGGTGCTTCGCATATACCGTTTGATATCTATCCTTATCTGCTAATTTTTCATGAATATATGGAGGAAGCGGCATTTCACCAAGCTTATCTAGTATTTCAACTAAAATACCATCATATATAAGCTTAAATTTACAAATACCCTGGTCTTCCTTTTCAATGCATTCTGCCTTTAGCATACCATCTCCAAAGGATATAATTTGGCCAATGTGTACCTTTCTTTGAGGTCTAGCTAGGGTTTGCCATACATTTTCACCTAAATCCTTTAAAAGTAATACCTCAGTAACTCCACCAGTATCTCTAGTACCAATTAATCTTGCAGGAATTACCTTTGTATCATTTAAAACTAAAACATCATTGCTATCAAGATAATCAATAATATCTGTGAAATGCTTATGCTCCCATGTCTTTGTTTTTTTATCTAATACCATTAAACGAGAAGCTCCTCTATCCTTAAGTGGAGTTTGAGCAATAAGCTCCTCTGGTAAATCATAATCATAATCTGTTGTAAGTATCATGCGAAAATCCCCTTAAAATACTTAATGCCTAATGTTTCATAGGCCTTTTGTGTAGCGATTCTTCCTCTATTGCTTCTTTTGATATATCCTTCTTGTAATAGATATGGCTCATATACATCTTCGATAGTAGATACCTCTTCAGAGATAGTTGCAGCTAAGGATTCAACTCCAACAGGTCCACCCTGAAATGTTTCTACAATAGCTCTTAAATATCTAAAATCTGTATAATCTAATCCATTAGAATCAATACCAAGCTTCTTTAAAGCCTCCTTGCAAATATCTAAAGAAATGATTCCGTCATTTCTAACATCTGCAAAATCTCTTACTCTTCTAAATAGACGGTTTGCAATACGTGGTGTACCACGGCTTCTTCTTGCAAGCTCTAAGGAGGCTTCCTTATCAATTTTACAATCGAACACCTGGGCTGTTCTTTCAATAATCGTTCTAAGCTCAGGAACTGTATAATAATTCAATCTTAAAACAACACCAAAGCGATCTCTTAATGGTGCAGATAAATCACCAAATCTTGTTGTTGCACCAATTAATGTAAATGGTGGTAAATCTACTCGAATACTTCTTGTAGATGAATCCTTACCAACCATAATATCTAATACATAATCCTCCATAGCGGAATATAATACTTCCTCAACATATCTTGGAAGACGGTGAATCTCATCAATAAATAGTACGTCGCCTTCTTCTAATGTAGATAATACTGCAGCTAAATCGCCACTACGCTCTACCGATGGTCCACTAATAACTTTCATATTTACACCAAGCTCGTTAGCAACAATTTGAGCTAAGGTAGTTTTACCTAGTCCTGGAGGTCCATAAAATAGACAATGGTCTAATGCCTCATTACGCTTTAGAGCTGCCTTAATGTATACTTCAAGCATCTCTTTAGCTTCCTCTTGACCTATATATTCCTTTAATCTTTGTGGACGCAAGGATAGCTCGGAGGCTTCATCTGTTATATGCTCATTTGGATCGACGATTCTTTCGTCATCTCGAATCATAGTTGACATAATACCTCCTACTTAGCTAAAAGCTTTAATGCATCCTTAATTAAATCTCCAACCTCTTTATTCGCATCAAGCTTTGATAATACTTTTGTAAGCTCCTTCTTACCATATCCTAGTGCCATTAATGCTTCTTCTACATCAGACATTTTGGAAGTACCAGAGCCATCCGAAATCAAATCCTCTGTGAAAGTAAGCTTTCCCTTTAAATCCAAAATAATCTGCTGGCTTGCTTTAGTACCAATACCAGGGAACTTTCTTAAATAAGCATCATTTCTAGATTCTATAGCTCTTATAACCTCAGATACAGACCCAGAAGCTAAAATAGAAAGTGCACTCTTAGGTCCAATACCAGAAACAGAAATCAGTTTTAAAAATAATTCCTTTTCATCATCAGATAAGAATCCATATAAATCATTTTGGTCTTCCCTAACATACTGATATGTATAAATTTTATAATCTTCATTAAGTTTAAAATTATATGGATTTGGAACTATAAGGATATAGCCAATTCCATTATTTTCTTGAATAATATATTTAGGAGTAATCTTCGTTACCCTTCCAATAATATAACCATACATAAAAATATCACCTTTAACATCATACCATAAATAAGTCAAATTTAAAAGTGAAACAAAGTTTCAATTGTTGAAAAAAAAGGGATTTTTTCCCTTATTTCTTCAAAAAGACAAAATAGTCCTTATGGTCTATAAATAATAACCCTGTTTTATTAGCTAAAGCCTCCATAGTTTTCAAATCACAAAAGGAAATATGGGTCGAATCCCTTAAATACCACCAAGACTCTAAAGGATATTTTTTAAGCTGTGTCATGATAATAATTCTTCCATTATCATTTAATTTTTGAATCAAATCTAGCATCAAAGAATAGATATCTTTTATATGCTCAAATACTTCAATTAAAATGATTGTATCAAACAAAATATTTGGCATTTTAGGGTAATAATACAAGTCATAATAATAGCATAAAGAATCCCTATTAATAATATCTGATAAGGCGTGTATTTGACCACATCCAAAATCTAGTGATACACCTTGAATAGATGGCTTAATTTTTTCATAAACGCCTTCCATATACTTCATATATCCCGTATCACAAACATGCATATCATATCTTTCTTTTTCTTCTTTAGAAGAAAGATTAGAAATTTTTCTTAAATATCCGCATTCCTTGCATAACAAATATTCATTTTTATTGATTAGAGTTTTTAAAAACTCACCACCACAAAAACAATTCATTTTTAGATAATTCCTTTTTCTTTACTATTAGTCAAAAAAATTATATAATAATTTTGATATCTTTGCAATGAAGGAGGTGAATCCTATGGCAGCATATGAAGAAACATTAGATGCTTTAAAAACAAAGCTTTTAGAATATTTAAAACGAAGCGAAAATAGTTCCTCACAAGAACCACTAACGTTTTCTTTATTAAATAGCTTAAGAAAATCTGTTTTATCCTACACAAAAAAGATGAATCTTATTTGTAATAAAATTAAACCTCAAGAACAAAGCTATACTTCTGCCTTTGATTCACTATCTAAAGAATACTCCAAAAAAGAAAAGGAGCTAGAAGCAAAGCTTCGAAAAGATACACAAGATATCATTTCTAAATACGATGATAAAATTAATACATTAAAGGATGAAATCAAGGAGAAGGAAAAAGAAATACACTTTGAAGAAAACAATATCTTAATGGATATTGAATTCTTTATTATGGCAAGTGATCAAAATAAAGAAATGTTTGAAGCAGAATATAATGAAAATGTCAGCCGCTTCAATTACCAAATTCAGATTGCTTCTGATTCTTATTCTGAAAACACAATTCGCTTTAATGATTTATTATCAAAAGAAATTGAAAAGCTAGAGGAAAAATATAAATTATCTCTTATCGATTATGATAAGGATACAGAAAGAATCATTTCACATTATCAAAAAAATGTTGATGAATTAAATCAAATTCTAGCTAAAAAAATAGATGATTTTAATAAATTTCAAGCTCAAAAGCGCCAAAAGAAAGTAAAGGAATCTATGGAATTTAACGATAAGATTCGTGCTTTAGTTTCTTTAAGAAATGAAAAGAATCAAGAGGCTAGAAATGAATACGCAAGAAAACAGGCAGAGGCTCAAGAGACAAAGGAAAGTAAAAGGCAGCAATATCAAATGGAATCCCAAAAGATATCCAAGGAATTTGTCTTAAACATGACTGCCTTAGATGACCGTATTTCTACTTTGAAAAAAGAGTTTAATGATGCTCAAGATCAAGAAAAGAGAGCTTTAGAATATCGTCTTTTAGAGTTAAAAAAGGAAGAAGAAAAACTATTACATGATTTATATACTACTTCTACTTCAACTAAAAAGAGTGCTAAAAAAATCAAATCAGAGTATTACGGATATCAAGAAATTGAAAGAAAAAATACTGATAAAGCATTAAGCCATTTAGAAAAAGCCTATTTAGCTAATTCAGAAAAGACAAATTATCAGAAAAAACTATTAGATTTAGATCGTACCTTCAATATGAAATTCATTGTTGAAAATGAAACCTATGATAATAAAAAATTCCAAGAGATTAACAATGAATTTGAAATTGATATGAACCATGCTGTTCAAATCAATGATTTAGAGTATAACCGTGAAGCAAATAAATTAAGAAGTGAGAATAATTTAAAAACATTAAAGGAAGAGAGAAACTTTGATGAAGCAGATGCTTTGCACCAAATTGAGACAGAAAAATTAATTTGTCAAATTAAGTCTATCAAATATGAAATTGCTTCTTTTGAAGAAATTCAAAAGCTATTACATAAATTTGAAAGTGATAAATTTACTACTACTATCAATTTTAAAACAGTAAATAATCTATTAGAGGTTGAAAAATGTAAGGTTTTAGACACATTAAATAAATCTATGTACAACCTTAATGTAAAAAGCTCAAAAATGGTCTTAGATACATCAAATAAGGCTATTGATTTAAAGAATAAGGAATATGAACAAAAGGGTAAAGCTAAAATCAAAAGAAATCGTATGGTACTAAATACAGAACAAAAGCTAGTTGAATACCAAATCGAATCCTTTAAAAGAGATAAAGCCTTAGAGCTTGCTGTATTAAATAGAAACTTCTTCTTTGAATTAGATACATTAGGTCATGATTTCTTAGCTTCAAAATTCAAATTAGAATATAAGAATATTATGGGAAATCTATCTATATTAACAGAAATCATTACTATGATTCATTATATGGAAACTGATTTACTTAAGATTTTATATGATAATGTTTCTACAAGACCAGAATATAAAGAGGTTGTATGGCCATTTATAAATGAGCTATTATCTATTATCTTCCAAGGCTATCAAAGAGCTTTATCTATCTTCCATGACACAACAGATACAATGATTCATGAAAGAATTGAATTTGAAGAGACTCTAAAATATAAAGGCTTCTATAAAAACATAGAAGCAAATTATAAAGGGGAATTATCTGGATTTATAGATAAAAAGGAATACTATCTAAAGCAAATCAATGATGTTTCAGCACAATTAGAGAACAATAAAGGGCTTTTGTTCTCCTTAGATAATGATTTATACGCCAGACGTAAAAACGCCAAAAGAACAGGGAATTATGATAGTGAGCTAAAAGAGATTCAAGATACTACACTACAATATCATGATGTAGAAAATGAAAACCTTCGTCTTTCAAAGAAGCTTTTAGTTTTACAAAAGGAAGTTAGCCGTATTGATAATCAAATTTCACAAGTAAACCTAAGCTATACACGTCAGCAGGATGAAATAAAGAAAATGCAAATGACTAATGCACAAAGCTATTTTGAGCTTGAAAAATCATTAGAAAGACATATTTCTTCTTCTATTGCTGATATGAATGTGAAGCTAAGAGAACAAGATATTGATTCAAATGAATTTCAAAATTCTATTTCTATTGTTAAGGATAAAAATGAAGCATTCCTTAAACTTTCTTTAGACTTCATTGAAGGTGTTTATCAAATTATGTACCGTTTCTCTAACAATGAGCAAGATGCAATCATTAAATCTGCAGAAATCTTAGAGGCTGGTTATAAAACAGATTTATCAGAACTCGATAGAGATGATAAAAACGAAAGAGCAAATGCTAAGGCAATCTATATAAGAGAGGATCAAGCAAGGCAAGAAGAAATTATTCGCTTTGATAAAGATGTCATTCAAGATTCCATATCTATGAAGCAAAGTATTTCAAACCATGATGCACTAGTAAAAAAGCTTACTCAAAATATTCAAGAGGAAATGACCCAAGCAAATCAAACCTTTTATCAAGATTATTATGCAATTTGTGATAATCAAAAGGATGTCGTTGATAAACATGCAAAGGACATTAAGAATCTTGAGACTGAATATCAAAGAAATAGAGTTATTATTTTTGATAGATTCAAGAAAAGCAAAGCACAGCTTAAATCTATGCTAGAGGAATACATTTCATCAAGAAACGAAATCTTACAGCATTTACCAATCGCTGAAAAGGAAAATGAAAAGGCCTTCCATCTAGATGATATTAAAAAATCCATTGAGCTTGACGAAACATATCAAGAAATCAAAACAAAAAGTACTACTTCTATGAAGGAAGTATTAAAAAAAATGGATTTAATCAAAGCCGCCTTTGATTCAAAGCAAGCTGAAATTGAGCGTAATCATAAAATGTCTAAACAAAAGGAAAGACGTAATCATCAAGCTCAATTACGAAGAATATAAAAAATACCTATCACGTTTTATTGTGATAGGTTTTTCTTTTTATTTTTTCTTTAGCCAATCTGGAAGCTTAGATTTTTGAGGAGTAGGCTGAATCTGAGGATTCTTTCTTCTTTCCTTCTCTTCCTTTTCTCTTCTTTTGGCTTCTTCCTTTTCTTTCTTTCTTCTTTCCTTTTCAGATAAAGGATTAGCAAATAATTCTTCTCTTCTTGCTTCTTGTTCTAAGGAAGTATCAATTGGTTCATCAGAATCTACAGAAATATGAATATCATTCATATTCTCGCTATTAGATACATCTGCGAATTCCTGACGTACGGATGCAAATCCGCCTTCTTCCTTTTTCATATGATAACCAGTAGCTACCAAAGTAATTACTAATTCATCCTTTAAATCATTATTAATTGTAGAACCATAGAAAATATTTAAATCTGTACCAGCGAAATTACGGATTTCAGCAATAGCACTATCTACTTCAACTAAGGATAAGTTTTGGTCTGATGAGAAGCAAACAACAGCGTCTGTTGCGCCATCAAGAGTAATCTCAAGTAATGGAGAATGAATTGCCTGTCTTGCAGCTTCAATTGCTCTATTTTCACCTCTTGCAGCACCAATACCTAAAAGAGCTGTTCCTTTATTTCTCATTACAGAACGGATATCTGCAAAGTCGATATTAATTAAACCTGGTAAAGCGATAATTTCAGCAATACCCTGAACACCCTTACGTAAAATAGAATCTGCAAAACGGAAGGCTTCAACTACTGGAGTATGAATATCAACCATTTGAAGTAGCTTTTCATTTGGAATTTCAATTAGTGTATCTACATATTGTCTCATTTCCTCAAGACCAGCCATCGCATTGGACATACGAACAGGTCCTTCAAATACGAAAGGCTTTGTACAAACACCAATAGTAAGACAATTATGCTCCTTTGCGATACGAGCAATAACAGGGGCAGCACCAGTACCAGTACCTCCACCCATACCACAAGTGATAAATACCATTTCGGCATCACCAATCATCTCGTGTAAGTCATCTTCACTCTCTAAAGCAGCCTCACGACCAACCTCAGGATGTGCACCTGCACCCTGACCATGAGTTCTAGTCTTTCCAATTAATATTTTATTTTCAGCACGAGACATTTTTAAGTCTTGTGCGTCGGTATTTACAGCATAAAATTGAACGCCATGAACCTGGTTTCCAATCATATGGTCAATTGCGTTCTTTCCTGCACCACCAACTCCAATTACCTTAATCTTTGTTTGGACAGCATTGAAAGTATCGAGTTCGTCAAAAATCATATTCTCTCCTCCTTAACTTTAAAATATGCTTATCGGTATATCCCATTTTACCCTAAAAAAAAGCTTTTTTCAATAAAACGAAAATGAATATTTTCTTTATAAACAAAATTTTTAAAAACAATCAATTCTATAAGAGAAATTTATAAAACAAGTGTCTTCTTTTCACTAAATTTTCATACTATCTGATAGCAACCACTAAGTCTGCTTGACAAGCTAAGCACCCATCAACATAGGCTTCTCCATGAGCCTTTCCAAGTCCATGACGAACACGTCCTTGAGTAATTGTAATGTATACTTCTTCCTTAGGTAATATGCTTCTTCGCCACTTAATATTATCTGCGCCTACCAAAAATACATTCTTTCCTTTATTTTCTTCTAAGGATAAACAGTATACAGCTCCAGTTTGAGCTATTGCCTCTAACACTAATACTCCAGGTACTACTGGTAGATTTGGGAAATGTCCTTTAAAGAAATCTTCTTCTCCAGTAAAAGTCTTTTTGCCTTTAACTATTATATTTCCATCCTCTAAAACATTTACTTCTAATATTTCATCTAATAATAGCATAGGTTCTCTATGTGGAATTATTCTTTTTATATCTTCTTTATTATATAGCATATTTTCTCTCCAAAAGAAAAGCCCTTTGATAGGGCTTAATCTTCTTCACTATCCTCTTTATAAGCTTCAATTTCTTCTTCTGTTGCATCTCTTAATTCAATCTTAGCCATAGTAATTCTATGATCTAAAACCTCTGCAACACTAATCTTAAGCATTTTTGCATAATCCTGGTATTCACTAGTTTCTTCATCCTCTGATGTATAAACGCTTAAATACTCAAAAGAAAATCCTACCTCAGGTAAATCCTCTGCCTTTTCAAAAAGCCATGTAGAAAGCTTCGCAGGAGCATCTAGAGGAACTCCACCAATGCCCATTTTTTCAAATGCATCATCTACAAACATATCCGCATCAATTAAATAAGAACCATCCTCAAGCTTTTCAAACTTTAAATCATCCTCACCAATAATATCATGCTCATCGTAGATTTCACCAAATAATTCTTCCATTGCATCCTCTAATGTTACAAGACCAATGACTTCACCATATTCACCAATTACCATAGCAATATGAGTTTTAGATTCCTGGAATTCTTGAATTAGAGCATCTACTTTCATAGTTGCAGCAACAAATTTAACAGGTCGAATTAATCTTTTCCAATTTAGTTTTGGATTTTTAATTAAAGCAGGGAAGAAATCACGAACATGTAAAACACCAATCATATGGTCTTTATCCTTTTTGTAAACAGGAATTCTAGAATAAGCATTATCCATCATGAAGTCTTTTACCTCTTCAAGTGGAGCCATTACATCTAAAACCTCCATTTTTACTCTAGGTGTCATAATGTCTTTTACACTTCTATCATTTAAATCTAATGTTTTACGCATTAAATCTGCTTCATCATGCTCAATTGCACCTGTATCTTCCATTTGGTCAATAGCTACCTCAAGCTCATCCTCTTGCATAGTATCTTGAGTTTCTTCTTGCTTTATTGTAATTAGTTTTTGAATTCCAACAAAGAACATTACGAAAGGCCATAAGATAATGGATAATACATAAATAATCCAAGCTACTCGAATTGAAATATTTTCTGGATTTCTCTTAGCTAACATTTTTGGCACAATTTCACCAAAAATTAATAATACAACAGTAACAGATAATGTAGATATAAGGCTTACCCAATCTTCATTTTGAATTAATTCAGCAAACCATAATACTGCTAAAGTAGATAATGCAACATTAACTAAATTATTACCAATTAATAAAGTAATTAATGTCTTATCAAAGCTATCATATAGCTGTAATGCTTTTTTTGCACCATGTCTTCTATCTTCAATTGCAACTCTTAATTTCACATCACTTGCAGATGAGAATGCAGTTTCACTCATAGAAAAGAATGCTGATAACAAAATCAAGGCTATCATTACAACTAATACGATATAAAATTTAGCATCTACATTTAAAATAATCGAAAGTCCCGCGAGAGGCACCTCTAATACGTTTTTCAAATTACAACACTCCTATACTTAAGCTCTACTAGAATACTTACCAGTATCTGTGCTTATAATAATGTCCTCACCAGATTCAATAAATAGTGGAACCTTAATTGTCATACCTGTTTCTAAAACTGCATCCTTCATTTGATTTGAAGAAGCAGAACCCTTAGATGCAGGATCACATTCAACTACCTTTAATGTAACCTTATCAGGAAGTAAAATACCGATAATTTCATTACCATATTTTTCGATATTAACATTCTGGTTTTCTCTTAAGAACTGCTTTTCATATTCAACTAAGGAATATGGAAGCTCAATCTGCTCATAAGTGTCATTATCCATAAATACTAATGCATTTCCATCATCATATAGATATTGCATTTCTACCTTATCAATAACTGCCTTTTCTACCTTTTCAGCTGCATTAAATGTATAATCAATAACTGCTCCAGTTCTTAAATTACGTAATTTAGTTCTTACGAATGCACCACCCTTACCAGGCTTTACATGCATAAATTCCATAATCTTATAAATGTTTCCATCATAAAGAATGGTCATTCCATTCTTAAAATCATTACTAGATACCATTTTTATTCCTCCATATCTATATAATTAATATTTATCTTAACATATTATTTTCTATTTTTCAAATACATTACTGCATCTATATAGGAACCCTCAAGCTTACCACTAAAGGTTTCATCACATACATCTCTTACATAATTAATTCTTCTAAATGCTTCTCTATCATCAACATGAGATAAATGCACCTCTATCTTAATTCCAGAAAACATTTCAAGCGCGTCATGAATTGCAACAGATGTATGCGTATATGCAGCAGGATTAATAATTATAGCATCGTAATTATTTATTACTGCTTCTTGAATTTTTGTTACTAAATCTCCTTCATAATTGGATTGATAAAATATAAACTCAAATTCGGGAGCAGCATCTTTAATTAGATTATTGATTTCATCTAATGTTTTTGTGCCATAATGCTCTTTAGGTCTTTTACCTAACATATTTAAATTTGGACCGTTTAAAACTAATACCTTCATTTTAACGCCTCCATAATTTCTTTTATTGCAGATTCCATATTTACATTTTCTACTTTTATATCTGCAAAATATTCATATAAAGGAATTCTTTCTTCTAGGATTTCCTTTACAGTTTTAGTTTTTAATAATGGCCTAGTTTCGTCTCCTTCTAATCTTGCCTCTAATACATCTAAAGGTACAGATAAATAGATACATTTACCATCCATTATTTCCTTATGCTTTTTATTTTTTATAACGCCACCACCTGTTGCGATAACGACATTATCCATTTTCTTAAATTCTTTTAAGGTATTTGTTTCAAAGGCTCTAAACCAAGCCTCCCCATAATCTCTAAAGATTTCATCAATAAATTTACAACATTTTTCTTCGATGTAGTGGTCCATATCAATGAAAGTGTAATTTAATGCTTTGGCAAGTTCCTTGCCTAAAGTAGATTTACCACTACCCATCATTCCTATTAAATATATTCTCATTTTAACCACCCATCGACATCAGAAATAATTTCATTGATTGTTTTATCTATATTCGATACATCCACTATATAAAAATGGCTATCCATTTGATGGCGGAACCATGTTTCTTGTCTTTTAGCTAAATGTCTTGTATTCTTTTTAATTTCCTCAATAGCACTTTCTAAAGTAATGTCGCCATCAAAATATGGAACTAATTCTTGATAGCCTATCGCATGAGGATAAATCCCATCTAAATATAATGCTTTAACCTCATCTAACAATCCATCTTGAATCATTAAATCCACTCTTTTATTAATTCTTTCATATAGCTTATCTCTTTCCATAGAAAGATAAACAATAAAATAATCATATAAAGGCTCATTTTTATGATTAAAGCTATGAATGGATTCATTCAATTCCTCTTTGACCTCTAAAGCTCTTAATACTCTTTTTCTATTGTTTGGATGTAATTTGGTTTGATCAATATCTGGATCCTTTTCAAGTAAAAGCTTATATAATTCTTCATTAGAATAATTCTCATAAGCCTTACTAAAATCTAGATCTCTCGCTTTTGCATTAAATTCATAATTAAATAAGGCAGATTGGATATATAAACCTGTACCACCACAGATTAAGGATAAATCTCTTTCATCCATTATTTTTCTTGCTTCCCTTTGGAAATCAGCAGCACTATAAGAATCCTTAGGATCTTTTATATCAATTAGATAATGCACTACTCCATCCATTTCATCCTGAGTTGGCTTTGCAGAGCCTATATCTAATCTTTTATATATTGCTACAGAATCGCCTGAAATAATATCTATCCCATAGTGTTTTGCAAGCTCTATAGATATTTTAGTTTTTCCAACGGCTGTAGGGCCTACAACCACTAATACCTTCTTCATTATTTTTGAATCCTTTCAAACATTTCCTCTAATTCCTTAACAGACATACGAATAATTGTAGGTCTTCCATGAGGACAAGTATATGGATTTTTACATTCATTTAATTTAGAAACTAAATAATCAACTTCCATTTTAGAGATTTGATGATTTGCCTTAATGGATGCTTTACAAGCAATCATTTTTGCAATATGGTCTCTAAAATAGATGACATCTACTTTATTTCCCTCAATCATTTTTGATAAGATATCATAAATGATATCCTCTAAATTATCTATTTTAGCCCAAACGGGAACTCTTCTTATACTATAATCTAGTTCACCAATAGGCTCTAAAGTAAATCCTATTTTTTCAAAATCAGCTATATTATTCTCTACAAATATAGCTTCACTTTTTGTAAATGAAATGGAAATAGGAAGTAATAATTCACAAGTAGGCTGATTATCACTACCTAAAATTTCATAATACTTTTCATAATTAATTCTTTCTGCCGCAGCATGCTGGTCCATTAAATACATTCCTTCTGAATTTTGGAATATTAAATATGTACCAAACACGCTACCTACATATTCCATATAAGGTAATCTTTTTTTAGGCTCTTCAATAACAGGTTGAATAGGAGTCTCTTCTGCTTTTTTTGCCTCTTCTTTTACTGGATTATATTGAATAACTTCTTCTTCAAGCTTTATTTCTTCAGGCTTTATAATAGGCTTTTTATCTATTTCTCTTTTGGCCTCAGGAATACTTTGGAAGGATTCGTTTATATCTAAATCTCCAATAGTCGAATCAAAAATTGATGTTTTTTGATAAGCCTCATTAATACTTATATTTCTTGTTGGAATATGAGGCTTTTCATATAATAATTTAGAAATCTCTTCTTTAATGGAATTACAAATTTCTTCTTCATTTGCAATTTTAACTTCTGTCTTATTTGGATGTACATTTACATCTACAAGAAGTGGATCAAGCTCAAAATACAAAATGACAATTGGATACTTACCTATAGGTAAATATGTAGAAAAAGCACTAATTGTAGCTTCTGTCATATTGTAATTCTTAACAAATCTACCATTACAAATAATTGTAATTTCAAGCTTAGTTGAACGGTAAATTTGAGGCTTTACTACTACGAAATGAGCCTTATATCCATCTTTTACAAAGCTTGTTTCCATAACACATCTTGCAGCATCCATTCCATATAATTCAGCAATTAATGTTTTAGGATTATCGCTACCTGAGGTTTGGAATACAATCTTATCATCAGAAAAAACAGTGAATCTTAAATCTGGATGTGCCATTGCAATACGATCAATAAAATATAGAATAGAAGATAATTCTTTTTTTCCATTTCTCATATATTTTAATCTTGCAGGGGTATTAAAGAACAAACCAGATACAGTGACTGTTGTACCCTTATTGGAATGAGTTATTCCTTCTTCCTTTTTAATTCCAGCCTTATAAGTTACACTATATCCTTCAATACCATCTTGGCTTGATGTGATATTCATTTCTGAAACTGCCGCAATAGATGCGATAGCTTCACCTCTAAAGCCTAGGGTTAAAATACGGAATAGGTCATATTCACTTTTAATTTTGGAGGTTGCATGAGGAATAAAAGCCATTAATACATCGTCTCTATCCATACCTTCTCCATCATCAGAGACACGGATTTCCTCAAGACCACCATTTTTTAAATATATTTTTATACTACTAGCCTTTGCATCAATTGCGTTTTCTACTAATTCTTTAACTACAGAAGATGGACGTTCTACAACCTCTCCTGCAGCTATCATATTGGCAAGATGCGGACTCATTTTTAAAATCTTACCCATTAGCTCATCTCCTTTAATTCATAAAGAAGATTTAATGCCTCTAGTGGTGTAAGCTTATTAATATCTACTTCATCTAATCTATTTTTAATCTTTTGTGCTTTAGATTCTTCTTTAACTTCTTCTTTTTCATCAAAAGCATCAAAATTAAATAAATCTAATGTAATTCCCTTATGATGATTATTATCTTCTTCCAATACATTTAATATTTGCTTACTGCGTTCTGTTAATGACTTTGGAAGACCAGCTAAGGCTGCAACATTAATACCATAGGATTTATCTGTTGGACCATCTAACACCTTGTGTAAAAAGGCAACTCCATTTTCTGTTTCCTTTGCTTCTACATGAACATTCTTTAATCTCTTTAGCTTTTGATCTAAGCTTGTTAATTCATGGTAATGTGTAGAGAATAATGTAATACAACCAACCTTTTCATGTAGGTATTCTAAGATTGCCTGAGCGATTGCCATACCATCAAATGTTGCAGTACCTCTACCAATTTCATCAAATAAAACTAAAGAATTCTTTGTAGCATTAGAAATTGCATAATTAGCTTCTATCATTTCTACCATAAATGTAGATTGACCAGATACTAAGTCATCAGATGCACCTATACGTGTAAATATAGAATCAAATATCATTAAATCGGCTACCTTTGCAGGAACAAAGGAACCCATTTGTGCCATAATGATAATACATGCTAGCATTCTCATATAAGTAGATTTACCACTCATATTAGGTCCTGTAATCAAAATCATATTGTATTTATTGATGACAACATCATTCACAATATAATCTGTTGTCATTAATGTTTCTAATACTGGGTGTCTACCATCTACAATATTTACACTGCGGTTATCATTAAATGTAGGTCTTACATAATTATATTTAACTGCAATATCAGATAAGCTAATATAGCAATCGATTTCAGATATTAAATCTGCAAGCTTTTGTAAGGATTTCACATGCATAGATGCTTCATATCTTAATTTTGTAAATAATTCATATTCTAAGGATTCAATTTGATCCTTTGCGTTTAATACTAATTGCTCATAATGCTTAAGTTCAGGAGAAATGAATCTTTCAGAATTTACTAATGTTGCTCTTCTTTCATATGCACAATCTTCTGGTAAATCCTTGATAGCACCTTTAGATATTTCAATATAATATCCTGTTACTCGGTTGTATCCAACTTTAAGAGTTTTAATACCTGTTTTTTCTCTTTGGTCAGCCTCATAATTCATAATCCAATCTCTACCATTTGTAGAAATTGCTCTAATTTCATCTAATTCAGGAGAAAAGCCTGGATTAATCATTCCACCTTCTTTTACAGATAAGGGAGGATTTTCTACTAATGCTTGATCTAATAAATTATAAAGCTCCTCATGTGGATCTATTTCTAAAGAGAATTCTTTAGCTCTTTCTACATTCATTTCATTTAATGTATTTTTAACTAAAGGAATATCCTTTAAGGATCTTCTTAACCAAACTAAATCTTTAGCATTTGCGCTACCTGAGGATATTCTTGTAATAATTCTTTCTAGGTCATATACATTTTTAAAAGAAGCTTTAATATCCTCTTTTGCAATGAAATTATTATTAAATGCTTCAACAAAATCTAATCTTTCATTGATTCTATCCTTATCTACTAAAGGCTTATCAATCCATTTATGTAGCATTCTGCTACCCATAGCTGTATTACACTTATCCATAAGCCAAAGTAAAGAACCACTCTTATTATTTAATCTTAAAGTTTCTGTAACCTCTAGATTTCTTTTTGTAAATGCATCAATATGTAAATACTTTTCCTTCACATAGGAATGGAAAGGCTTAAAATAGGATGGCTCTTGTTTTTGGGTTTCAATGATATAGCATAATAGCATACCAACAATAGACTGATATAGGGGATCTATTTCTTTAACGATAGATGTAAGAGATGGTGGAATATCACATTTATCCTCGTAGGATAAGGAAATCTCATTATTTTTAATAAAATCCTTTAATCCTACATTGTTAAATGTATGACTTACAATAACCTCTTTAATCTTTAAGGATAAGATTTCATTTGCAAGTAAATCAAATGTTTTAAATACAGAAACATAGCCTTCACCTGTAGTGATATCACTATAGGCTAAAATATATTCTCTTTTTTGGTAACCAATGGCACCAATATAATTATTTTCTTTTTCAAGCAAGCCTGTATCAATTGTACCAGGAGTAATAAGACGAATAACTCCTCTTTTTACTAATCCCTGAGCTTGCTTTGGGTCTTCTATTTGTTCCGCAATAGCAACCTTATATCCTCTTGAAACAAGCTTTTCAATATATTGATCTGCAGCATGAAAAGGAATGCCACACATAGGAGCTCGCTCTTCTGTTCCTACATCCTTTCCAGTTAAGGCTAATTCTAGCTCCTTAGAGCCTGTATAGGCATCATCAAAGAACATTTCATAAAAGTCTCCAACACGATAGAATACTATTGCATCTTGATATTCTTTTTTAATTTCAAAATATTGCTCCATCATTGGAGAGTATTTTACTTCATTATCCTTTTTAGCCTTAGCCATATAACTCACCTACAAATCTAAATACTTCTTTTTATAAAACTAGCATCGCAACAACAATAAAAATCATAACTGCTGCAGCAACACCTAAGGATACACTTAATAAAACCAATCTACTCTTGCTATTAGCTAAAGACTCAATCTTACCACTACCAAATTCAGGATTTTGTTCTACCTTATTTGTATCAATAGCAATCGTTGGTTCAACCTCTTCTTGAACTTCCTTTGTTTTAATTTGTGCAAGGGTTTCATTAATTATATCTTCTGCAAGCAATTCTTCTTCTTTCTTAGCAGCTAAAATTGCTTCCTCTTCAGCCTTTGCTTGTTCTTGGCTTTTAACAATAAACTTCCAAGGAGCAATCTCTTCTAGGTTTTCTTCTTTCTCTTCTTCTTTAGGCTCTTCAATAACTGGTTGAATAGGAGTTTCTTCTACTACTTTCGTTTCAACCTCTTCTTCAACAACTGGTTTAGTCTCTTCAATAATTTCCTCTTGAACTTCCTCTTCAGCCTTTAATGCTTCTTTAATAACCTCTGCCATTTCAGAAGAATCTTCATGGTCACCAGCATAATAAATAACTCTCTTTGGCTCACTCGTACCAAAAGAATCAATTGCTTGTAAATCCACTCTAAATTCTAATGGCTCATATTTAGGTGAAGATTTAATTTCACTCATAGAGGTTGTTGGTATTTCGCATTGGTCTAAGAAATAGAAGAAATATGTAATTAATTCTGTCTTAGACATATTTGGCTGCATAGGAATACCAGTTCTTCTTGCGTATGTAGAAATTTGCGTAATATTCATTTCATTTAATTCATTTTGTACGCTTTCGGAATATGTACCTTTTCTCTTTAAGTAATCAAAAATGAATTCTAAGTATTCTTCTCTTTTTAATCTTTGAGGAAGTGGTACGCCATATTTTCCAGCTAAATCAAAGATATCCTGATTGGATGCAGAATATTGCAAATTATTTTTTAATACAGTAACATCCTGGCCATCAAAAGTATTATCTTGCTCTAAGCTTGCGCCAGTAATGTAATTGAAATAATCTGGGAATGAACCAATGGACTGCTTATTTAAATTTTTTAAATACATAAGCTCTCCATCATTTAGATTTAACTCTTGATAATTATCAATAATCAATGAAAATAAATTTTTTCTATATGTTTGGAAATCTGTTTCATCACAAATCTTATTAAATAGCATAAATAATTGCTGCTCACTATAGCTAGCATAATATTGTAGCTTAACAAAGGCATCCTTTGGCATGGAATTCGAATGCAAGAACTTGATTCTGTTGTTTAAAACAGAAATCATTGCCATACAATTGATTCTTCTTGGAAGCTGTGTTGTACGGTCAATTAAAAAATGATACACCTGTTCTCCAGATAATGAAGAAAGCTTATTAATTAATGTGTCAAGCTTACAAACCTTTCCATATAATATAATTTGATTTTTTGAATAATTTAGTTCCATGTAGCTACCTCCAAAAAATGTCATAGTATATATAATTATATACTATTCTTTTGCCATTTTAAAGAGAAAAACAAATATCACATAGAGAATATTATTTTTTTCGTTTTTACCTATTTTTGATTCCAAAAAATTGAAGTTTTTAACTCATTTTTACCTTTATTAAAAGTTTATAAGAAAAATAAGGTTTCAAAACAAAAAAAATGTGTTATAATATATAAACAAGCGAAAACGTTTACAAAGTAAATAAGAAAGGACGTATACTTTATGAAAAATATTCGAAACATTGTGCTTTTAGGACACCTGCAGTCCGGTAAAACAACTCTTGCAGAGACTCTTTATGCAGCCGCAACAGGAAATGCAAAGGGTTCTGTCGATGCAGGTACTTCTATTTCTGACTACACGCCAGAGGAAAAGAGCAGAAAGTCAAGCGTACATTCTGCGATTTTACCATTAGAGTATAAGGGTACTAAGATCAACTTAATAGACTGCCCAGGTAGCGACGACTTTATTACAGATACAATTTCTGCAATAAGTGTAGTAAAGGGTGCTGTATTACTAATTGATGCCTCTAAGGGCGTTGAAGTTGGTACAGTAAAACATTGGAATTTCTTAAGAAAGAAAAACATCCCAACAATTATCTATGTAAATAAAATGGATAAGCCAGATGTTCATTTCGACAAGCTAATGGATGATATCCGTACAAAGCTTGGTAAGAATGCTATTCCATTCTGCTACCCAATGGGACACAATGACGGATTCGATGGATTCGTTAACTGTGTTACATTAACTGCAAGAAAATTTAATGGCAAGGAATGCGAGGATGCTGAAATCTATCCTGACAAGCGTGCTGCAGTACTTGAACTTCATAACCAAATGGTGGAAGCTGTTGCTGAAACTAGTGAAGAATTAATGGAAAAGTTCTTTATGGGTGAACAATTAACTCGTGAAGAAATCCAAGAGGGATTAAGAAAATCCGTATTAGGTAGTGAACTAATTCCAGTACTTGTTGGTTCTGCAATTAAGGGAATTGGTATCCATACATTACTTGATATGATGATTGACTATCTTCCAAATCCTCAGGATTTAAATCCAATTGAGGGTGAAGATATGGATGGTAATCCAGTAGAAAGAAAGACTTTAGATGAAGAGCCATTTAGTGCTTTTGTATTCAAAACTATGGTTGACCCATATTTTGGTACAGCAAACATCTTCAAAGTAAATTCAGGTAAGATTAAGGTTGGAGATACTATTCATGTATCCAAACTAGATAAGGATATCCAAGTATCTCAGTTAAATACAGTTACTGGTTCAAAGATGACTCCAGTTAATGAACTTACCGCTGGTGATATTGGTTGTATTGTAAAGGCAGATGGAGTTGAAAACTCAATGACATTATCTTCTCCTTCTTCTAAGATTACATATCCAGAAATAGATTATCCAACAGCTGTTTATTACAAGGCTCTTTTAACATCCTCTAAGAGTGATGAAGAAAAGCTTGGTAATGTTCTTGCAAAGATTTGTCTTGAAGATAAATCTATTGAGGTTAAGCGTAACCCTGAAACAAATCAGTTATTAATCGGTACATTAGGTATATCTCACCTTTCTTATTTGCTTGAAAGAATGAAAAACACATATAAGCTTAATTTAACAACTGAGGATTCCAAGATTGTTTATCGCGAGACAATCCGTGGGGCTGCAACTGGTAATGGTAGATACATTAAGCAGTCTGGTGGTTCTGGTTTTTATGGTGTTGTTGAAATGGAATTTAAACCAGCTCCAGAAAATACTTTCTCTGAAGAAGTATTTGGTGGTGCAGTTCCTAAGAACTACTTTCCAGCAGTTGAAAAGGGCTTCTATGAGGCTTGTGAAAAGGGTCTACTTGCTGGATTCCCAGTAATCGGTGTTCACGCTATCCTTAAGGATGGTAAATACCATGCTGTAGACTCTAATGAATTGGCATTTAAGATGGCTGCTATCCTTGCTTTCAAGGATGCTTATATGAATTGTAAGCCAGTTATTCTAGAACCAATCATTAAAATTACTGTTACTGTTGAAGCAGACATGGTAGGAGATATCATTTCTGACTTAAATCAGCGTCGTGCTAAGGTTACAGGCATGGATGTAAATTCTAGAGGTAACCAAAAGATTACAGCTTTAGTTCCTGAATCTGAAATTCAAGAATACACAAATGACCTTAAGTCCTTAACTCAAGGTTCTGGATTCTTCGTTCGTGAATTCTCTAACTATGAAGCAATGCCACAGGCATTACAAGATAAGCTACTTAAAACACTAGCTGAACAAAAGTAATATTAAAAGAAAACTCCAACAGGGTTGTTGGAGTTTTTTTAATGCAATTTTAATTCCTTCCATTTTTCAAAAAGCCTATCTATATTCCAAGCTGCATTCGCAGGGGATGTAGATGGTAAAAGAACTGTCCTATCTTTATACATTGGGTATGCTTTTAATAAAAGCGCATATGCTTTTTTACCATTGCAATAGATATGGTTTATTTCAGTATTCTCTATTAAAGATGGAATATCTGCATAAACGACATCTTCTATAGAAGAATCACTAGAATTATCTATGGTACAGGAATATACAACATCATATAGCGCAATATGTAATTCTTTTAAAGCATTTACTTTTTCTTCATTAGATAAAGATATAAAATCTTTATCAAAAATCAACCCCAATACTTTCCAAAAACGATTTTTAGAATTTCCATAATAAAAGTCATTTTCTCTTGAAATTACAGATGGAAAAGAGCCTAATATTAGTATTTTTGAGTTTGGGTAAATAATTGGTGAAAAAGGATGCTGAATACTATTCTTTGTCCTTTGTTTTTTCATAATCTAAATCTTCAGGCAACTCTTCTCCAAAGCTTTTATTTAAGTGAAACATTTTAAAATAAGTAGACGGAAGAGAATCCATAAGCTCACATTTAACATAATAAATATCTGCAAAAGCGGCTTTTTCATTTTCTTGATGCGAAAACAATCCTCTTGTTTTTGTTAATAAAAAATTTCGTTTAAACATAAATTCTTTAGATTCCTCACGAAACTTTGTATAGAATTTAACTAAAGAATAAGACAAATCAAAAGCTCTTCTGTAAGAAGGATTCGAAGATGTTACAACATAGCAATCTTTCTCTATCTTTCCTTGCTTACATACTTCTTTAAGTGTTTCTAAGGCAATATATAGATCCTTTTCACGAGCAATATAATTCTTCTTTGTTGCTCCTCTTGGCTTAAATAAATGAAATCCCATTATAAAATCTCCTTAATCATCGCATCTGTTTCTTTCTTATATTTCATTAAAAGAATAACGCATGTTGTATCATTATTTTTTGTAATAAAATCACTATGTGCTGCAATAAAAGAATTAATGCCTTTTTGCATAGCAGATAAGCGATATAATAATCCTTTCTTTCCGTAAGGATCATTACCAAATTCTTCTCTTTCTCTATTTCTTAAATTGAGCTCCTTATTATATTCTCTAACATAATCTTGAGTCTCAATCATAGTAGCATATTCACTAACCTTTTCATTCTTTATTGCTCTTTGCTCTGCATACATTAAGCCAACATCAATTTGAGATAAGATTTCCATTAAGGTTCTTACTCTTTCCATTTGCTCATCGCAATCCTCTTCAATAAAGCCTGTTTCTTCTGTCATACATGGAACTTTAACACGAATTACTCTTGCAGATGCCATTTTCCAAATAGAAAAATCTCTATATTTCATTAGTACAGGATATGCATATTTACCAAAAATTGCCTCATAATCACCCATACCATTAAAACGCATATCTAAAGAATGATATGCCTTATTATATACAATTTTAACTACTGTATAGCCAGTATCAACATCAGGAAATAAAGAATCCTCTCGATCTTGAAAAGCTATATCTTTATAGTTTTTTGAAACGTATTTAAAAAAAGCTTCTTTAATGTCCATTTGAGTCCATCTCCAATGCGGATTTTTAAACATTATAACATTTTATTATATAAAAATAAAGATTTCTAAATAAGAAAAAAATGAATGCCTTTTCAAGAAGAAATAATGTATAATAGGGATATAAAGGAGGAGCCTATGAGAAATAAATTAGCTAGAAGATTAATAAAGAATTACCAAGATAGCAATAATGGACGTCCTCCAAAATGCAAGTTTTATCCAACCTGTTCTCACTATGCAATGGAATGCTATGAAAAATTCAATTTTGTTAAAGCGAGTGCTTTAACTGCATGGAGATTAATTCGTTGCAATCCCTTGCATAAAATGGCATATGATCCAGTGCCATTAACAAAAGAGGAAAAGAAAAAATTAAAGGAAGAAAAAGAGAATATAGAAAAAGAAGGCACAGAAAACTAATCCTGTGCCTTTTCTAATCCCTTTTTATCTTCATCAATACCACTACTTATGATTATTTTTCTCCCTGACAGGCTTTTCTTAATGCCTCTTTCTTTTCATATCCATGGAAAAATTCATAAATTGCTAAACCAAACTCAATAGAATAATACATAGATTTTGCAGTAATAAATTTACCATCTACAACTACTCCCTTATCTCTTAAATAAGTTCCTCCAATGATTTCCCCTTCAAAACCAGGATGAACAGTATATAATCTATCCTTAAAGTAACCAAGCTTTCCAACTAAATGGGGAGCAGCACAAATGGAAGCTACTACCTTATCATTTTTTACAAAAGTATGAATTAATTCTGTAACAATTGGAACGTTTGGCATAATTCGAAATGAACCAGGTCCTCCAGGGATAATCAAACAATCATAGCTTTTTAAGTCAATTACATCTTCAATTAGAGAATCTACAGTCAATATATTCCCACACTTTGTTTGGACATTTAATCTTCCCATAATTGATGCACAGGTGATTTCCTCTCCACCACGCTTTAATACATCTAGGGTTGCGATGGCCTCAACATCCTCAAAGTTATCTGCAAATAGCATTAAAAATTTCATAATCGTACTCCTTTTATCTTGATTATTTTATTATAACCGATTTTTCAAAAGAAAAAAAGGGGATTTTCCCCTTTTAAACTATAGTTTAATGTTATGCTTTTCTAAATAATCAATACCATATTTTTCAATGATATAGTCCATATCCTTATCGCCTCTACCAGATAGGTTAACTAGAATCGTACCTGTCTTTTTCTTAGTACGAGCTAAACGCATAGCATAGGCAACCGCATGAGCAGATTCAATGGCAGGAATAATACCCTCTAAGCGAGATAATAAATAGAATGCCTCAAGTGCCTCTTCATCAGATACAGTATCATATTTAACTCTACCTAAATCATGTAAGAAGGCATGCTCAGGTCCAACAGATGGATAATCTAGTCCTGATGCAACAGAATAAACTAAATCTGGCTCTCCCTTTTCATCCTTTAACATTAAGGAATTAAAGCCATGCATAATACCTTCTTCACCATAGGTAATACTTGCAGCGTGATTTCCTCTTTCTTTACCCTTACCTAGTGGTTCAACACCAACAATTTCAACAGGCTCATTCACAAAAGGAATAAACATACCTGCAGAGTTAGAGCCACCTCCAACACATGCACATACGACATCTGGCATCAAGCCTGTCATTTCCTTAAATTGATCCTTTGCCTCAAATCCAACAACACTTTGGAAATCTCTTACCATTAGTGGGAATGGATGAGGTCCTACAACAGAGCCAATACAATAAATACAGTCCTTATATTCCTTTAAATAAGCATTAAATGCGGCATCTACTGCTTCCTTTAAGGTTTGCTGTCCATCCGTAACCTCTACAACATTTGCGCCTAAAAGACGCATTCTGCTTACATTAGGTGCTTGCTTTTTAATATCTACAGCACCCATATAAATATCGCATTCTAAGCCAAAATATGCTGCTGCAGTAGCAAGAGCAACACCATGCTGGCCCGCACCGGTTTCTGCAATAATCTTTTTCTTGCCCATGAATTTTGCAAGTAAGCCCTCACCCATACAGTGATTAATCTTATGTGCACCTGTATGGTTTAAATCCTCTCTTTTTAAATAGATTTGAGCTCCACCACAATATTTAGATAATCTTTCACAGTGATATACAGGAGTAGGTCTTCCTTGGAATTCCTTTCTAATTCTTCTTAATTCATTAATGAATTGAGAGGAATGACAAATGGTTTGATAAGCCTCTGTAATTTCAATAAATGCTGGCTTTAATTCCTCAGGAATATATGCTCCACCATATTTTCCAAAAAAGCCATCCTCATTTGGATAATTCTTTAAATAAGTTTCAAAATCAACATTTTCAATTTTCATAGTACTTATCCTTTCTATTTTTCACTAAATAAAATGTTATCAGAAAAATGCTTTGAATATAGCTTTAATAGCTCTTCTTCTGTAGCATTCTTCTTTAAATCCCCAGATAGATCCACAACAACCTTTCCCTCATTTAAAATGATTAATCTTGTACCATATTTTAAAGCAGTCTTTAAATTATGAGTAATCATTAATGTAGTAACCTTTTTTTCAGATACAATACGATTTGTTATTTCCATAACAATATCCTGTGTCTTTGGGTCTAAGGCTGCAGTATGCTCATCTAAAAGTAATAATTCAGGATTAGAATTCGATGCCATATACAAGGTTAATGCCTGTCTTTGGCCACCAGATAGCTTCTTTGCTTGAGTTTCAAATTGGTTCTCAAGCCCTAAATCATAGCTTTTAATTTCTTCCATCGCTTCTTTTTTTATTTTTCTTCTATATCCAAAGAATGTATAGGGGTAATTATTATCTATTATATCATTAAATGGATTAAGCTTAAATAATCTTCTTATAAAATAGAAGCTTGGAGCCTTTTTTGATAACAAGATATTATCATATACTCTTAAATTTGGTGCTGTACCTCTTAGTGGATCTTGGTATACAACACCAACAAATTTTGTTCTTTTTTGCTGTGGCATCTTATTTAATAGCTTACCATTTAAGGTAATATCTCCTAAATAAGGAACTGTGCCTAAAATTGCATTAAATAATGTAGATTTACCTGCACCATTAGAGCCTAATAATACGATAAATTCTCCATCATTTACTTCTAAATTAAAATTCTTTAATACGAGCTTTTCTGTAGGAGTTCCAATATCAAAGCCAACAGTTAAATTTGAAATATTAAGCATTAGAGTCATCCTCCTTTGCTATAGCATCTACTAGGTTAACCTTCTTAAGCTTTTGCTTATTTTTAAAGCTATCTGCAATAGCACCTGCTACTAAAATAACTACTAGGAAGCTTGCTTGAATAAGCTGTAAATTTCTTGCTGGAATTGAAGATAATTCTAGAATAACTGAATAAATAACACGATAAACAATAGAGCCTGCTAATATACCTACTAGCATTAAATCTAGGTTATGCTTTTTAAATGTAATAACCTCACCAATAATGATTGTAGCAACACCAACAACCATTACACCCTTTTCTAAATATGCTGCATAGGATGCATTAAACTGTGTGAATAGTGCACCTGCAAGTCCAACTAATCCATTAGAAATCATTAAGCCAATAATCTTCATATTGTCTGTAGAAATAGATTGTGTTTTTGCCATTTGCTCATTATCTCCACAGGCTCTAATGGATAAGCCTAGCTTTGATCTAAAGAATAATGACATTAAGCCCATTAATATAACTACAATCGCAAGCAAGATTAATAGCTTAAACCATGCATTATCTGGGAATATTGTATAATTGGCAATTCCAGTAGTTGTATATCCCTTTAGTGCTATAGATAAATCTCCATTAGCAACAATTAGATTCACTGAATAAAATGCCGTTAGAGTTAATATACCAGATAATATGGCATTGATTTTTAATTTGGTATGCAATAGTGCAGTAATTAATCCTGCACCTGCACCACCTAAGTATGCAACAAGTAATGCTAAGTATGGATTGACTGCCTTACATAGCTTTGCACATAATACTGCACCAAATGCATAGGATGCTTCTATTGTTAAATCCGTAATATTTAAAATTCGGAAGGATAGAAATACTCCAAGCCCTAAGACTGTGAAGATTAACGCAACTGAATATGTGTCAATGTTCATATTGACACCCCCCTCGTATAATACTAAGCTTTTGCTAAATCTATAGCCTTTGCTAATAATTCAGCAGGAATTGTGATATTTGCATTATTTACGAAAATAGAATTATAGTATAATGCAAGCTCATTAGATTGATATACCTTAACAGGAACATCCTTAACTGCCTTACCACCAAGTAAATCTACTGCCATATCAGCAGTGTCCTTACCAAGCTTTACATAATTAATAGAGTAACCCATCATACCACCATCCATGATTTCAGAATCTGCTGCACAGTAGCAAGGTACCTTATTTTCAATTAGAATTGTAGATAATGTAGGCATTGCAGATGCTACATTATTATCATCAGTAACAATTAATGCGTCTACCTTAGATACAAGCGCATTGGCAACCTCAGTGATTTCAGCTGGAGTTGAAATCTGGCGGTCAAGTAGCTCTAAGTCCTTAGTCTCTGCAAGCTCTGTTAGGCGGTTAAGATTTGCAACTGAGTTTGCTTCACCACCGGTATAGATATAACCAATCTTCTTTAAATTTGGATTTACCTGGTATGCAAGCTCTAGCTGCTTTTCTAAATCTACTGCATCACTTGTACCTGTGATGTTTCCTTCTGGTGCATCTAAATTAGATACGATATCTGCTGCAACTGGGTCAGATACTGCTGCAAATACAACCTTAGTATCTGTTCCTACGAATGCTGCTTTAGCTGCTACTGCAACTGGAGTTGCAATACAAATTACGATATCTGTATTTTCTGATTTTAATTGAGATAGTGTCTGAGAAATAATTGCAGAATCTGCTGCACCATCATA
This sequence comes from Anaeroplasma bactoclasticum, assembly GCF_003550015.1. Classification (GTDB taxonomy): domain Bacteria; phylum Bacillota_I; class Bacilli_A; order Acholeplasmatales; family Anaeroplasmataceae; genus Anaeroplasma; species Anaeroplasma bactoclasticum. The sequence goes on from NZ_QXEV01000007.1 coordinate 76,560, forward strand.
TTTTGTTAATGTATATTTGGATTCATCTAGCTTATCCACGATTTCTTCTACGATTGCATCCTCAATCATATTTAAGGATGTATGGCTTAAATACTTTACTACTGCAATCTTTTGGTCACCTGTACCAATCTTATTTGCGTGGATATCAACCTCGTTTGATCCTCCACAGGATGCTAATGCTGCTCCTGTTAATGCTACTGCTCCTAATGCTACTACTGCTTTGAATAATTTTTTCATGTTTCTTTTCTCCTCTTTTAATTTATTATTCTTTTTTGATGGAGATTATGGCTTAAAAACAAAAAAATGCCTGTCCTTATATAGGACAAGCATGAATATACCTGCGGTACCACCTAAATTGCTTATAATTAAGCCACCTTTATCGAATGCCATCACATTCTAGCCCTGTAACGGGAGCTCCCGTTTTCTACTACTATCTTCACAGAAACCCTCTTTGGCCCACTTTCAATTCCGCTTTAACAGGGCTTCCACCATCCCCTGCTCTCTATTTATGCGCTAACTGACTAACTTCCAAATCAACGGTTTATTTTATTCTAACCCTAGAATATCTTTTTGTCAATAGTTATACATAAAAATCTTTTTTGTCTAACTGAACATATATTTTGTATACCTTTAATAGGTATATTGATGATTTTTGTCGTATTTTTAAAAAGATTATACCATGCTATTTTAATACATTTTCATAGTAGCTTCTTAATAATTCACCAATACTCCAAGCCTGGTTATAGCATCCTCTTGTTCTATTTGCAATATCACCATCAAAGATTTCTGCAACACCATTTAAACAGCCTTCATTCAAATGCTTTTCAAATTTATGAGCCATTACATTTATTTCATTCTTTACATTAGGATTCTTCTTATTTACATATAAATATGCATCAAAATAAGTTCCAATCAAGAATCCCCATGTTGTACCCATATGGTAAGCCATATCTCTATCCCATAAGGAGCCTTCATATTTAGGCTTAAATTCAGGATCTCTTGGAGATAGACTTCTTAGGCCATAAACATTATATAAATCCTTTGTGATTACATCAAAAATACTCTTTACATAATTCTCATCAACAACCTTAAATGGTAATGATAATGCAAAGCATTGATTTGGTCTAATCTTTGGATCATATGGTTCTACTGTATCATATAGGCAACCAGTTTCTTTATTATAGAACTTTTCATTAAAGCTCTTCTTTACTGCCATAGCCATAGACATATAATCTGTTGGATCATTGGCATCCTTAGATAATATATCCATAATTCTTAATGCATTATACCATAATGCGTTAATTTCAACAGGCTTACCAAATCTTGGTGTAACTGCAATACCATTCGTTTTAACATCCATCCAAGTAATTTGAGTATCCTTATCTCCACAGGAAACTAAATTATCACTATCCATATGAATATTGTTATCAGTTTTATGAGAATATGCATAAATGATATTTTGTAAGGTTGGATAGATTTCTTCTAAAATAAACTTCTTATCCTTTGTATATTCAATATACTTATAGCATGCATAAAAATACCATAAGGATGCATCTACAGTATTATACCAAGGCTCTCCACCATCATCTGGGAACATATTTGGAATTAATCCATTCTTTTCATATAATGCGAAGCTTTTTAATATTTCCTTTGCATCATCAAATCTTTTAGTTACTAATGTTAAACCAGTGAATGCAATCATTGTATCTCTACCCCAATCTGTAAACCAAGGTAGACCTGCTAAAATAGTCTTTAAGCCAGTAGATTTTCTTTCACTAATAAAGGAATCTGCACTCCAAACTAAGTCTTTAGCCAAAGAATCTTTAATACCAGATTTTTCTTTTAAGGAATCTATTCTATCCTTATATTCTTGAATTAATTTATCCGAATCAAAACACTCTATTTCATTTAAAGCACAAATAATAGTAATCTTATTTACCTTATTCTTTAAAACCTTAACCTCTAAGGTAATTGGAGTATAATAATAGTCCTTTCTATCATCTCCTGTTTCAAAATCATATTGATAATATAGTGCATCTGTAATCTTCTTTTTATTTTCTTTAATTACACCATCACTATAATAAAATTGAATCGAAACATCTTCATTCGCTTTTGGTGTTAATATATATAAATTATTTTTCTTTTCTTCTTTAAAATCTAAAGCTTCCTTTTGGATAACATCACTATGATCTCTATAATTAAATAATGGATTTAAGGATAATATAGTATCTTCATCAGATTCAATTTCATAAGATACTACTACTTCATTTTTACCATATACAGGGGCAATCCTTTTTGTGATTTTTTTATTTCCAACAATATATTTAAAAGTAGGATATGCATCATATGTAAATTCATCTAAATACTTATGATTATCAATAATACCAGTATCATATTCTTGGCATTCTAAGGATATATTTCCTATTTTCTCATCAATCTTACCTAAAATCATCATACGCTCAACAGGAGCCTTTAATGATGCGATTAAATAACCATAATGCTTACGGTTAAATGAATTAATAATAGAGCCTGAAGAATATCCTCCAATTCCATTTGCCATAGAGTAGCATGTTCCATTACATACCTTATAATCCTTTAAATCTTTTTTTAAGAATTTATACATTATTCCCTCCAAAATACAAAAGTAAAGGACTAGACCTAAGTCAAGTCCAATCACTTAATTATTAATATCTGTTACAATAGCAAAGCCATGATTACATAAAAAACTAACAATATCAAAAACATATTGATTTAAAATATCTAAATCATAATATACTAAGCCGTGCTGTAAAACGGAAGTAAGTGGTGTAAGTGCAAATACCTCCATCCCCTTAATAGGCTTTCTTACAAGACGAAATCTTGTAACCATTTGAATTGCAACCTCATCTAAAATCAATTCTCTTTTTGGTTGATCATTTAAAGAGAATGTCTTAAAAGACATACCCTCTTCTAATACATCAAAGGTTCTTAAAAAAGAATAAAGATTTCTATCTATATCCGTATTTTCCATTAGTAATGTTTCCGTTTCTAAATCATCATTAAGCTTTTTATTAATTTCTTGAATGACATCCTGTACTATAGGGGATTCTAGAGGTAATTCTATTTTAAATTCGTCTCTAGACCCAAAATACATTTGCATATGTTCTAATCTAAGCTCATTTGCAGTTTGCAATACCTTCATAAGACTAATCTCCTACTGTATCGTTCATCTAGTATTTTAATTATATAACGTTTAGATGAATTCTTCAAGAAAAAGAAAAAACACAGTTTTCAAACATAATTCTAATACTGTGTTTCTTTTTTATTTTTCAAAATATCCATTATTTAAATTATAATAACAGCCTAAATAATCTATGAATTCCTTAGATTCCTCTGCAATTGTAAATGAGGTATTATTTAAAATTTCATCTTCAATATTAGAAAACTTAACATCAACGATATAGGATATAGGATAAATATTTAATAATCTTTTTAATATTTCCTTTTTAGGATACAAAATAGATAATGTCTCATGTAACAAATTATATAATTTAAAATCTTCCTCTTCTGTATCTCTTTTTAATAAACCATAATACAGAAAGTATTCTGTAATACCAGGCTCTAATCCCAAATAATCTATTATTTGATAAACTTCATCTTCCGATAGCCTTGCAATATTAATTTTAAAAGATGTTATACATGTCATTTGGCTACACTCTTAATATCTTGTAATTCAAAGCGATACTTTTGGCTTACATTAGGATATTTTTCATGATCTACTTCACTTAAAAACATTTCCTTTTTTCTAATCCATAAGGACATATCCCCATATAGTCTTCTATATACAACATATTCTTCCTTTGTTTCAGAATCATAGGCGATATCTATAACTAAATAATAATCTCCTTTAAAATGCTTATAAATTCTATTCTTTAATAATTCCCTCATCAAGCACCTCCATTGGAATTTGGGTATCTAGATTTCTCATATTTTTCTTTATGAATTTAAATAATTCTTTAGGTCCCTTTATTACATAATACTTTAATAAATATTCCATTCTTTCTCTAGTTAATTGGGACATTTCTAAATATTTACCTTCTTTATAAAAGTAATTAAGAGCGTCCTCTTTTTTAACATTTTTACCATTATATATTTCTGTTGCAGCAATACGATCACAAATAGATTCTGCCAAATATCTATTTGGCATATCTACAGGCTCATATTTATGAGTATCCATATTAATATCAACCCAATATTCAATATGATGCTTATTCCTTCCCTTGTGATGCATCCAAGCTTCACTATAGCCTTTCTTTTGTCTTTCCGCATAATGAGGGCTTTTGGTACCTAAATAAAATCTTGCACCATTAAAGAATTCTGTTCTACTAAGCTTAGAAAAATCATGAAATAAGCCTTGTTTATATAAACCACATTTAAAGCAATATTTCATTACTTTATTATGATGTCTTGTAATTGTTCTTAAGTGCTTAAATAAATGCATAATAATTCTCCCTATACAACAATTAGCTCATACATATTTAAACTAATTCCCAAGAATGCTGCAAAGGCTATATATAAGATTGGGTGCTTCTTAAAGCCAAAAATAGCAAGTGCGAATACAACACCAAGGCCACATGCCTTCCAATTAAATAATAAATTCAAGAAATTCCAAATAGATATAAAGAAATCTCCAAAGCTAGAAACATTACTAAATGCTTGATTAAATGCATAGCTTAAAGCATCAATTACTTTTCCATTTTGATCTACATATTGATGGAATAAGGATACCTTTAAAACAGAATATATAGCTGCAAATATTAAACCTATAGAAGCAGCTCTAAGTCCATAAAATATCCAATTTACATATTTATTGTCCTTAAATTTTTCTAAGAATAAGGACACAAAGAAAATAACGATTACCGATGGTGCAACAAGTCCTAAGGTAGACATCATACTACCTAAGAAGGATAATCCTAAATTGCCTAAATAAGTATCAAATACAGTATATCCTACATAAGTAGACATATTTACGCCCATAGCGCCAGGTGTGGATTCAGATACTGCAAGCATATTTGCTAAATCGGTTAGACTAAACCAATTTGTAGATAAAGATAATTCATTTAAGAATGGAATAGTTGCAAGTCCACCACCAAATGCTAAAGCACCTACCTTAAAGAATTGGAAGAATACTTCAAAAACTATGGTAGTATTTAAAGCTATTCTTAAGATAATACCAAATACAAAGATTAACCATAATATTAAGCTAGATAGTACACCCTCACGATATTTTTTATTCTTGACAAATATAAAGGATATCGCACCAATTAATCCTAAGGTAATACCAACAATAAAGCCAAGTGTAGCCATTCCTAAAGCTTGTAAAAATGGCTTATGATCCTTTTTCGCTTTAGCCTTCTTTATTTCTTCTTTTGGCTTTTCCTCTTTTAATTCTTTCTTATTCTTCTTTTCTCTAATAAAAGAAATAATTAATCCAAATATAGCAGCAACGATTACATATGCATATAAAGGGATAATGCTAAAGGAAATTGCAGATATTGCAATTAACCCTGCAAGGATTCCTGCAGGTACATCCTTAATTGCAGATTTAGATAGCTTTTTAATTGCATATACAATTAAGAAAAATACACAAACACGAATACCAGCTAAAGCATTTAGTACATATGTATTTGATGAAAAGTTTGTTAAAAGAGAAGCAATAATAAAAATGATAATAAATGCTGGAGATACAAAGCCCAATGTTGCAACAATACCACCAACAATTCCTTTTCTTCTAATTCCTAAGAAGGTTGAAATATTTACAGCAAATGCGCCAGGTGTACACTGTCCTACAGCGTAATAATCGGCAAGCTCTTGATTCGTAACCCATTTTCTTTTCGTTACAAATTCTCTTTCAAGTAGTGGAAAAAGTGCATATCCACCCCCGAAATTAACTATACCAAGCTTAAAGAAAACTAAATATAATTGAAGTAGTTCCATAGTCAACCTCCTATTCTCAAAATCTATTCTATTATACCATGATAGATATGGAATATCTATTGTGATAAAACGTTATTATTTTTAGCAATTCAATAAAAATCATGTTATAATTCTACTTAGGTGATAATTATGATTTTAAAATATGATGAAGCATTAGAAAAAGCAGAAAACAAAGATTGGTTTAAAAGCTTTTATAAAAGAGAAGATTTAGCTAGTGACTCTGAAGTAAATCAAATCAATACCCTTGTTAAAGAATTAGGGGAAGATGTCTTATTTGATTATTTTGAGATTAAAGAAGATATGGTTTTACAAAAGGAATATGTTTTAGATTTACTAGACTATTTAGAAGATGTTAATCGAGTAGAGTAGGAAAATAATTATTTCTAACTATCTTCCATCCCCTCTCACACCACCACATCGTGCCGTTCGGCAATGGGCGGTTTGAAACTTGCATATTCTTTCTTTATTGCTAACAAAGTATCATTGAATTCATATTACACTTTACTGCCTTTTCATATCATATACGTTTCTATTACTTGGGCTCATCATACATATCCAAGAGATTTGTTTGCTTCTTTATATGCAGTTTCATTCAGTCCTTCGGCATTTCTACCTACTATGACCTCTGCTGACTCCTTGTGACAAACTTTTTAACCAAGTTTTCTATAGTTGTTTTAAAACGTCTAGGCTTCACTTGT
>NZ_QXEV01000008.1 GCF_003550015.1 Anaeroplasma bactoclasticum
AATCACACAGTATCAAATGTAAATCAGATTCATAGTGAACTATCAATTTTGATTTCAAAAAAGCATGGCATATCAACAAGACATCTTCAGGATTATTTAAACTGGCTTCTGTTCTTAAAGAAGATTAAATATAGAGTAAAGGCCGAGGCAAGAGTTTCATTTACTTATATGGAATCAATGAAACAAGTTCATACAATAGCGGTAAGAAATATAACTAAGCTTCCTATGCCTATTGATTTATATCAGGCCTATGGAGCATATCATTATGGAATTTTTTCTTAATTACCAACTTTTTGTTTGAACTTAGCAAATAATTTTAATGAAAAATAATGGTAATATTAAAAAGAATAAAAAAGCTTCTTACATCTTCCCTTTCATAATAAAATCGTTATAATGATTGTGAAGATTGAGGTGAGCGTTATGAATGATGATGAAATTTACTTTGACATGGATGAAAATATGGGATCTTATTATGACTTTAACCTTTTAGATTTACTAGAGGATAATGAATATAATAATTCTAACGCACAAGCTAGTGAAAAAGAAAAGCTTATTGTTAAGCTAGGATAATAGATTTGAAAAGTTCCCGTTTGGGAGCTTTTTTCTTTTGTTTTTAGATAAAAACATATATAATACATTTGAGGGGATTAAAGAAAGGCGTGATATTATGAAAAAAATTTTAGCAATTGGAGAAGCTTTAATCGATTTTATCGCTAATGAATCTGGCTTTGAAGTAAAAGATGTTACATCTTTTAGCCCTAAGGTTGGTGGAGCACCTGCCAATGTATGTGGTGCTGCCGCAAAGCTTGGTAACCCTGCAGGCATGATTACAATGCTAGGGTTGGATCAGTTTGGAGATAAAATTGTAGAATACCTAAAGGAGAATAATGTTTCAACAGAGTATCTATATAGAACAAGTGAAGCATCAACCTCTTTAGCATTCGTATCTAAACTTTTAAATGGAGATTCCAATTATACCTTCTTTAGAAACCCTGGTGCGGATATGTTATTAGAACCAGATAAGATTAAAGCTTTATGGTTTAGAAATACTTATGCACTTCATTTTTGTAGTGTAGATTTAGGCAATTTCCCTATGCGCCAAGCACATCTAAAGGCTATAGAATATGCAAATATGCATGATTCTATAATTTCCTTTGACCCAAATATTAGAATTGCGCTTTGGCCTAGTGAAACCTCTCTTAGAAATGCAATTATTCAGTTTATACCATTATGTAATATTTTAAAAATTTCTTCTGATGAATTAGAATTCATCACAGGTAAGTCTAATATTAAAGATGCTTTAAGTGATTTATTTATTGGTAATGTAGAATTAATAATTTATACTAAGGGTAAAGATGGTGCAGAAGCATATACCAAAAAGGCAAGTGCTTTGGTAGATGGTATTAAGGTTTCTAATGTAGTAGATACTACTGGTGCAGGAGATGGCTTTATTGGTTCCTTCTTAGTACAGTTAAATAAAAGAAAAATTGAAAAGGCTAACCTTAAGGATTTAGATAGTAAAACTTTAGAAGAGCTATTAGATTTTTCTAATCGCTTCTGTGCGAAAAGTATTACAAGACATGGCGCTATCGCATCTTATCCAACGGAAGATGAAATGGGGAGTAACTAATGGATAAGGATTTAGTGTTTGGATATTATAATGGAGGACATTATTTAAGAGTAGGTGTTTATTTCTTATTTATGTTACTTACATTCTTAGTATTCATAACTCCTATGGGAGATATAAGATATAGCTTTTTATTCTTTTCTCTATTTTTACCACTTTTAATTTTTGAATTCATTCATCACCATATGCAAATATCTGAAATAGAAAAGGATTTATATAAAACAGATATTATGCAAATAGCTAAAATGAGTGTAATTGAAATGAAAAAGAAGAAGGTTGGTATTAAATTTGAAGGTAAAATGAATAATAAAATTGTTGTTTTAAAGCTTTATAAAATGGATATAGGACATAAAGCTTTAATGAATAATTTAGCAAGGTATAAATATGTAGAAATGGAATATTATCCTAAAACTATGGTTGTTAGAGGATATCATTCGAAATTAGGGGATTAGTATGACAAAAAATGAAATTAAAGAAGTTGTAGATATGGCACTTAAGGATGCAGATATTAATTTATTATCTTATTTAGTATCGGATATTAAATCTACAATTGAATTTGTATTAGAATCTACAGATTTAGAATTTAATCAAATGGCAGATTATTTTGAAGATATTGCTTATATGAGTCAAAGTAAGGAATTTGTTGAGGCAATAAGAACTAGATTTATTAATATGGAAGATCATTCCTTAGATTTAAAATATATCTGTGAACAAATAAATTATGCAGAAGAGGTATTTCCACAAGAGGAATATTAAGAGGAAGGTTTAATCCTTCCTTTTTCTATGGTAAAATTTATATTGGTGGGAATATGATTTTATTTATTAGTGGAAGAACAGATATATGTGCTTTTTATAGCACTTGGCTTAAAAATAGAATAGATGCTGGTTATTTTGATGTTAGAAATCCTTTTAATCCAAGTTTAGTATCTAGAATATATGCATCGGATATAGACTTATATGTATTTTGTACTAAGAATCCTATTCCTGTTATTCCTTTATTAAAAGAAATAAAAAAGCCTATATATTTTATGGTTACATTAACTGGATATCATAAGGATATAGAAGTAAATGTATTAAATAAAAAAGAGATATTAGAATCTATTAAAGAATTATCTCTTATTTTAGGTAAAAAGAATGTCTTATTAAGATATGATCCTATTTTTATTAATGATACATATACAATAGATTATCATATAAAAGCTATAGAAGGATTAATGATAGAATTAAAGGATTCTATTGAAGAGATAACTTTTTCCTTCTTAGATATATATAAAAATGTAAGAAAGAATTATAAAGATATAAATCCTAAAGTATTAAAAGATGATGATTATATATTACTTTCCAAAAGGTTTAAGGAATTATCTAATAAATATGGAATTAAGTTAAAGACTTGTTTTGAGGATGAAGTATTAAAATTTGGCTTTTTAAAGGGTGAATGTATATCTAAAGAATTAGCATTCAGGCTAACAGGGAAAAGCTTTAAAAAATGGAAAGAAAGAGATTGTGGCTGTAGGGAAATAGTAGATATAGGCCAATATAATACTTGTAATCATCGGTGTAAGTATTGTTATGCAAATTATGATGAGGAAAGTATTAAGAAAAATATCTCTATGCATGACCCAAATTCTTCCCTTTTAATTGGTCATTTAAAGGAAACGGATATTATAAAGGTTAGGAGGAAATAATATGTTTTTTAAAAAGAAGGAAAAGAAAGAATATTATGATAAAGAGAATTTAGTTCCTATCCTTATGGTATCTATATGTACAGGAGAAACTGTTGCAGGGTTTGAGGATAAAAGAAATAAAAAGTTTAATGAGGTTATGCTAATAAGAAATGATAATGACTTAAAGGAATTTATGAAAAAATATGGATTAGAAGAAATTCCTAATAAGGAATATTAGAAATAATGTATCATTTATGATACAATAGGTATTGTTTTGAAATGGAGTTGGTTTTTAATGAAAAAAATTAAGCAAATCGCTTTATTATGTTTAATTGGTGCATCTGCAATGTCCTTATCCTCTTGTTTAATCAGGCTAGATGCGAATGATACAAGAGTTAAAAAGGATTTAACTTATACATGGAGTGATGAGGATTATAATAAGCTTCATATTAATATGCAACGCTTTTCTCAAGCATTAAAGAATAATAATGATTTAGAGCTTGTAGGATCATGGCAAGCCGTTCAAAGAACTGCATATGCTTGTGCTACATATAGAACGATTGAGAATATCAATTATGCAGCAGGAGACGATAGTGCTTATGAAAAATATTTAAAGTTTCAAAATATTGTAGCGGAAGTTGCTAAATGGCAAGAAGCATTATATAGCGATATGTATGAATCTAGCTATAGAGATTCCTTCTTTAGTGGTTATACAAAAGAAGAAATTGAAGAATTAATAAATAGTGTAAAGCCAGATAAATATTATGAAATAGAAGAGGAACAAGAAGCTTTAATTAAAGAATATAATGATTTAGCTAAAGATGAGATTCAATTGAAAACTTCGGATATCTATTTATCCTTAGTAAAGAATTATAAAGAAGAAGCAACTCTTTTAGGCTATGATAATTATATGGATTATGCATATAAGAATATTTATGAAAGAGAATATACACCTTCAGAGGTATTAGACTTTACAACCTATGTAAAGAATCATATTGTACCTATGATGCTTGAAATTGCGCCAAAAGTAAAAGAGGCTGCATCAGGTTTAAATGAATCTGAAAAGCAAAAATATAATACCTTTAAAACAGCTAATTTTAACACTATGAAGGATACATTTAATTTATATGCAACCTTTATTGGAGATTCATTTAAAACAAATGCAAATTATGTTTTTAATAATGGTTATATAAGATATGGAAGTGAAAATGCGAATATTGATGGCGCATTTACAGCATATTTATATATGTCTAGTCTAGATCAACCAATAATTTATTTTGGTCCATCCTATACAGATATCATGACATTTGTTCATGAATTTGGTCATTATAATAACTTTAAAGTAAATAAAGCAACTAACCTAAGCTATGATCTAGCAGAAACACATTCTCAGGGTAATGAATTATTATTCTTAGCTTGGTTAGATAAAAATGATGAATCATACTCCGATAATTTAATGAGAGCCATTCATTTATCTGAAGTATATGAGGCCTTAACTACAATTGTTTTAGCTACAATGGTAAATGATTTTGAATATAGAGTATATACATCATCAAATGATTTAACTATAGCTGATTTTGATACATATTATAAAGAAGCAGGAGATGCACTTGGTGGATATGATACTATAATGGAATGCTTATACCAAGAAAATAATGGTAAGCAAATTGATTATTGGAAGCTTGTTACAATTCAAAATCCTGCATATTATATTAGCTATGCAATGAGTAAGATTCCATCACTAGAGATTTATTCTATAGCTAAAGAAGATTTAGCTAAGGCTAGAAACTCCTATAAGAAAACTTATACATTAGATAAGAATTTGGATTTAACTGATTTCTTAGGTGTATTAGATTCTGCAGGATTATATTCTCCATTTAAAGAAGAAGCATTTACATTAATTGAAAAATTAAAGTAGTACATTTTTTAAAAAAATGTCTCATATATTCTTTTTAAATTGTATTTAAAACTAATATATTCTATAATAATTATTAGTAGTATTACTATATGAGAAAGGAGAATAAAATGAAAAAATTATTAAAATACTCTGGATTTATTTCTTTAGTATTGGTAGTTGTAGCATTCATTTTAATGATGGCTACAAATGCAATTGTTGTAGGTAGCGGTAGCTTACAACTTGTAACTAAGGGTACAGTTGCTATCTTTGGAGAAACCACTAGTACACTTTTAGGTGATGTTAAGACTAATCCTTCTGTATTAGCATTACTTGCTTGGATTTTCATTCTTGCAGGTTTAGTTATCGTATTATTAGGTATCATTCTACCTTTATTAAAGGTTCATGCACTAGAGAAGTTTGCAGGAGTATTAAACTTAGTTGCAGTATTATTATTCGTAGTTGCAGGTGTATTTATGTTCATCGTTGTACCTACATTCTATGCTGCAAATAATGCTGATGTTCCAAACAATGCTGCAATTGGCGTTGGTTGGGTTATTGGCGGTATCTTAGCAATCGCTGGTGGCGTATTCGCTATTTTACCTGCAGCTGCAGATTTCTTAGCAAAGAAGTAAGATTGAAACAGGATTTATTCCTGTTTTTTTCTTTTTATAATATTAGATATTATATTGGTACATTTATCTCTTTAAAATCAATAAAAATAATGTATAATACAATCGAGGTATTTTTTATGATTAAGAAGCTTATTCCGGATTATTATTACAAATCTATATATGATATTCCTTTAAGTGAATTATATGATAAGGGAATTAGACTTATCCTTACGGATTTAGATAATACTTTAATTTCATATGGACAAACTGATCCTAGTGATGAGCTTTTTGATTTTAAAAAGAAAGTATTAGATTTAGGATTTGAATTCATTTTAGTTTCAAATTCTAGAAAGAAAAGAGTAGATCATTTTGCAAATATGTATGATATACCTTATGTAAAGTTTTCTACTAAGCCTTTAAAAAGAGGAATTAAAAAAGCAATCAAAAAGATTGCAAAAGAAAAATATAATAATGATCAAATCTTACTTTTAGGTGATCAATTAATGACCGATGTCTTAGGTGGTAAAAGATGTAAGATTAAGGTTTGCTTAATAGAGCCTATAGATAAGAGAACAGATATTTTATCTACAAGAATTAATAGAGGAATTGAATCTTTTTTCTTAAGAAGAATTAAGAAGAAGATGAGGAATGAATACGACTTAAAATTAAAAGAATTCGCAGGTGATGAAAATGATTGAAAGAAAGTGTAAGGGTTGTGGAGCAGTCTTACAGGATACGAATCCTGATTTAAAGGGCTTTATTCCATCTTTAACAAAGGAAAGTAAATATTGTAAAAGATGCTTCCGCATGATGCATTATAATGAGCTTCCAAAGATTGTTGCTTCGAATAAAGAATATGAGCATGTCATTGATGAAGTTATTAAGAAAAATGGATTAATCATTTTTGTTGTTGATATTTTTGCCTTTAAAGCAACCTTCAATAAGAAGATGATTGATAAATTAAGAAATAAAAATGTCATTTTAGTTGCGAATAAATATGATGTATTCCCTCATTCTACAAATGTAGAAAATATAGTTTCATGGTTAAGCCATGAATGTGAAAAGATCTTCTTTAAGGTAGATGCAATTCATATTGTATCTTCTAAGAAGGGCTATTATATGGAAGAATTAACCAGAACAATTGATTTAGCTAGAAAAGAAAGAGATGTTTATTTTGTTGGCTGTGCGAATGTAGGTAAATCCTCTTTAATTAATGCATTATTAAAGAAAAATACATCGATTACAGATGATGTAGTATCTACATCTGTAATACCTGGTACAACATTAAATGAAATTAGAATTCCATTCTTTAGTGATAATAAAGCATTTATTGATACACCAGGTTTGATTAATCCATCCGATGTATTAAATGTTTTATTACCTGAATCTTATAAAAAGATTATTCCAGATACAGAAATGAAGCCTTTAACTTATCAAATTACAAATGGTAATTCGATTTGTTTAGCAGGACTTGCTTCCTTAAGTTTTCAAGCTCATGAAAAATTATCTGTAGTTGTTTATGCATCCAATAATTTATATATTCATAGATGTAAAACAGAAAGAGTAGATGAATTATTCAAAACACAGCTTGGTAAACTTTTAAATCCACCACTTTTAAGTGAAGCAGATAAGATGAAATATAAAGTATTATTTGCTCATTTTGATGGTAAAAAGAAAAGAGATATTTGGTTTTCTGGCTTTGGCTTTGTATCCATTAAGGGTGAATGTGATATTGATATTAAGGTAATAGATTCTACGGAGGTTTATTATACGGATGCTATTATCGGATAAGGCTAAGGCTTTAGTTATAGAAAAGTATAAGGATTCTCATAAGCATAGATTAGCTCATATTTTTGGTGTTGCTGAAATGGCAGAATATTTAGCTATAAAATATGGTGTAGATAAAGAGAAAGCTTTAATCGCAGCTTATATGCATGACTATTCTAAGTATGATGATCCAAAGGAAGCTATAGGTATATTGAAAGATGAAGAAATTAAAGAATGCGAGAGCTACCCATTCTTATATCATGCTTATTTATCTGCAGAAAATTATAAAAAGCTTTTAGGTAATGATTTAGATATTTATAATGCTATTAAATATCATGTATTTGGTAGAGAAAATATGAGTATCCTAGAAGCAATCATTATGATTGCTGACTACACAGAAAAGAATAGGACATATCCATCTTGTATAGAGTGTAGAAAAATATTAGTAGAAGATAATGACTTGAATTTAGCAATTTATAAATCCTTAGAAGGAATGATAGAATTTGCTAAAAGGGAGGGATTAAAGCCTCATCCAAAACAGGTTTTAGTCATGGAAGAATATAAAAGAAAGGTTGAAGAGGATGTCGCTAGAAGAAATAATCGTTGATTGCCTTGAAAAGGTAAGTGCGAAGGATATCTTAGTATATGATACTAAGGAAAGAAGCCCATTTTATGATGAAATGATTTTGGCTTCTGTAGATTCTAATCGTCAAGCAAGCTCTGTTATAGCATATATTGAAGATGAATGTGCTAAGAATGGCTTTGACGTAAGAAGCATTGAAGGCAGAGAGTCCGCATGGGTTTTAATAGATTGTCATAGTGTAATTGTTTCTATCTTTACAAAAGAAGAGCGTGAGCATTTTGCAATTGAAAAAATCTATATGGATGTACCAGTTAAAAAGGTGAACTAAAAAATAATAATGCCCCGACACATTTTGATATGCATCGGGGCATTTTATTTTATATTTTTCTAATGAAAACCATTTTCTTTTAATAGTTTCAAAATTGGCTTCGCAGCACTATGCTCTGAACCATAGGTATATCCGAATAATCCTTCAGCTCCACCGCTTGTAATAACTACTGCAGTAATATTATTAGGACTTCTTTCAATAATTGTTGTCAATGTTAGTGTAGAGTTTATTCTTAAAAAGTATTTATCAGCAATAAAGATTGTAACCTTACAACCATTTTTATCAAAGCTTTCGATATGATTGTGCATCTCATTAGAAAACCAATCATTAAGAATACTTTCTATATCTACCATTCCATTAGTATATAATCTATATTTTTCCATACTATCTCCTCCAAATTTAAAATTTGCAAGAAAATATATATCATAGTATTTATTTATTGTCAATAAAAATCATAGTAGGGGTATTTTTTATAATTTCTTTAATTTATCAATATGGAATTCTTCTCTAAATTCTTGTTCACCCTTTGGGATGAATAAGTATTTATTTAAAGCTTCAATTCTTTTAATAGCTTTATCCTTTGCCATTTTAAGTAATTGATCTAAGGATTCATTTTTTTCTATTCCGTTAACGATATAACTTTCCTTTTTTAGGTTTAATAAAGAAGAATCTTCATTCTTAGTATAGATTAAATATTCTTTCTTTTCTTTTTTTCTATTGAATAATTTATCATAGAATTTATAATCCCATAATCTATTTGTTTTATTTGATCGTTTTGCAAATTTACTAAATCTTTTATAGGATTTTTTAAAATATGAATTTGTACCCATAAAGCGATAGCATTTAATCATGGGATTTCTTATTAATTGTTCTATAGAATCATAATAGGTATATGCTGTTGGGAATAGGTGATAAATAGATTCTTTTGTTAAATCTATTTTGTCTTTTTTCTTTGCATAATAATAATCTAATACGTTTAATGCATAATCTAAATTAAGTGAATCCTTTTTTATACCTTTTAAATATGGGTATAGGTAATCCCTTAATGTATTGGTAGTTATTAAACCATATAAGAATAGTAAGCATTCTGTAAAATAAGAATCATTTTCCTCCATAGAAGATTTTAGTAAAATAGCTGATTCAACAATGAAATCTAAATAATTATTTCTTATAAGCTTATCCATTTCATATTTATCCTTTTTAAAAGGATTATAGATAAAAGAATAGATGGAAACAGAAGAGAAGTTCGAAAGATTAAAATAAATAGAATTTTCCTTTGGAAATATGTCTTTAACAACATTAGGTATTTCCTTTATACAATCCTTCATAAAGTAGTAATTTAAGATAGAACCCTTCATAATGCCACCTCCATTTTAAATAATTATAAAATAATTAATTAAAGTTTTGTAGAGTTATTTTAAATTTTATTATTTTATAGTAAAATTATACTGTTTGAAAGGTGTGTAGTATTTATGAAGTTATTAACAAAAGCGCAACAAGAAGATATGGCTTACCAGGTAAGCTTAAAATCTAGAGACATTGATATTTGTATGTTTAGTGCATTAGATGGCTCCTTACCTAAGGAGATGTTACTTGATGCATTAATGCTATATGTAAATTCGGATGGTGGATTTGGTCATGGTTTATATATTGACAATTACAATGTGAATTCAAGTGTATATCAGGTATATGAAGCATTCCGTCTATTAGATATGCTTGGTTTTGATTCTAAATGTGATAATGAATTATATGATATGATTATCAATAAAGCATGTAATTATTTATATAATCGTGTACCTCCAGTTAAGGGTGTTTGGAATCCCAATACAAAGTCAAATAATGATTATGCTCATTCTAAGGAATTTGAATATAATGAAGAGAATAAGAAGCTATTTGGTCTTCATCCATCCGCAGCTTTATTAGGCTATACTTTATTATTTGTTAAGCCTACAAAGGCATATTATAAAAAGGCATTAAAGGAATTAGAAACAGTTTTAAAGGAATTCTATTCAAAAGAAGAATTTACAAAGTATGAATTAATTTCATTTAATTCATTATTAAATTCCTTAAGAAAAACAAATTTATTAGTTGAAGATCAAAAGAAAATTGAAGAAAAGCTTACAGAATATGTTAAGAAGGTTATTTCTTTAGATTTTGCTAATAAGGATGCTAATAGACCTTTAGATGTAGCCTTATATTTAAATGATAGTGCATTTGATGATTTAAAGAACAAGCAGCTTGACTATCTACTTGATACTATCGCAAGCCATGGTATGTGGGATTATAATGGCTCTTGGGGATATGATAAGTATGCAGAAGAGGATTCTGCAAAGCTTAAGTGGATTGGCTGTGGAACCGTTAACAATTACTTTTTATTAAAAAAGTATGGAAGATTAGAGTGATTTAAGCTATAATTTAAAATCGAGGTGTAAAATTATGAAAAAAAGACCAGTTATGTTAATTATTATGGATGGATATGGTATTGCCCCTGCATCAGATTCTAATGCAGTTAGCATGGCAAAAAAGCCAAATCTAGACCGTATTTTTAGTGAATTTGACACAAAGCAGCTTAATGCTTCTGGTGATGCAGTAGGCTTACCTGAGGGTCAGATGGGAAATTCTGAGGTTGGTCATATGAATATTGGTGCAGGTCGTGTTGTAAGACAGTCCTTATCCAGAATCAATTATGATATTAAAACCGGTGAATTCTTTAAGAATGAAGCTATTTTAGAAGCAGTAGCTAATGCAAAGAAGAACAATAAGAAGTTCCATATTTTAGGTTTATGTAGTGATGGTGGTATCCACTCTCATACTTCACATATTATTGCAATCGCAAAGCTTGCACATGAAAATGGAATTGAAGATGTTTATTATCATGCATTTATGGATGGTAGAGATACATCCCCAACTTCTGGTAAGGGCTTCTTAGAGAAGATTATCAAAGAGGGTAATGTTAAGGTTGCTACTGTTGGTGGTAGATATTATGGTATGGATAGAGATAAGAATTTTGACCGTATCCAGCTTGCATATGATGCAATGACACAGGCAAAGGGTGAATTCTTTGAATGTCCACTTGAGGGAATTCAAACATCTTACGATAATGGTAAGACAGATGAGTTCATTATTCCATTCGTTTCCGATAAGAATGGTATGATTGAAGAAGGAGATTCTGTTGTATTTGCTAATTTCCGTCCAGATAGAGCAATTCAGATTGCAACTGCATTCTCTAATCCAGAAGGAATTGTTTATAATCCTGAAAAGCCTTATAAGCTTGATACAACTAAGGGTCCTAAGTCTACAGTATTCGTATCTATGATGAAGTATGCAGATCAGGTTAAGGGTACTTTAGCATTTGGTCTTCAAACATTTGATAATTTATATGGCGATGTAATCGCTAAAGCTGGTTTAAAGCAGTTAAGAATTGCTGAAACTGAAAAGTATGCTCATGTAACATTCTTCTTTGATGGTGGAGCAGATAGAGATATCGAAGGTGCTGATCGTATCTTAGTTAACTCTCCAAAGGTTGCTACATATGATTTAAAGCCAGAGATGAGTGCATATGAGGTTAAGGATAAGGTAGTAGAAGCTATTTTAGCTAAAAAATATGATACAATTATCTTAAACTTCGCTAACTGCGATATGGTTGGTCATACAGGTGTAATTCCTGCAGCAGTTAAGGCTGTTGAGGCTGTTGATGAATGTGTTGGTGCAGTTGTCGCTGCCCTTGATAAAGTTGGTGGTGTTGCACTTATTACTGCAGACCATGGTAATGCTGAAAAGCTATTAGATGAAGAAGGTAAGCCATATACAGCACATACAACTAACCCAGTTCCAGTTGTTGTAACTGATAAGAATATTAAGCTTCGTGATGGTATTTTATCTGATATTGCTCCAACATTACTTGAGCTATTAGAATTACCTATCCCTGCAGAAATGACTTCTAAGTCATTAATCGTTAAGTAATACCTGATTTTATCAGTTATTATAAAAAAAATTCATATTTACTTCGGGGTTTGGTGAAATTCCATACCGGCGGTATAGTCCGCGAGCAATAGCATGATCAGGTGTAATTCCTGAACCGACAGTAGAGTCTGGATGAGAGAAGAAAAAGAAATCTTTTTGGATTTTCCAATATGCCCCGTTTGGGGCATATTTTTTTTGAAGTAAATAAGTATATTTTATTTCAAGGAGGTCTTCATATGAATGAAGGAAAGTCTAAGCAGACTTTAAATGCTTTAATTATTGGCTTAACAATGTTTATCTTAGGCCTTGCAGCAATTATTACAGGATTTGTATTAAATACAAATACAAAGAATGTAGAATGGTACATTTATTTACTTGAAATAGGTGGAGCAGCATTATTTTTAGCATCTAGTGGTAACCTATATTACTATTTTGCAGAAAAGTTCCATTTTAGAAAAATGAATGTTAAGCAAATGGGTGTAATTGCAGTTTTTGCTGCATTATCTGTAATTTTGTATTATTTTGCAAAATTTAAATTACCATTTTTCCCTAGCTGGTTAGATATTCAGTTTTCGGATGTTCCTGCAATCTTAGTTTCATTTATGTATGGTCCACTTAGTGGAGCTATTGCAATTATAGTAAGATTTTTCTGTAAACTACCTGGTACATCAACTGTAGGTGTTGGTGAGCTTGCTGATTTATTAATTGGTTTAGCTATGGTAATATCTGCAGGATTATTTTATAAGAAGCATAGAACATTAAAGGGTGCATTTATCTCTATTGGTATTGGTATGGCATCTGGTACTATTGTTGCAGTAATTTCAAACTGGTTAATTTTAATTCCTGCATATGTAAACATTGCTCATTTCCCTTGGAGCGCTTTAGTTGATGGAATGAATAAGGCCTTAGGTAATAGTGGAGTTGTAACAGAAGAAAACTTTATGGCATATTATTTATTTGCAGGTGTATTACCATTTAATTTATTCCGTTATGTATTAGTATTCTCTATTACTATTTTGTTATATAAGAGATTATCTATGCTAATTGAGCATTTCACAGGTGATTTTGTTCGTGATAATGATTTAGAAAAAGATGATTTAGAATTATTAGAGAATAATGAAGTATCTAGTGAAGAAAATCTAAAAGAAGAAACAATATAATCGGAAAATAGCGGGTTTGACCCGCTATTTTGTATTTATATACTTGAAAAGTATATGAATTTCGATTATTATGGGAAAGGTGATGCTTTATGTTTAATAAAAATAAATGGAAGGAACCAATATATAAGCAGGATGTAATAGGCGTTATAGTAAATGGCTTACTTGCAGCTATTTTAGGTGGAATTTTAGGTGGTTCTTTGGATTATTTATTAGGAATTGTTTGGAATTTTCCAATATCCTTTTCTGTTTTAATTTTAGTATTCTTTATTATTTGGAGAGTAAGAAAAGGATTCTATAGCTTTCATATTTTATATCCTGTTTTAGCATTAGTATTTTTAGTTATTGGTATATTTGTTGTAGAGTATACAGTTGTTGCTATTGGATATATCCAAATGGGCTATTATCAAATTCATTTGATATTAATTACCCCATTATTTTGGGAACAATTCTTAATGACACCAATTTATGAATTAAGGCTTGGAATAATGTATGGTTCAGCGAAAGACATCATTTTAGGAATACTTGATGTAATTTTCTATATATGGGCTTTCTGGTATACTTACCGTATGGTAAAAGGGAGAAACTAAGATGAAAGTGTTTTCCCCTCTAAAAAGTTAAAGAGGGGATTTTTTTATTAACAAAACTATTGTATAATAGTTAATGGTTAAAAATAACTATATTAATTTTAAGGAGATAAAAAAATATGCCATTTATTACAAGCGTTTATGCAAGAGAAGTTTTAGACTCTCGTGGTAACCCAACTGTTGAAGTTGAAGTTACAACTGAATCCGGTGCTTTCGGACGTGCATTAGTTCCTTCTGGAGCTTCTACAGGTGTTCATGAAGCACTTGAATTAAGAGACGGTGACAAGAACCGTTACTTAGGAAAGGGTACAACTAAGGCTGTTAAGAACGTTAATGACGTTATCGCACCTAAGCTTTTAGGTATGGATGTTACACAGCAGGTTGCTATCGACCATTTAATGATTCAGCTAGATGGTACTGAAAATAAAAATAATTTAGGCGCAAATGCTACATTAGGTGTTTCTATGGCTTGTGCTCGTGCAGCTGCAAACTATTATGGAATTCCTCTATACAACTACTTTGGTGGTTTCAATGCAAAGCAGTTACCTTTACCAATGATGAACATCTTAAACGGTGGTGCTCATGCTGATTTCTGTATCGATTTCCAGGAAATCATGATTTTACCTGTTGGTGCACCTTCTGTTAAGGAAGCTATTCGTTGGGGTGCTGAAGTATTCCATGCATTAAAGAAGATCTTAAAGGCTAACGGTTATGTTACATCTGTTGGTGATGAAGGTGGTTATGCACCTAAGTTAGGTTCTAACACAGAAGCTTTCGAGCGTGTTGTTGAAGCTATCAAGGCTGCTGGTTATGAGCCAGGTAAGGATATCTGCTTAGGTATCGACGTTGCTGCATCTGAGTTCTACAATGAAGAGACTAAGAAGTATGTATTAAAGGCTGATAAGGGTGAATTCACTTCTAAGGAAATGGTAGATATCTACTATGCTAACTTAGTTGAAAAGTTCCCTATCGTTACTATTGAAGATGGTCTTGCTGAGGATGACTGGGAAGGCTGGAAGTATTTAACTGATAAGCTTGGTGACAAGGTTCAGTTAGTTGGTGATGACTTATTCGTTACAAATACTAAGAGATTACAAAAGGGTATCGAGCTTGGCGTTGCTAATGCAATCTTAATTAAGGTTAACCAGATTGGTACTTTAACTGAGACTTTCGAGGCTATTGAAACAGCTAAGAGAGCAGGCTATACTGCAATCGTTTCTCACCGTTCTGGTGAAACTGAGGATACTACAATCGCTGATATCGTTGTTGGTACAAATGCTGGTCAGATCAAGACTGGTTCTGCATCTCGTACAGACCGTATCGCTAAGTACAACCAGTTAATTAGAATTGAGGATGATCTAAATGGTCGTGGTCAGTTCCCTGGTGTATCTGTATTCGCAGGTAAGAAGTCTATTTACTGCATTAAGTAATAAACCTTAAAATAGAAAAGAAGAGGTGCAATTTGCACCTCTTTGATTTTTATTTATGTAATAAATAAACTTTACTTGAAAAAAGTGAAAAAAGGGGCTTTACAACTATTTTTTTTATGATATAATAGGACTTGTCCGAAATATTGGACCTTTTTATCCATAGCAGCTTAGCCAAGTGGTAAGGCATTGGACTCTGACTCCAACATTCATAGGTTCGAACCCTATAGCTGCTGCCATAAAGATATTTAAGCACCATTGGTGCTTTTTATTTTATTTTAAAATGTTTTATTGTATAATAAACCTAAATTGATTTAAAGGAGTCTATCATGGTAGTACATAATGTATCGAATATAACTGGTGAAGAAGCATATAATTCCCTTCTTCAGGCAGCAAAAAGAAATTTAAATAAAAACTATATCTATTTAGGATTAGGACTTTGCTTGGGTGTTCCTGTAATGGTTGTGGGATTAGTCGAGAAGAATGCTCAAACAATTTCTATGGGTGCTATTGTTACAGCATTCTTACTTGCTATTGCAGTATTTATTGTTGTAATGCTAATAAGAATTCCTAAGGATATTAAAAAGAAGAATAAAGCAGTTGTTGAAAATGGTGTTTCTTATGATTACCAATTTAAAGAGAAGAGCTGTGATATTATTGTTTCTAATAATGGTAAGAAAAAGAAATTATCTTATATCTATTTAGATTTTAAAAAGGTTTTTGAATATGAGGATTACTTTGAGATTCGTTTAGTATCAAAAGAAGTAATGCTTGTAAAAAAGGAAGGCTTTACTGAAGAAAAAGAAAAGATGATAGAATTCTTTAAGAAAAATCTATCATCAAATCAAAAACTAAAAATAGTGAATAAAATCAAGACAAAATAAATGGGGATTTGAAATATCCCCAATTTTTTTTACTTAAGCTTATCTGCAACCTTAACGATGAAATCACGAATATCATATAAGGATGAATTGCTTCTACCATTGAAATAGTTGGATAATGCTTCAATAATTAAAGAAGCATAGAAAGAAGATTCTGCCATTTTATCATTATTAAAGAATTCTACATTCTCAAATGCAAGCTTATCATATAACTCCTTAGATAAGGAATCCTTTAATGCACTAAAGAAATGATTTTCATTATATCCTGATGTGAATAAAAGCTTGTATTCTTTTTCTCTTTCAGCAAAGAAGTCCATTAATACAGTTAAAGATGTTTTTAAATCATTGCCTTTTTCTACATAGCGTTCCATAGCATCTTTAAATGCATCAGAAATTTCACTTTGAATTTCTTTTGCAACTGCATAAATGTCCTCATAGTGGCTATAGAAAGTAGAACGAACAATATTTGCTTTATCTGTAAGCTCAATTATAGTAATCTTATCAATTGCTTGCTTTTCAGATAATAATTCAATAAATGCTTGTCTTATTGCTTTTTTAGTTCTAATTACACTTCTATTTGTACTCATATTGTCTCCTTTTCATTCATTCATAACACAATTACGTTGATATTGTAACATTACACCTATATTATATTTCATACTTTTGTTAAAAACAATACCGTAACATCTAAAATGTTGGAAATGTATACATTATTACAAATTCAAACATCGTTATTGAAAATGTATTTTTTTTATAAAGTTTTATTTGAAAAATATTTGCAGTTACAGAAAACACTTTTTTTGTTTATTTTGGTGTTATTAATAAATAACACATTGACTTTTGAATTTAATTCTTTTAAAATGTTGAATGTCAAACATTTTTTAGGAGGTATATAATGGAAGAACACTTTGGACATAAAATCAATTATATTTCTAATATAATTAAAAGAGAAATAGAAAACTTAAAATCTATCCAACGTATGGAAAAAATTAGTGGAACCAATAGCTTTATCCTTGTATACATTTCTGATAATGAAGAAAAGGTATACCAAA
The DNA here is from genome assembly GCF_003550015.1 of Anaeroplasma bactoclasticum. Taxonomy (GTDB): domain Bacteria; phylum Bacillota_I; class Bacilli_A; order Acholeplasmatales; family Anaeroplasmataceae; genus Anaeroplasma; species Anaeroplasma bactoclasticum. The sequence continues at coordinate 17,545 of NZ_QXEV01000008.1, forward strand.
AAGATATTGAAAGAAAATTTGGTATAACTAGATCTACAGCATCTAAAGTAATTTCATTGATGGAAGCAAAGGGAATGATTATAAGAAAAGGATGCGATAATGACTTAAGACTAAAGCAATTGGTATTAACGGATGAAGCTAAGAAAACTGTTTTAGCTGTTAAGGAAGATTTAAACAAATTTGAAAAGCGTCTTACCTATGGACTAACAGAAGAAGAAAAGGAATTATTATCTAGTATTTTAGGTAAGATGGAAAGGAATATTTTTGAAGGGGGAAAGAATAATGCTTCGTAAATTAATGAAATCTATTCGAGAATATAAAACACCAAGTATATTATCGATATTATTTGTCACATTAGAATGCGTTATGGAATGTGCATTACCATTTATGACAGCAAAGCTTGTTGACCAAATGACAGAACAAAATATGCAGCAATTAACAATGTATTCCATTATTATTGTTGTTATGGCTATATTATCCTTAGCTTTTGGTGCAGCTGCTGGTTATTTTTGTAGTAAGGCATCTGCAGGCTTTGCAAAGAATTTAAGACATGATATGTATGAGAATATTACAAAATTCTCATTCTCTAATATCGATAAATTCCAAGCATCTAGCTTAGTTACAAGAATGACTACAGATATTATGAATGTACAGAATGCTTACATGATGATTATAAGAACTGCATTCCGTTCACCATTAATGATTATATTCTCAGTTACTATGTGCTTTACTATTTCACCAAGATTATCTTGGGTATTCTTAATTGTATTCTTCGCACTTGCAGTTATATTTGCCTTAATTATGTATTGTGCAATGAAGGTATTTAGAAGAATATTTAAGAAATATGATGCATTAAATGAATCTGTTAAAGAAAATATTGATGGTATAAGAGTTGTTAAATCCTTTGTAAGAGAAGATTATGAAATTGATAAATTCACAAATGCTTCTAAGGATTTAAAGAAAAGCTTCACATTCGCTGAAAGAATTATTGCCTTTAACTCACCTGCAATGCAGGCTGCAGTTAATATTAATATGATTGTAATTCTATTAATTGGTTCAAAGATTATTATTGATAATTCATATTCTCTAATTGAAGGATATGATGAGGCTGGTGCACCAATTTATAAATATTTCTATCAGGATTTAAGCTTAGGTCAATTCCAATCGATGACAACCTATGGATTCCAAATGCTAATGGCATTAATGATGCTATCTTTTGTAGTTGTTATGATTGTTATGGCAATTGAGTCCTCTAGAAGAATTGCTGAAGTATTAAGTGAAAAGAGTAATCTAACTAACCCAGAAAATCCTATTTATGAGGTTAAAGATGGTAGTGTATCTTTTAGTAATGTTTCATTTAAGTATTCAGAGCATGCAAAGAAGAATTCCTTAGAGAACATTAATTTAGATATCAAGAGTGGTGAAACTATTGGTATTATAGGTTCTACAGGTTCATCTAAAACTACTTTAGTTAATTTAGTTTCTAGATTATATGATACAACAGAAGGTAAAGTTACTGTTGGTGGCGTTGATGTTAAAGATTATGATCTTGAGACATTAAGAAACAATGTTGCAGTAGTATTACAAAAGAATTTATTATTCTCTGGTACCATTGCAGATAACCTAAGATGGGGTAATGAAAATGCTACATTAGATGAAATTAAGCATGCTTGTAAGCTTGCTTGTGCATCAGAATTCATTGAATCCTTCCCTGATAAGTATGATACTTTCATTGAGCAAGGTGGTAGCAATGTATCTGGTGGACAGAAGCAGAGATTATGTATTGCAAGAGCATTACTTAAAAATCCTAAGGTTTTAATCTTAGATGACTCTACAAGTGCTGTAGATACAAAAACAGATGCGATTATTCGTAAAGGATTTAAAGAATATATTCCATCAACAACTAAGATTATCATTGCTCAAAGAATTTCATCTGTACAGGATGCGGATAAGATTGTTGTTATGGATAATGGTCATATTGATGCAGTTGGTACTCATGATGAGCTATTAGCTAATAATGAGATTTATAAAGAAGTATATTATTCTCAGAATAAGGCTGGAGCTTCTATGAAGGAGGTGGCATAATATGGCAAAAATGAATGTTAAACCAAATATGAACCCTAACTTCAATAAGAAGAAGACCTTCAGAAGATTAATGAGCTATGTATTCCATACATATCCAGTACATGTTATTATTATTTTCATTTGTATTGTTTTAGCTGCAATTGGTTCTATTGCTGCAGCAATATTTATGCAGCAGTTTATTGATGAGGTTATTTTAAAGGGTGTAGAGGCAAAAAGAGCAATAGGAGATAATGGTCTTGCTGTTGTAGAAAATACATTAACAAGACTTATATTAGAATTAGGTGGTATTTACTTAATTGCTTTAATTGCATCAACAGTATATCAGCAATTACTTTGCGTTGTTACTCAAGGCTTCTTACATAAGGTTAGAACAGATATGTTCTCCAATATGGAAAAGCTTCCTATTTCTTATTTCGATAGAAATCAGCATGGTGATATTATGTCAACATATACGAATGACGTTGATGCCATTCGTCAGGTAATAAGCCAAGCCTTACCTCAGTTTATTCAGGTAATGCTTACTGTAATTATTCTATTTGTAATTATGCTAATCTATTCTGTTTGGCTATCATTAGTTGTAGTTTTTGCTGTAATTTTGATTTTCATTTCCACAACTAAGATTGGTGGAGGAAGTGCAAAATTCTTCATTAAGCAGCAAAAGAGCGTAGCTAAGGCTGAAGGCTTCATAGAAGAAATGATGAATGGTCAGAAGGTAGTTAAGGTATTCTGCCACGAAGAGAAGAGCAAGGCTGAATTTGATATTTTAAATGAAGAATTAAATCATAATTCCTTCGCTGCAAATGCATATGCAAATATGCTTGTTCCTATTATTCATAATATTGCAAATATCTTATATGTATTAGTTGCAATTGTAGGTGTAGTTATTGTTGTTAATAATATTCCAAACCTATCCTTAAGAGGATTTGGTAATGATGAAAATACTGCCCTAACTATTGGTATTGCAGTTACCTTCTTAGGTATGTCTAGACAGTTTGGTAACCAGTTCAATCAGATTTCACAGCAGCTAAATGCAGTTGTTATGGCACTTGCAGGTGCTCAAAGAATCTTTGATTTAATGGATCAAGAAAGAGAAGCAGATGAGGGCTATGTTACGTTAGTTAATTGTAATATCAGTGAAGATGGTACAATTACTGAATGCGAAGAGCATACAGGACACTGGGCATGGAAGCATCCTCATCAAACCGATGGTACAATTACTTATACAGAGCTTAAGGGTGATATTCGTCTATTTGATGTTGATTTTGGATATTTCCCTGAAAAGATGGTTTTACATGATGTATCTATTTATGCAAAGCCAGGTCAAAAGATTGCCTTTGTAGGTGCAACAGGTGCAGGTAAGACTACCATTACAAATCTAATCAATCGTTTCTATGATATTGCCGATGGTAAGATTCGTTATGATGGTATTAATATCAATAAGATTAAGAAGGATGATTTAAGAAAGTCTATTGGTATTGTTTTACAGGATACAAACCTATTTAGTGGTACAGTTGCAGATAATATTAGATATGGTAAGCTTGATGCAACAGAAGAAGAAATTGAAGCAGCAGCAAAGATTGCGAATGCTTATGATTTCATCACAAGATTACCAGATGGCTTTAATACTATGCTAACAGGTAATGGTTCGCAGTTATCTCAAGGACAGCGTCAGCTAATTTCTATTGCAAGAGCAGCCCTAGCTGATGCTCCTGTAATGATTTTGGATGAGGCAACATCCTCAATTGATACCCGTACTGAGCTATTAGTTTCTCGTGGTATGGATGGATTAATGGAAGGTAGAACAGTATTCGTTATTGCCCATAGATTATCTACTGTACAAAACTCTAATGCAATTATGGTATTAGACCATGGTCATATTATTGAACGTGGTACACATGAGGATTTAATTAAGCAAAAGGGTGTATATTATCAGTTATATACTGGTGCATTCGAATTAGAATAATTTTATGGAGGGTTTAGTTTTACTAAATCCTCTTTTAATTCATGTGTTTGAAGTAAAAAAGTAGTTTACTTTAGTGTTAAAAAATAGTATAATGCTTTTGTATAAAAAGTGTGGACCCCAAACGTAAGAGGCGTAAAGAAATTTATAAGAGAGCTACAACTGGTGAAAAGTAGTAATTTCTGCATCTTTGTATCATTGGGCGAGCTGGTATAGGGATAAGCTATACCCGTTGGCTGCGTTAAAGTAATGAAGTGTCATATATTTATATATATGGAACTAAGGTGGTACCGCGATGATTCGTCCTTAGAGCGTAAGCTTTAAGGATTTTTTTGTTATTTAAGGAGGAAAATATGAAGGATTACAAAGACACCCTATTTATGGGACAAACAAGTTTTGAAATGCGTGGTAATCTAAATAATAAGGAACCATTAATCCAAGAAAAATGGGAGAAGATGGATCTATATAATAAGGTTATCCGTAAGAATGAAGGTAAAAGAGAATATACATTACATGATGGACCTCCATATGCAAATGGAGATATTCATCTAGGCCATGCATTAAATAAGATTTTAAAGGACTTTATTGTTCGTTATAAGAATATGAATGGCTTTAAGAGTGTATACTATCCAGGATGGGATACTCATGGCCTTCCAATTGAAAATGCATTACAGAAGAGTGGTGTATCTAGAAGAGATAAGCCAATTACTGAATTCCGTAATTTATGTATGGAATATGCTTATAAGCAGGTTAACCGCCAGATGGTTGGTTTTAAAAGATTAGGTGTACTTGCTGATTATGAGCACCCATATATCACTTTAACTCATGATTTTGAAGCAGATCAGATTCGTGTATTTGCTAAGATGGCTGCAAAAGGCTTAATCTATAAGGGATTAAAGCCAGTTTATTGGTCTCCATCTAGTGAATCTGCATTAGCTGAGGCTGAAATTGAGTATCATGATATTACTTCAAAGTCTATTTATTTTAAGTTCCCTATTGTAAATGGTGAGGGAATGTTTGAAAACGCAAGCTTCCTAGTTTGGACAACTACACCTTGGACAATTCCTGGTGACTTAGCCGTATGTGCTGGTCCTGATATCCAGTATGTTGTATTTGATTCTAATAAGGGTAGAATGGTTTGTGCTGCAGATTTACTTGAGTCTTTAAAGAACAAGCTAAGTCTAGAAGATGTTAATGTTTTAGGTTATGAATATGGTAAGAATCTACTTGACTTAAAGTATAGCTTACCTATTTATGATAGAATTCAGCCAGTTATCAATGCGGATTATGTAACTACTACAGATGGTACTGGTTTCGTTCATATTGCTCCAGGCTATGGTGAAGAGGATTACATTGCTGGTAAGGAATATGGGCTTGATATTCTAGTATGTGTTGATAACCATGGTTATCAGATGGAAAATGCAGGCAAGTATGCAGGTATGTTCTATGATGATTCTGAGGATGCTATTATTGAAGATTTAAAGGCATGTGGATCTTTACTTTTATTAGATCCTATTACACATAGCTATCCTCATGACTGGAGAACAAAGAAGCCAGTAATCTTTAGAGCAACACCTCAGTGGTTTGCATCTATTGACCCTATTAAGGAAGATATTCTAAAAGCAATTCATGATGTAGAATGGACTCCAGTATGGGGTGAGGTTCGTATTTCAAATATGATTCGTGATCGTCACGATTGGTGTATTTCAAGACAGCGTGCTTGGGGTGTACCTATTCCTGTATTCTATGCAGAAGATGGAACAGAGATTTTAGATCAGGATGTATTAGCTCACGTTGCGGATTTATTTGAGGAATATGGATCTAACGTATGGTTTGAAAGAGAAGCTAAGGATTTATTACCAGCAGGTTATACAAATCCTCATTCTCCAAATGGTAAGTTTGAAAAGGAAAAGGATATTATGGACGTATGGTTTGACTCTGGTTCATCCTACTCCACATTAGCAAGAAGAGGCTTACCTTACCCATGCGACTTATACCTTGAGGGTAGTGACCAGTATCGTGGATGGTTTAACTCCTCCATTATCACTGCAGTAGCAACTACTGGTACTGCACCATATAAGGCAGTATTGTCTCACGGCTTTACTCTTGATGGCCAGGGAAGAAAAATGTCTAAATCCCTAGGTAATACCGTTGACCCTATTAAGGTATGTAATACAAATGGTGCGGATATTTTAAGATTATGGGTAGCAAGTGTTGACTATCAATCCGATATGCCATTATCTTTGGATATCTTAAAGCAGGTTTCTGAATCCTATAGAAAGATTCGTAACACTTTAAAATTCTTACTTTCTAATGTTAGTGATTTCAATCCTTCAGATTCACTTCCTTATGAAAAGCTTGAAAGCGTTGATAAGTATATGCTTATTAAGTTAAATAAGTTCATTAAGGAAGTTAAGGATGGATATGATACATTCCGTTTTGGTGATGTATATAAGACAGTATTAAATTATGTATCATCTACATTATCTGCATTCTATTTAGACTTCACAAAGGATATTTTATATATTGAAGATCCAAAGTCTAATAGAAGATTATCTGTACAAACAGTATTCTATAAGATTGTTGATGCATTAATTAAGCTATTATCTCCAATCCTACCTCATACAATGAGTGAAGCATATGATTGTATGCCATTTAAGGCAGCAGAGGATGTATATTTAACAGATATGCCTGAATATGAAGAAATCAATGATGAATTAGAAGAAAAATATGATGAATTCATGAAGTATCGTGATTTAGTATTAAAGGCACTAGAAGATGCAAGAGCTGCTAAAGTTATTGGTAAATCCTTTGGTGCTAAGCTAATCTTAACATTAGATAAGAAAGCAGAAGAGGTTTTCGCTCCTGTTAAGGATAATGCAGCTACATTATTAATCGTTTCTCAGCTTGAATTTAAGGCTGGAGATGAGTTTAAGGTTGAGGTTTTACCAGCAGAAGGATGCACATGTGCAAGATGCCGTATGATTGTACCATTTGTTAGCGTTGATGAGCTTTGTCCACGCTGCGAGAAGATTGTAAATAACAAGTAGTTCGTTTTGACATTGTTATAAAAAAATGATAAAATATATATAATGTATTACTATTTCGAATTAAGGTGGTGATTGAATGGAATTCCGTTTATTTTTCCTACAGGAAAAAAGTAGAACATATGATAAACCGGAGTTGATTACACTTTTAACATCAAACCCAAATATTACTCCACCAGATTCAAGACAAATCTATGGTGATAAGGTTTATACTTATCATCATAGCGTATTGAATTTCGATGCAAACTTTATTATGGCATCAAAATCCGTTGTCCCACATCTGGAATTATTACCACCGAAGTTTTTCGATGTTAATTTCTTTATTTCCTTTGATATCCTATTATCTAATTATGCAGTTGAAATGATATTAGATATCATTGAAGAAATCGTAAGAAAGTTCCGTTTCTATGTATATTGTGAACCATTCGAAGGCGAAGTAAGATTATTCCGTCGTGCAGAAATTATTCGTACATTTGATGCTTGGAAAAAGGCTTTTGCGGCTAAATTCCCAGATCAGGTTGCAGGCTATAATAGGCTTGATTCGCAGTCTATCTCTGCTGTATATGGCTACTTACAAAAGAGAAAGAGATTAGAAATTACATATTCGGAAGAAAAAATACAGGTATCGGATTACATTTTCTTACATACAGCAAAATCCAGAAGTGCCTTTGTTGCTATCCAGTGGGATGGAGATAGTGCATTCTTGTTACCACCAGCAGTAGATATTTTGATTTATGATGATGGTAAGATTTCTAAGCACATCAATATGGCTGAGGTTTTATCTAAAGCAGAAAAACTGTTCCGCCCTATTGATGGATATGGTGTAATTAAGATTTGTGATTCCAAAAATACAAAAAAATTAAAGAAGATTTTACTTAAGGAAAGATTTGCTCCATTAAACGTTGATGTAGAAATATTATCCTTAGATAAGATTTTAGATGTTTAGGAGGGTTTTCTCATGAATGTGGAGAAATATATTGATCATACTTTATTAAAGGCAACTGCTACACCTAAGGATATTGAGCAGTTATGTGCTGAGGCAAATGCTTGTCATTTTGCATCTGTTTGTGTTAACCCAGTAAATGTACAGTTAGCACATGAATTATTACTTGGAAGTGATGTTGCTGTATGTACAGTAATTGGCTTCCCTTTAGGTGCAAATGCATCTAGTGTTAAGGCATTTGAGGTTACTCAAGCTATTGCGGATGGTGCAGATGAAGTAGATATGGTTATTAATATTGGTGCAGCAAAGGCTCATGACTGGGATACTGTATTAAAGGACATTGTAGCTGTAGTTAAAGCTGCAAATGGCGTTTTAGTTAAGGTTATTATTGAGACTTGCTATTTAACTGATGAGGAAAAAACTAAGGTTTGCGAGCTTTGTGTTGAGGCTGGTGCTGATTTCGTTAAGACATCTACTGGCTTTGGTACAGCAGGCGCAACAAAAGAAGACGTTGCTTTAATGAAGAAGGCTGTTGGTGATAAGCTTGAGGTTAAGGCTTCTGGTGGAATCCGAAACAAAGAGCAATTTGAAGCAATGGTTGAGGCTGGTGCTACAAGAATTGGCTGTAGTGCTGGTATGAAGATTATGGAAGAATTCGCTAAGGAGGAGAAGTAATGGCAATTCCTACACCACATATCGCATGTAGTGATCCTAGCTTAATCGCTAAGACTGTATTAATGCCAGGAGACCCACTTCGTGCTAAATTTATTGCAGATACATATTTAACAGATGTAATCTGCTTCACTTCTACTAGAAATATTTTAGGCTTTACTGGAAAGTATAACGGAAAGAGAATCTCTGTTATGGGTTCTGGTATGGGTATGCCATCTATTGGTATTTATTCTTATGAGCTATATAATTTCTATGGAGTAGAAAATATTATAAGAATTGGTTCCGCTGGTTCTTATGATGAATCATTAAGAATTTTCGATACTGTACTTGTTTCATCTGCAGTATCTGAATCAAATTATGCAAAGGTAGCATTTGGTTACCGTTCACATCAAATGAAGCCATCTAAGGCTTTAAACACAAAGCTTACTAAGGCTGCAGCTAAGCTTGGTATTCCTCTAACTGAGGCTGCAATTCATTCTTCTGATGTATTCTATGGTGAAAACAAGGATCATTGGAAGGAAATGAGAACTAAGTATAACTGTATGGCTGTTGAGATGGAGTCTTTCGCATTATTTGCTAATGCTAAAGCATTAGGAAAGAAGGCTGCTTGCTTATTAACAATTTCTGATTCCTTCGTTGCACCAGAAATTACAACAGCAGAGGAACGTCAGACATCCTTCCACAACATGATGAAGATTGCCCTAGAGCTTGCTTCAAACTAAAAAGAAAAGGACCCACGGGTCCTTTTTAAATTCTTATTGATTTTGTCTTTTAATACCATCTCTAATGATGCCATCAGAGCCTAAGAATGTACAGCTATATAAAATCTGTTCAAGCTTTTCTTTAGGCTGCTTTTCATGGCTTCTAAACCATTTTCCATATACTGAGATGATACCTGAGGCAAAGAATGTAGAATAATATTCCAAATTTGGGGATGTTAATCCATAAGAGTTTCTACATACATCCGCAACAATCTTTTGGAATGCAATTTCAAGTGCGATGTGGAATTCATGATGAGATTCCGATGTTGCCATTTTAAAGTAAGTATCTAGATTATTAGAAATGATTTCATTAATATCCTTTAGTACATCTCTCATTCCATAATCAGATCCTTTAGACTTAAAACGATCTGACATTTGAGCATACATATCTTTACCGATATCTGTGATAACATCATCTAAGGATGCATAATGCATATAGAATGTCTTTCTTGAAATGCCGGCATTTTTACATAACATCGAAATGGTGATGTTTTCAAATTTTTCTTCACCCATAAGGTCGATTAAAGATTTCCTCACGGCAGCCATAGTATTTCTTACACGAATGTCCATAAATAAATAATCTCCTGTTTATATATTGCGCTAAAATTAACATAATTATACTATACAAGTTGTATAATTTCAATGATAAATGAAACATAAAAGCCTTTTTATGTTACAATTTGTACAAATGTAAGAAAATTATCTTTATATATTTATATAAAAAAATGATAAAATTTTACTAAAAAGGAGTAACCATATGGAAAATTATATTGAACTAAATAAATTTCATACCTTCTCCATTAAAAGATATCATATCTCTAAAATTAACCCTAAGGATGTAACAAAAAGAATGTTACTTTTATCTTATTTACAAATATCTTCTTTAAAATATAAAACAGAAGAGGATATCGTTAGAGTATGTGAAGACTTATATGATTTTAGATATAGTGTAAAAGGAGATTTGCATGGAAGCTATTGGATGATTACATTCCAAGGTAATGCCATTGACCCTAAATATATATCTGATGAAGCCTATACAAAGGATAAGGTATTCGAGGTATTTAATGATTTATCTACTCCTTTAGTAATAGATAATAAACTCGATAAAAAAACATTTCAAAGAGCGAAAAAATTACTTTCCGCATCTATTTTAAAATTAGAAAAATATCCAGCTGTTAAGGCAACAAATTTTGCCCTTCATACCTTCTTTAAGGATACTTTAAGAGATTATCAGCCTAAAGGAGATATGGAAGAATTAAAAAAAATTACTATAGATGAGTTATATGAATACTATTTAGAATTTCTTCAGGAAGAGGAAACTACAATATTCATTGGTGCTTTTGATAAGAAGTATCCTATAAAGGATACTATCACTCCTCATATGGATCATAATTTCATAGAAAGAGCTAAGCTAGATAAGGATATATATTTATATCCACATAAATCAAAATTAATGAATTTAAGAATTATATATGATTTAAATATATTTACTGGTGATGATAGAATATATGCCTTAAGCATATTTAATTATTTTTTAGGTTCATCTAATTATTCTTATTTATTTAGAATAGTAAGAGAAAAATATGGTTTATGCTATAGCATTTCAAGTGATTTATATGGAGCATCTGGTATTGTAATTATCGGTGCTGAGGTTAAAAAGGATGATTTAAATTTAGTTATAGAAAAAATAGATGAGGCTTTAAAGGAATCCTTAAACTCTTTTGATTTAGAAAAGATAAAAAGAGTATTTGTTTTAACTCATAAGGCAAGCTATGATCAACAGGATAGCTATGCTTCTGATTTAATTTGTAAAAAAGCATTCCCTATTGCTTATGATAGCAATACCTATATTGATAAGATTAATTCTGTTACTATGGATGATATAAAAGAGGTATTTAATACATTTATGAAATCTAGAAGAGTAATATTTGGCTATGGAGGTGACAAAAAATGAGTGATACAACATATTTTGTTACCAAAAATGGCTTAAAATGTATCTTTGTATCTAGAAAAGGATTTATAGGTAAATATGCAGGAATTGGCTGTCACTTTGGTGGGGCACATAGAAAATATTATAAAAATGGTAAGCTATATGAATCTAAAACAGGTATAGCTCACTTTTTAGAGCATAAAGCATTCATGATTGATTCTCATGATGCACTTTTTGATTTTGATTTACTAAATGCTGATGCGAATGCGTATACTACGCATGAACAAACCGTTTATTATTTCACTACAAATGATGAAATATATGAGCCATTAAAGCTTTTAATAAGAATGTATTTTACAAAGGGCTATACTAAAGAGAATATAGAAACGGAAAAGCCAATAATTATATCTGAGCTAGAAGAAGCAATGGATGACTGTGATAAAAGAATTCATGATAAATGTATGAAGCTTTTATATCCTAAAGATTCCTATTCTATAGAAATCTTAGGTGAAAAAGAGGATATTAAGAATATGTCCTATGATGATTTAGATATGGCATTTGAATCCTTCTATAGTCCAAAAAATTCTTATTTAACTATAGTTGGTGATTTAGATTTTGATAAGGTAAAATTATTGATTGAAGAAGAAATGGCTAAATTTGAATTTATGGATAATGATATAAAGATGATTCCATTTATAGAATCTAAATCTGTAAATTCTCCAATAACTATTTATGAAGATATCCCATACCCAGAATTACATATTATGGGTAGAATAGAATCCTTAAATTACTATACTCCTTTAATTCCAAATAAAATGATATCTCTACTTGATTGTATATTTTCTGTAGAAGCTCCATTTTATAAAGAATTACAGGAAAAGAATTTACTTATTTTAGATGATATAGAATATTCTATAGGTAGTCATGAATTTGGTAGCTATTTTATTATAGATATCTATACCAATAATCCTGAAGAATTAAAGGATTTAATTTTAGATAAGCTAAAAAATCTGAGTGAATCAGATTTTAATAAGGATATATCTATGGCAACAATTAAATCCTATAAGAGTGATTGTATAAGAGCATTAGATTCCATTTCCTATATTGGAGATGAAACCTTATCCTTAGCTATTGAAGGACCAGGCTATGAAGAAGAAAAAAGAGTATTATTATCTACTAAGGAAGAAGATATTAAAGCTTTTATTTCCTATATAAGAAATTCTTTAATGACCTATTTAATTGCATTACCTAAAAATGTAAAAAAAGATAACTAAATTTTAAAAATTTCTTGATTTCATATATTTGAAATCAGGATTTTTTTATTTTAGATAAAAAATATAATAATATTTTAGAAAAAATACTTATTCTAAATCCTTTGTTTCTATTTATGAAATTTCTTATAAAAAATAAAAAATGATATAAAGAAATTGCTATTCGGAAAGGAGGATAACAAGGTCAGGTTGTATAATTATTTTATGCTGATAGGGTTTGTTGTAAACGACGTTGAACTGAAAGAGGTAGCTGACGGAAAAAAGGTGGCAAAATTAAGGTTAGCTGTCAAAAGGGAATTTCAGAATATGAACGGAGAATATGACACCGACTTCATCAATATTTCCGTATGGGAATTCTTAGCCGAGCATGCCGTAAACTACCTTAAGAAAGGGGCCCGAGTTGCGGTTAAGGGAAGAATTTGTCCTAAAAAAGGAGAGCATGGTGATGTAAGTGTCTTTACAAATGAACTCTATGCCGACAGACTTATTTTCTTAGGAGAATCAGGTATTAAAGAATTTGATTCTCAGTCTTTAAAGGCTAAGGAGGAATAAACAGGGATTTTTCCCTGTTTTTTTCCTTTTAACAAAGTTAAAATTTAAGAAAAACAAGCACCTCTTTTCTTTCATTTTAGGAAAAAATAGTATATAATCTCAATTAGGTGATTAATAATGAGACAATATTTAGATTTATGCAAAAAAGTATTAGAAAATGGAACTTATAAGGATGATCGTACAGGTACAGGTACTTATTCCTTATTTGGTTATCAAACAAGGTATAATTTAGAAGAAGGATTTCCACTTGTTACAACTAAGAAAGTCTTTTTAAGAGGAATTATCCATGAACTTTTATGGTTTATTAGTGGAGATACAAATATTAAATATCTTGTAGACAATGATGTTCATATTTGGGATGACTGGGCTTATAAGGCTTATAAGGAGTCAAGCGAATTTGAAGGCGAAGATATGAAGGGTTTTGCCGCAAGAATTAAATCCTTAGATAAGGATGATCCATTTGTTAAAAAATGGGGAGAGTTAGGCCCTGTTTATGGTAGACAGTGGAGAAACTTTAATGAACAGGGTGTTGACCAGCTTGAAAATTTAATCAACCAGATTAAGACAAATCCTAATTCTAGAAGATTAATTATTTCCGCATGGAACCCTTGTGAGGTAGATAAGATGGCGCTACCTCCATGTCACTCCTTCATGCAATTTTATGTTGTAAATGGTAAGCTTTCTTGCCAGCTATATCAAAGAAGTGCAGATATCTTTTTAGGAGTACCTTTTAATATTGCATCCTATTCCTTATTTACAATGATGATTGCTCAAGTATGTGGCTTAAAGCCAGGTGAGTTTGTACATACGATGGGGGATGCTCATATTTATACAAATCATGTAGATCAAATTAAGCTTCAGCTATCTAGAGAGCCTAAGCCTTTACCTGTCATGAAAATTAATCCAAATGTAAAATCCATTTATGATTTTAAGATTGAGGATTTCACTTTAGAGGGCTATGAGCCTTGGCCAAGAATTAAAGGCGAGGTGGCCGTTTAATGATTAATATGATTTGGGCTATGGATTTTAATAATCTTATCGGAGATAAGGATAGGATTCCATGGCATATTAAAGAAGACTTAATCTATTATAAGAATAAGACAAAGGGAAAAACTGTACTCATGGGGGATGCAACCTATTTTTCCTTAAAAAGTTATTATAAAACAAAACCATTACCATATGGTAAGGTTTATATTGCAACCATCGATAAGAATTTAAAAATTGAAAATCCTTTAGAGGATATTGAAATTGTTTATGATTTAATCGAATTCATTAAAAACTTTAAGGATGAGATATGGGTTTGTGGTGGCGCAACCATTTATAAGCTTTGCTTACCTTATGCAGATAGATTATATATTTCATTTATAAAGGGAGACTATAAGGGAGATAAATATTTCCCTAAGATAGATTATTCGTTGTATGATAAAACCTGGGAGGAGGATACCGAACAGGTTCGTTATACATTATTTGAGAGGCGTTAAGTATGTTTTTTTTAGGTATGCTCTTTACCTTATGGATAGGAGTTTCATTAGGATTAACCTTTTTAACTCATATGTATGAATATTGGATTATACTTTGGGTTTTCTTAGGTTTAATAGCAGGAATAATTTTTGATATATTATTCGCATTAATCTTCATTGAGATTGGTGCAAGAACAAATCCTAAATCCAAATTTAAGGTGTTTGTATTAAGAAATGCTTTAAAGCTAGCATTTATGTTTTACCATATTCATGTAACAAGTGAGGGGTTAGAGAATGTTCCATATAATACTCCATTTGTTATGTATTGTAATCATAAATCTATGATGGATCCTGCAGCTATTTATATTGAAATTAACCGCATTGTAAGTGCGATTGGTAAAAAGAGCCTTTGGGGATTCTGGCCAATGAATCATATCTGTAAATGCTTTGGTGCACTACCTATGGATAGAGATAATGATAGACAGGCAGTAAAAGATATGCTAGTTGCGATTAAGGCAGTTAAAGAGGGTATGCCTATGATTATATTCCCAGAGGGTGGAATTAAATCTAGGGATGTTGAAGAAATGGTATCCTTAAGAGCTGGTGCTTATAAGCTTGCGATGAAAGCAGAGGCTCCGATTATTCCTGTTGCGATTATGGGCTCAAGTGAAATAGCGAAAAAGAAAAGATATCAAAGAAAGGATATCCATATTATTTTCCATAAGATGATTACAAAAGAAGAATACCAAGATAAAAATACAACAGAGGTAGGTACCTTTGTTGAATCTTTAATCAATGAGGATATTCGTAAATATGAAGATAAATAAAACCTTATTTTTGGTACTTGCTATATTAGGATTTCTATTTATAGCAATTGCTGGAGTATTCTTAATTTTAGGTGTCTATATGGATAATAATATAGGCATATATGTAGGGTTAGGACTAATTCTTACATCGATTGTATTTTATGTTGTATTAGCTATAATTGTATTATTTGCTTATATTAGAAGAAAGGGTGGTAATAATGATAAATCTTAATATCTTAGCGATTTCAAGAGTAGAAAATATCATAATTTTTGTTAATGCTTACCTTATTCTAATTGCAGTAATAATTTTTATATCCTTAAGAAGCTATAAATCTCATAAAAAGAAAAAGATGTTTCTTGCGGTAGAAGAATTATTAAATGAATATGTTGCAGCTGACCCACTATATTCTAAGCTTGAAAAATCTAGTGTTAAGGAATATGATTATATCCTTACAACAAAAGAAATTAAGGTTTACATTATGATAATTCCAAACTTTCATCAAGGAGAAATATGTATAAACTCTCCAACCAAATGGCAGTTTAGAAAAACATATCAGGATTCAAGCTCTCGCTTTGTTCCAAGGGTAGATAGACTTATGCGTTTTGAACCACCTATGGAAGCGGGACTAAGGATTAAAAGATTATATATTGTATATCCATCAAGTAAATCATTATTAAGATATATTAATGAATGTGAGATGGAATTTGTAAGGCCAGAAACAGATTTAAACGGATGTTCCGTTATAACCTATTCTTTCCTTTTAGAACACAAAGATTCAATTGAATTATAAAATATAGGGTTCATCCTATATTTTTTTTGGAATGGTGATTATTATGTATGATTATAAAACTTTAGAATTTCCTAAGGTATTAGAAATTCTATCAAAATTTACAAAAACAAATTATGCAAAGGAATTGATACAAAATACTTGTGATTCCTTTAGCTTTAATGATGCATTAAGATTAAAAAAAGAAACTGAGGAAGCTTATTTAGCATTAGTACGCTTAGGGGATATTCCTTTAGGTGGATTATATGAAATGAAGGATTCCTTAAAAAGATGTAAGGCTGGTTCAATTTTAAATGAAGCAGAATTATTAAATGTTGTTGGACTTTTAGATTGTGGTGTTAATGTATCAAAATATTTTAAAAATCTAGAAACAATTAAAGTAGAAGTAGAAAATATAAAGAAGTATAGTGATAATGTTATTACACCTCAAGCTTTAAAAACAAGTATTACCTTAGCTATTTCTCCAGAGGGTAGAATTAATGATAATGCTTCAAGAGAATTATTTATGGTAAGAAGAAGCTTAGTTTCTTTAGAAAATAGACTTAGAAGTAAATTAAATGAATTATTATCTACTAAGGCATCTATGCTAACAGAGGCTTTAATCGTTCAAAGAGATGGAAGAATGTGTCTTCCTGTTAAAATTGAATATAAAAATACATTTAAGGGTATTGTTCATGATATTTCAAGCTCAAATACTACAGCCTATATTGAGCCTGAATCATGTCTTGAAACAGCAAATCAAATTGATTCTTATACTGCAGAAGAAAAAAAGCAATGCCAAATAATATTAAAGAATTTATCCTTACTTGTTAGTGCTGAGGCAGATAATTTATTAAATAATTTAGAAAATTTAACAACTCTAGATGTTATTTATGCGAAAGCCTTAATGGGTAAGGAATATGGATATAATAGTCCTAAACTAGAAGATAAGCAGTATTTCAATTTAAAGAGGGCAAAGCATCCTCTTTTAAATAAGGAAACTGCTGTACCTATTGATTGTGAGCTTGGCAATAAATTTAGTGTTATTATTATTACAGGACCAAATACCGGTGGTAAGACTGTTGCTTTAAAGACAGTAGGCTTACTACATTTAATGGTTTATAATGGAATGATGGTACCTGCATCAGAAGATTCTATTTTTGGTGCATTTGAAGATATTTTAGCAGATATTGGAGATGAACAGTCCATTGAGCAATCCTTATCTACCTTCTCTAGTCATATGACTAAGATTGTAGATATATTAAAAAGAATTACTTTTAATTCTTTAGTATTATTAGATGAGCTCGGTAGTGGTACAGACCCTAAGGAAGGATCTTCTTTAGCAATTTCTATTATTGAATATTTAAAGAAGAGCGGAGCTAGAGTAATTTGTACTACACACTATAGTGAGCTTAAAAATTATGCTTATAGAAATGAAGGGATTTCTAATGCGAGTGTAGAATTTAATACAGAAACATTACTTCCGACCTATAGGCTATTAATGGGTGTTCCTGGTAAATCAAACGCAATTGAAATTGCTTCTCGCTTAGGCTTAAATCCAAGTATCGTAGAGGATGCAAAAAAGGAATTATCGAATACAAGTAGTGAATCTTCTGAGCTTATTGGTAACCTAGAAGAAGAAATGACTTCCTTAAGAAATCAAGAGCGTGAATTAGAATCTAAAATTAAATCCTATGAGGCTATGGTCAATAACCTTAAACTAGAAAAGCTTGATTTAGTTAAAAAGACAGATAAGATTATTCATGATGCTAAGGAAGAGGCTAAAAGAATTATTGAAGAGGCTAAAGAGGAATCTTCTAAGCTTATTGAAGAAATTAAGAATATGAGTGATGAAAACTTCAAGGAGCATGAATTAATCGCTTTAAAGACGAAAGCGAAGAATTTATCTGTAAAAGATGAGGTAGAAGAAATATTTGATGAGGACTTACATGTAGGAGATTATGTATATGTAAAGACTTATGAAAAATATGGTACAATTTCTTCTATTAAGAAGGATAAATATTATGTAAATTTAGGTCAATTCGCTATTGAATTTAAGAAAAATGAATTATCCTTAGCTGCAAAGCCTGTTGAAAAGAAGAAAAAGGAACAAAGATTATCTGGGTATAATCCTGCATCTCACGCTACACTTTCCTTAGATTTAAGAGGTAAAAGAGTAGAAGAGGTTAAAGAATTAATGGATAGCTATTTAGATCAATGTGCCTTAGGTAATTTAAAGCAGGTATCGATTATTCATGGATTTGGTACAGGTGCTGTAAGAAAGGCAGTACAAGAATACTTAAAGACCTCCCCTTATGTAAAAAGCTATCGCTATGGCGGTGAGGGTGAAGGATTAAATGGTGTTACAGTTGTATATTTAAAGTAGGTATATTATGAGAGCGGTATTAATTCTATTTGATATATTAAAACTGAATAAAGAGGATTTATGTGATTCTTTAATTATAGGTGTTGATCGAGGTGCTTATAATGCAATATCTTTTGGGATTAAGCCAGATATATCTATTGGTGACTTTGATAGTGTTAATGATGAAGAATTTAAAGAAATAGCTAAAAACTCAAAGAGCGTTATTAAGCTGAATCCAATTAAAGATAAAACGGATACAGAAGAAGCTATTAATCTAGTTAAAGGATATGATGAAATAGTAATACTTGGTGGTATTCAAGGAAAAAGAATAGAGCATTTCTATGCCAATTTAATGCTATTATTAAAATATCCAAATGTAAAAATTAAAGATGATAGATCTTTAATTGAAGTAAAGGATAAATCCTTTATTCCAAATAAGGATTATAAATTCATATCTTTATTCTCTATAGATGAAGAGGCTATTATTTCTATATCTGGTATGAAATATAATCTAGAAAATTATCATTTAAAAAAGATAGATGCAACCCTAGGTTGTTCAAATGAAATCATAAATAATCCTATAGTTAATATTCATTCTGGTAGACTTTTAGTCATATCCTCTAAAGACGATGAAAAGCTTTAGACAGTATTTAATTCCATCGATTATCGCTCAGGTGTTTTTATCCTGTTATGCGATAGTTGATGGAATATTTATTGGCTATAGGATGAATGATTTAGGGCTTGCTGCTATAAATATAGCATGGCCAATTACAGCCTTCATTCAGGGTGTTGGGTTTGCTATAGGTATTTCAGCGGGTATTTATATTTCTAGATTAAAGGGATTAGGAGAAGAAGAAAAAATAAAAAAGCTAAAATCAGCTATTTTAGTTTATTTACTTGGAACCTCTATAGTATTAGGTATTCTTTTCTTTATATTAAAAACACCAATTCTTATTTTATTTAAGGCAGAAGGGGAAACCCTAGATGCTGCAAATCGTTATATTACCATTATTTTATATGGCTCTATTTTTCAGCTAATGGGATGCGGTATGGCACCATTAATTAAAAATTCTGGTCATGTAAGAACAGCTATGGTTGCAAGCTTACTTGCAACATTAACAAATTTAATCTTAGATTATTTATTAATATTCTTATTTGAATTTGGTCTTGAAGGAGCAGCTATCGCATCTGTAATTGCACAAGCGGTATCCTTTTTGATATGCTTTATTCCTTACGTAAGGGAAATGAAGGGCATTTTATTTGATAAGGAATCGATAAAAGAAATATTTTTAGGAATGCTTGCGCCATTCATATTAAATTATTCTTATTCGATTATTATTATATTAACCAATGCCTTATGTGAAGCCTACAGTGGAGATAGAGCAGTTGCTGCATATACGGTATTATCTTATTTGTTATATGTAGTAAGTGCGATTGCACAAGGTACAAGTGATGCTATTCAGCCTTTGTTTTCTTATCATTCTTCTAAAGAAGAATATAAGATTATTCATAAGTATTTTTATAAATGCTTAATTATAAGCTTTTCTTTAGTAATGTTATTTAGTGTTATTTTCTATTTTACAAAAAAGCCAATTGCAATTCTTTATGGCTTGAGTAATGATGGAATGAATATATATAATGAGGCATTATTATTCTATTTATTTGGATTTATTTTTGTGTCATTCAACAAGGTTACATGTTCTTATTTATATTCCATAAATAAAAAATTATTAGCCAATATATTAGTATTATCTGAACCACTTATCTTAACTCCAGCATTATATTTTATATTTGTTAGCCAAGTTGGCTTAATTGGGCTTTGGATATCATTTTTGGTAATACAGGCTATATTAGCATGCATATCCTTTGCATTTTACTTTATTTCAAGGAGGGGATTTAATGGACGGTCTATTGATAGTAGACAAGCCTAAGGGCATAACAAGTCAAAGTGTTTGTCTTAAGCTTAAAAGAATATTAGGTGCCAAAAAATGTGGCCATAATGGTACATTAGATCCTAATGCGACTGGCGTTATGGTTGTTGCAGTTGATTCTGCAACAAAGCTTTTAAAGCTTATTCATGAGCATGATAAGGAATATATTGCAACAATAGTCTTTGGACTTGATTCTAATACCTTAGATATGGATTCGGATATAACGAAAGATATTTCTATGAATCCATCTATTAAAAATATTCAATTAGCATTAGAGGAATTAAAATCTAGAAAAACTCAAATTCCACCTTTAACTAGTGCAGTTAAAATAGATGGAATGAAGCTATATGAATATCAAAGAAAGGGAATTGATGTTAAAGTACCTAGCCGTAATGTGGAATTAAAGGAATATGAGATTTTATCGGATTTAAGATTCATTAATAATCACTATGAGATAGATATTAAAATATCTGTATCTAAAGGATATTTTGTTAGAAGCCTTGCAAGAGACTTAGGTGAATTATTAGGTGGTTGTGCCATATTAAAGGATTTAAGAAGAACAAAAAGTGGAGAATATAAAATAGAGGATGCTATACCTTTAGATAATATTACTAAAGATAATATTATTCCTATATTTTCATTTTTTGATTTACCTAAGGTATATGTTAAGGATTATATGATTCCTTTAGTTAAAAATGGAATTACTATGGATGAAAGACAAACAAGTATTCATGGTACATTCTATGTAGATTCAAGCATGGGTATTTTAGCTATTTATGAAGAAGTAGATAATTTAAAATATAAGCCTATTTTAATATTTAAGGAGGGAAAATAATGGAGATTATTTATGTTAAAAATAATGATATAAAGCCTATTAAGGATCCCTTATGCTGTGCAGTTGGTAACTTTGATGGTGTTCATTTAGGTCATCAAATGCTAATTAATGAGGCTAAGAATCATTCTTTAAAGAGCGCTGTATTAACATTCTATCCTCATCCTTCGGTATTTTTAAAAAAAATAAAGAATTATCCTCTTTTAACACCTATGAATATAAAGCAAGATATTATTGAATCCTTAGGAGTAGATTATTTAATCATTTTTGAATTTAATGATGAAATAGCGAAATACTCTAAGGATGAATTCATAGACATTATGAAAAGGCTAAATATTAAGTCTGTTGTTTGTGGATATGATTTTACTTTTGGCTATAAGGCATTAGGTAATGTTTCAGATTTAAAGAATAATTTTATGGTTTATGTTATTCCTAAATATGTACTTGATGATGTAAGGGTATCCTCAAGCTATATAAGAGAATTATTATCTTACGGAAATATTTATGATGCTAAAAGGTTTTTAGGTAGAGATTATACCATTCGTGGTAGAGTAATTTATGGATCTATGCAGGGGAGATTAATAGGTTTTCCTACCGCAAATGTATTTCATGATGGGTATTTTTTACCTAGAAATGGCGTATATTTTGTATCTGTTTTATATAAGAATAAGAAGTATTATGGAATGTGTAATATAGGACATAATCCAACATTCAATTTTCAAACAGAATTAAGAGTTGAGGTTCATATTTTTGATATGGATTTAGATATTTATGATGAAGTAATTGATGTATCTTTTTTAAAAGAAATAAGAGATGAGAAGAAGTTCCAATCTATTGATGAGCTTAAATGTCAATTACTTAAGGATAAAGAGATGTGTATTTCCTTAAGTAAAGAAATAAAGGATTAATTTCTTGAAAATTTTTCTTGAATTTCACATCTGATTTAGGTATAATTATTTCGTGCGTGTGCCAGGTGCGGGGATCTCCGTCCCACTCTTAGCATATCGTGAATATTTATAATAGGAGGAAAATTACAATGGCTTTAACAAAGGAAGTAAAGGCAAAGTTAGTTGCTGAATACGGAAAGAATGCAAATGACACTGGTTCTACAGAGGTTCAGATTGCTATTCTTACTTATGAAATTAATGAATTAAATGAGCATTTCCAGACTCATATTCATGATTTCTCTTCTAAGCGTGGTCTTATGAAGAAGATTGGTCAGAGAAAGGCTTTATTAGCTTATTTAAAGGCTAACGATCTTAAGGCTTACGAAGAATTAATCAAGAAGCTAGGATTACGTCGATAATCGGAAAAACACCCGTTTGGGTGTTTTTTTTACTCCAAAACGTTATCGTTTTAGATAATTCTATCCATCTTTTGTATTATTTGTTTTTAAAAGACGTAACATATGTCTTTTTTTTATTAAAAAAAAGTCATTTTTCTCTTAATACTCTTTTAAAATAACAAAACTTTGATATAATATAATAGAATACGAATGAGCAAAGAAAGTATTTATACAATAATATAGGGGGTATAATATGGGTCGTTTAAGTATGGTTGCCCAAAAGCAGATTAATGAGATCATTTCTCGCTACAAAGATGAAGAAACTCCATTAATGCTAATTTTGAGTGACATCCAGAAGGAATATGGATATATTCCTCTTGAAGTACAAGAGCTAGTTTCTGAAAAGACAGGTATTCCTGTTGCAGAAATTTATGGCGTTGTTACTTTCTATTCTTACTTCTCCTTAGAGCCAAAAGGAAAGTATGTTATTGGTGTTTGTCTTGGTACAGCATGTTATGTTAAGGGTTCGCAGATGGTTATTGATAAGTTTTCTGAACTTTTAAATATCAAGCCAGGTCAGACTACTGAAGATGGGTTATTCACATTAGATGCACTACGTTGTATTGGTGCTTGTGGTATCGCCCCTGCAGTTTCAATTAATGGCAAGGTTTATTCTAAGGTTAGTGTAAACCAGGTTGCAGGAATTATTGAATCTTATAGACAGGAGGCAAGCAAGTAATGATTAAGAGCTTTGAAGAATTCAATGAAACAAGTCTTAAGTGCGTTGATTGTGTAACTAAGAAGTTTTCTGGTGCAGATGGGAAGCGTCATTTACTAGTTTGTGGTGGTACAGGATGCTTATCTTCTAATTCAAATGAAATTCTAGAAACTTTACAGGCATTAATTAAAGAGAATCATCTAGAGGACAAGGTAGATGCAAACAAAGTAGGCTGCTTTGGTTTCTGTTCTCAGGGTCCTTTCGTTAAGGTTTTACCTGAAGATACTTTATACCGTATGGTTAAGGTAGAAGATGCTAAAGAGATTATTGAAAAGGATATTATCGGCGGAGAAATCGTTGAGAGATTACTTTATGTAGATCCTCAGACTAAAGAGAAGGTTAAGAAGCAGGATGATATCACATTCTATAAGAAGCAAGTACGTATCGCATTACATGGATGTGGTACTATCAACCCAGAGAAGATCGAAGAGACTTTAGGTGTTGGCTCATTTAAGGGCTTAGAGCGTGCTCTACATATGAAGCAAGAGGACGTTATCAAAGAAGTATTAGACTCTGGTTTAAGAGGTAGAGGTGGCGGAGGCTTCCCTACTGGTAGAAAATGGCAGTTCGCCTTTGCACAGCAGAACGATGAAAAGTATGTTGTATGTAATGGTGATGAAGGAGATCCAGGTGCATTCATGGATAGATCTATTCTTGAAGGTAACCCAATTGCAGTTATCGAAGGTATGATGATTGCTGGTTACGCTATTGGTGCAAAGAATGGTTATTTCTATGTTCGTGCAGAATATCCTATTGCTGTTGAACGTTTAAAGATTGCTATTAAGCAGGCTGAAGAGCTTGGCTTATTAGGTGACAATATTATGGGTACAGACTTCTCATTTAGATGTCATTTAAGACTTGGTGCTGGTGCATTCGTTTGTGGTGAGGAAACAGCATTATTAAATTCTATTGAGGGTCAGCGTGGTATGCCACGTCCTCGTCCACCATTCCCTGCAGTTAAGGGTTTATGGGGCAAGCCAACAATTATTAACAACGTAGAAACTTTAGCTACAGTTCCATATATTTTAAGAGAAGGTGCAGCTAAGTTTGCAGCTTATGGTACTGAAAAGTCTAAGGGTACTAAGGTATTCGCTTTAGGTGGTAAGGTTAATAATGTAGGTCTAGTAGAGGTACCTATGGGAACTACTCTTCGTGAATTAATTTACGATATCGGTGGTGGTATCCCTAATGGAAAGAAGTTCAAGGCTATTCAGACAGGTGGTCCATCTGGTGGATGCTTAACTGTTGATGACCTTGATGCAGCTATCGATTATGATAACTTAATTGCTAGGGGCTCTATGATGGGTTCTGGTGGAGCTATCGTAATGGATGAAGACAACTGTATGGTAGACGTTGCAAAGTTCTATATGGAATTTATTTGTGATGAATCTTGTGGTAAGTGCTCTCCATGCCGTATCGGTACTAAGAGAATGCTTGAAATTCTTACAAGGATTACTGAAGGTAAGGGCACAATGCAGGATTTAGAGGATCTTGAGGAATTAGCACAGGCAGTTAAGGCCAACTCACTATGTGGATTAGGTCAGACTTCTGCTAACCCAATTGTATCTACAATGTCTAAGTTTAAGGATGAATACTTAGCTCATATCGTTGATAAGAAGTGCCCTGCTCATGTATGTAAGAACCTTATGGAGTATGTTATCAATAAGGACAAGTGTGTTGGTTGTGGTATTTGTGCAAAGAACTGTCCAGTTAATGCAATTACAAGAACTGACTACATTGCTCCAAATCATAAATTAGCTTCAATGGTTATCGATGCTACAAAGTGTGTAAAGTGTGGATTATGCCAGTCTCAGTGTAGACCTGGTGCAATCACTAAGGAATAAGGGGGGGCGGAAAAAATGGCTTTAATTAATATTAAAATTGAAGGCAAGCCTTATCAGGTTGAGCAAGGCTTAACTATTTTAGAGGCTGCTAGAAAATGCGGATATGAAATTCCTACCCTATGTAATTTTAATAAGGACGAGTGCTCTTTAGCTTCTTGCCGTGTTTGTCTTGTTGAGGCTACAGGCGCTAGAGGCTTAGTTGCAGCTTGTGTATACCCAGTTTCTGAGGGTATGGAAATTAAGATTTCTTCTCCAAAGGCAACTAAGGCAAGAAGAATTTCTGTTGAATTAATTTTATCTAACCATTCCTTCCACTGTCAGCAGTGTGACAAGAATGGTCATTGTGAGTTATTACATGTAGCTCAGATGGTTGGTGCAAGAGAAGGTAAGTTCTTTGGTGAAAAGAGCCAAACTTTTGTTGACGACTTAAGTTCATCTATCGTTCGTGATACATCTAAGTGTATCCTTTGTGGTAGATGTGTTAAGAGATGTGTTGAAGCACACGGTACTGGTATCTTAGGCTTTGAAAAGAGAGGCTTTAAGACATTTGTTGCTCCTGCTGGAAACAGAAGCTTCAATGAATCTCCATGTTTACTATGCGGTCAGTGTGTAAACGTATGTCCTACTGGCGCATTAATGGAAAAGAGCGAAATCTCTAAGGTTGATGAGGCTATGCAGGCTGGTAAGTTTGTTGTTGTACAGACAGCTCCAGCTGTACGTGCTGCATTAGGCGAAGAGTTCGGCTTACCAGTTGGTACTCCTGTAACAGGAAAGATGGTTGCAGCTTTACATCGTTTAGGCTTCGACCGTGTATATGATACAAACTTTGGTGCTGACTTAACAATTATGGAAGAAGCAACAGAGTTATTAGGAAGAATCAAGAATGGTGGAGCTCTACCAATGATTACTTCTTGTTCTCCAGGTTGGGTTAACTATGCAGAATATTTCTATCCAGAAGTATTAGATAATCTTTCCAGCTGTAAGTCTCCTCACCAGATGCAGGGTGCTATCATTAAGTCTTACTTTGCAAAGGAAAAGGGTATTGATCCAAAGGACATCTTCACAGTATCTATCATGCCATGTACTGCAAAGAAGCATGAAAAGGATAGAGCTGAGATGGAAGTTAATGGATTACGTGATGTAGATTGCGTATTAACTACTAGAGAGCTTGCAAGATTAATTAAGAGAAGTGGTATTAACTTCACTAAGTTACCAGATGAAGAATATGATCAGGACATCATGGGCGATTATACTGGAGCAGGTGTAATCTTCGGTGTTACTGGTGGTGTTATGGAAGCTGCACTTCGTACAGCTTACAAGGTATTATCTGGTAAGGAAAGAGAACCAATCGAATTCACTGAAGTTCGTGGTCTTGAGGGCATTAAGGAAGCTGAAATCGATCTTGGCGCAGCTAAGATTAAGGTTGCAGTTGCTTCTGGTATGAAGAATGCTAAGGTATTATTAGACCAGATTAAGGCAGGAACAAGCCCATATACATTCATTGAAATTATGTGCTGTCCTGGCGGATGTATTAATGGTGGTGGTCAGCCATTCGTTAAGCCAATGCTAATGCCAAATGAGGATGATGATATCTACGAGACATATAGAGCTAAGAGAGCTCAAGCATTATATTCTGAGGACGAAAGACAGGTATTACGTCAGTCTCATAATAATCCACAGATTAAGGAATTATATGAGAAGTTCTTAGGTGAGCCAAACTCTCATGTTGCTCATGAGTTATTACATACTCATTACAATAAGAATAGAGAAAGATATCCTGAAAAGAAGTAATTTCTTTATAAAAAATTGGTGCTAACCTTTATTGGTTAGCACTTTTTTTAAACAATTATGATATAATTTATACAAGAAAGAAGGCGATTTTATGGAAGAAGTATTAAAATTTTTAGAGGATTGTGGTACATATTTTTTAGCAACAATAGATAAGGATAAACCAAAGGTTAGACCTTTTGGTACTATTATGCTATATGAGAATCATTTATATATCCAAACTGGTAAAGTAAAAAATGTATCTAAACAAATTGCATCTAATCCAAATGTTGAAGTATCAGCATTTAAGGATGGTAAATGGATAAGAGTTGAAGGAAAACTAAAAAGAGATGAAAGAGTAGAAGTTAAAAAAGCAATGCTTGATAAATATCCTACTCTAAGAGGCATGTATGATGAAAATGATGATAATACAGAAGTATTATATTTTGAATCAGGTACTGCAACAATCTCTTCTTTTACAGCAAAACCTATAGTTATAAAGTTTTAAGTAAAAACCACTCCTAACTTGTTGAAAACCAACATATTTTTTTAGATATGTAAATAGTTATTATGATTTTGGAGCGTGATAATTATGACTCGACGTGATATCGAATTACTATTTAAAAATGAATCTTATGATGAAGCTATGAAGCTTTTAAGAAAAGAATTACAGGATGATTCTGAAAATGCTGAATGGTTTTATTATCTTTTTTTAGCAGAAAATGGGGATTATGCAAATATTAATTTAAATGATATTGTATGTGAATTTGATTTAAATCGAGCACTTGATTTTGCGAATGCGAGATTAAGAGAATCCTTTAATTCAGAATATAATTTTTATAAAGCAGTTGACCCAATTATAAGAAAATATTTTGCATATGCCTCAAGAGGAAATATGGATAAGTTTGAACAATTATTGGATTCAGATGGATATAAATCAACAAAACTTATCCATGATGAATCTAGTACTAAGAATTTTTTAAGTAATTTAGATTATTTAGTTACATCTAGAATAAAGCCTGAAATTATAGACTTAAACTTATTAGCTATCAATATACTATATCTTGCAACCAATAATAAACAGATTTTAGATGTCTATAATGTATTAAAAGAAAGAGCTGAAGAGGTTAGTACACTATTATCAAAGTCAAAATTAGCCGACAGCTTATATGAAATAAAAGAGTATATGCAAGCTTTAAAAGACAATAAGAGAGTTTCAAATGATGCTATAGAAGATGCTAAAAATAAACCTATTGAGGAAACTGATAATAGTTTGATTGATTCCGATAAGAATAAAACGATTAATACTAATTCAAATTCAAAGCCTTCATCTAAAGGAAAAAGTGCTTTAGCTGTTGCAAATTCATATTTTTCAAGTTTAGATTATGAGTCTGCACAAAAAGAATATGAAAAAGTATTAGATAAAGATCCCAATAATATAGTCGCATTAAAGGGGAAAATACTTTGTTTAAACAAAAAGAATTCTTTTAGTGAACTCTTTAGTGCTCAGTTTAACAATATTGTTGAATATGAATTGTTAACAAAATATATAGAATATGCAAATAAGAGTGATAAAGAGGAAATACTATCTTTAATTGCTTCATATTGTAAGAAAGAAATTAATAATGATAATAGTTCCATATTATGTGCTTATAAATTCATTTGTGAATATAATTCACCTTTAGTTTTTGAATTGCATAATTTCTTAATAACAAATATCGATAGTTTAAAAGATGATGCTTCAATATCCATTATTGATATTGCAATAAAGTATTTATCTAATGATCCAATCACTTTAAAAAATAAATTAAATATCATCATAAAAAAAGCTCTTGAAGAGAGCTTATTTGATATTGCTAATAAATATTTTAAACAATATAAATTAATCTCCAATATTGATTATGATTATTATATTTTTGACTTATGCATAAAATATAATAAAAGTACCTTTTATCAATTATTAAAGGAATTCGAAGATGAAAAGAGAATCAATAGAATCGATGACATTATAAATGGAGTATCGTCGGATGTTTCTAATGGAGTTCTAAAAGATTGTTCTTTATATACTTTGGAAAATTTAAATAAGAAATCATATTCATCAGCATTATATTGGATAAGGTATTTATTGAAATACGATTATAGTTTTAAAAACGAATTTGTAAATCAATTATTTAAATATTGTTGTGATAATCCATGTTCTGAAATATTTACAATCTTTGATTACTTGATAGAGAATAATAAAGATGCATGTGCCATTTATAATAATTACATAAAACAAATGGCAATGGTATGCCATAAGAATAAGTTATGGGGGTATTCAGATAGATATTATTCTATTATTTGTTCTAATAATCCAAATGACCACAAAGCTTATTGGGAATTATTACAATCCAAATTAAGATGCTTAGATAATGAAGAGCTTATTCATCAAAATACTTTAATTGACACTTTAGAAGAGTATAATAATACAATAAATGCTGCAAGTAATAGTGGAGAAAATATAGATTATTATATTAACTGCTTAGCTGAACAAAAAAAGTGGATAAATCAGTCACTAAGGAAAAAGAAGTTTATAAAAATAGGAATAATTAGTAGTTCTATAGCCACTATAGCTATTTTATTTTTTATTTTATTGTTGAATCTATGGATTATACCAAGTAATAAGTATAATAATGCGTTGAATTTGATTAATGAAGGCAAATACAATGAAGCAAGAGAAATCTTGGAAAGTATGGATTATTCAGATTCAAAACAAAAAATTATTATGCTTGATGCGAATAATGCATTTGCTTCAGGAGAGTATGAAAAAGGAATTAAATGTATAGAAAGTATTTCAGGAGAGACGAATGTATCTTATTCGCTAGATTGTGTAACAACCATAAAACAAGGTTATGAAATTAAATGGGAATTAGTTGGTTATAGTATTGACTTTGAAAATCACTCTGCAAATATTCGATTGAAATCATTTTATACTTTGATAAATTATGATATTTTGTATGATCTTAACGGAAGTGATAACAATTCTAATCCGACTACATATAATTTCGAATCAGATACTATAGTATTAAATGATATAGAAAAAACAGGCTATACATTCTTGGGTTGGACAACAAGCGATATTCAAGTTCCAACAAAAGGTTTAACAATCGAACACAATTCAATTGGGAATAAAAGTTTTACGGCACATTTTGAAATAAATTCATATAAAATTACAATTGATAATACAATAGAAGAGGTTTCTATTTCAGGTATTACAAGTGGACTTGAAGTTGATTATGGTAGAAAAATTCATTTAACTGCAGAAAACGTTCCATTAGGAAATATAATAATGTGGGAAAGAAATGATGGTGTAGTATATATTGGTAATAGATATGAATTTGATGTTCCTGCAAGAGATATAACAATTAAAACTACTTTTGCGCCTTATTCGAGATATGAAAATAAAATTATATTTGGCACATATCCTCAGAAAAAAATAGAGGCAACAGAAGACAATGGACTTATATCATTTACATTTGACGAATTAACATGGACAAGTTATAAATATTATGTTTCGTCATCACAAAGCGATTTTATGTATTATAAGGATATAGATATAGATAATAATGGAACGTATGACTATAGGGGTGTATATATCAATCGGTATAGACCAAAACATTGTGATGATAAATTTGAAATTTATACAAAATATATAGACCAATATCAAAATGGATATGAGGGTGCCAAAATCTATTGGTTCAGTTATGACCCGATTGAATGGACTATATTAAAAGAAGAAAATGGTAAAGCGTTAATAATAGCTAATCTAATACTAGATTCTCAAGAATATCATCCAAATGATAACGGTTTGCAATTTGAACATAATGGTGGGAATGGATATGCTAACAATTATGAATTATCACAAATAAGAAAATTTTTAAATGAAACATTCTATAATACTGCATTTAATGATTTACAAAAATCATTGGTAGAAACAACTTTAGTAGATAATACTTTTAAATCGGCTGGATACAAGTCAAGTAATTATTCATGTGATAATACAAATGATAAAATATTTTTGTTATCAAGTAGCGAAGCAATATCATATTATACATCAAATGATGCACGGCAAGCTAATGGATCAGAGTATGCTAAATGTCAAGGTCTCTATGTAGCAAAATCAGATGATTATGTTGGATATAGTTATTGGTGGTTGCGTTCTTTTAGTGAGTATTATCGCTCATCTGCTCAATATGTTGATATAGATGGTGATTTGTCCCTTCGCATTGTCAATACAACTGAAATAGGTGTTCGTCCAGTTTGCTGGATTAACCTATCAAAAAGGGTTTAGAACTATCAAATTCGAGTTGTACCACCTTGTTCGTTATAATTAATTTGTAGTAAAAAAAACAACGAACATTTTCAATCTTAATATTATTTATTAAAGGATAGAATTATCCTATTCTATTACATATTATTATTTGATAATTTTATTATATAATTCAATAATTATAAATGATTGGCACTATAAAAAACTTGTGGGATAAAGCTATATAAAAAATATCCTTGAATTATGATGGCTAATAGTCATCCCCCTAAATATAGATATTACTGAAAAAACAGCTTCAACGATATTTGGAGCTGTTTTTGTGTTCTATAAAATATGAATTGTATTTTTCTCTTTTATTAGGTATTTTTCCTTTTCAAGCTTAGATAGAATTCTAGATACAGTTTCTCTTGGTAGATTAACCTCCTTAGCTAAGGAGGAAACAGAATCAATAATACATATATTATTTTTAGATATCAAATCTAAATAAAAGATAACTCGATCTAGTGCATTCTTATGCGATAATAGCTTAACCTGTTGCTTAATATTGAAGGATTCGTTTGAAATTATAGAAATATACGCTTCTAGTAAATCCTTATCTTTACTAAGGTATTCTAAAAGAGAGGCTTTAGATATTTTAATAAGCTTTACAGGTCCTTTTGCTTGAACATCACCTAGATATTTACTATTAGGCTGAAAAAGGATATATTGGCCAAAAAACTCATTTTTACCTACTAGGCTTATAACCTCTTGGCTACCATTATAGGAAAGAGTAGATATTTCAACCTCTCCATCTAGGATAAAGCAAACATATTTACAAGGACTACCTTCTTTAAAAATAATCTCTTTTGACTTATATTCTATTGGCTTTATTTCATTATTTAAAATCAATTGATTTAAGTAGGTTCTAATAACATCGTTTGTTTTCATAAATGCCTCCTTGCGTGACAAATATCACACTATATTTATTATAAATTGTGTATAATAATAAGGCAATAGAAAAAGGAGATTTTAACATGAAAAGAATTGGAATATTATTTGGATTAGCCGCTATCGGCTTACTTGCTTCCTGTGGTAATGAAGCAAATACAACTACAGAAAAGAAGGATGAAACTACAACAGTAGTACCTACAACTTCAGAAACAACAACAGTAGTACCTACAACTACAGTAGATGAAACACCTGTATCTATCATTTGTCCATCTGGTACCCCTGCACTAGGCTTGGCAAATTATTATGATAGTGTAGATGGTGCATCCTTTGAAATCGTAAATGGTGCAGATCAGCTTGTTGCTGCATTTGGTACAAAGAGCCATGATGTTATTGTTGCACCAGTAAACCTAGGTGCAAAATTCTATAATACAAACGAGAATTATGTATTAGCTAAAACCTTCGTATGGGGTAATTTATTCTTAGCTTCTAAGGCTGAATTAACTTCATTTGAGGATATTAACAACAAAAAGCTTGTTGTATTTGGTAAGAATTCTACACCAGATATTCTTACTAAAATATTAATTCAGGAAAAGAGTTTAAATGTTGAAATTGAATATGTAGATGATGTTGCATCTGCAAATTCAGTTCTTGTTGCAGGTACTGCAGAATATGTAATTACTGCAGAACCAGCAATTTCTAAGATTAAGGATGCAAAGGGCATTAATGTAATTGATTTACAGGATGAATATAAGAAGGTAACAGGTAAGGATTCTTATCCTCAGGCTGGTATCTTTATTAAAAAAGAAGCAAAAGAGGATAGTAAGGTATTAAATGCAGTTGATGCGCTAGTAAATAGTGTTAAGGATGCAGTAGAAAAACCTGCGGATACTGCTAAGAAGGCAGTAGCTATGCACAAATCCTTTGAGACTTTAGGTGAGGCTGCATTAACAAAGGCAATTCCTAATTGTCATTTCATTATTATGGATCATGATAAAGAGGTTGCAGCTGTAAATGAGTACCTTCAGTATATGATTGATTTAGGATTTGGAAAACAGGCTGGAGACAAGCTTCCAAATGAAGAATTCTTCCTATAAGCATATTGGAATATCTGTATCTGTCATTATTTTACTCATCATTATTTATCAAATATTTACTATCCTGAATCAAGATGATATCTTTTTCCCTGGAATTAATGATATTTTTATGAAATTGGGTGGAGTTTTAGGCTCAAGGGACGCTTTATTATTACTTTCTTTGCTCGGTAAAATTCTAATCGTTTTAGTTGTGTCCTTTCTAATTAGTCTACTCATTCATTTTATTAATTATGTATTTAAATACAATGTGGATATTGTGAATCCGATTATGTTTATTATTAAAGCATGTCCATTCGCAATTGTATCAGTTTATTTATACATATTATTATTCAAAAATAAAGAAATTATACCCTATATTGTATGCTTTTTAGTCGTATTTCCTGTAGTATATGAAGGAGTGAAGCAAGCTTTATCTATAGATAAGGATATCGTAGCTGAATTATCCTTACTCCCTGGCCCAAGATACATGAAATATACTAGAATCTATGTACCACTTGCAATATCTCCTATGCTTATTACCCTACTTCAGGGTATAAGCTTAGGTGTAAAGGTAATGGTTATGGCAGAATACATTTGTAGCTTGAATAATTCTATAGGCTTAATCATTAATAATGCGAAGCTTGAGCTTGATTTTTCAACGATTCTAGCTTGGCTTATTCTACTTGTAGTTATCATTATTATCTTTGATGTAAGTATTAATTTATTGAAGAAGAAGATGGATTCTTTAAAATAGTAATATTTAAATATGAAGTATGGCATCAGCATTTTGCTGGTGCTTTTTCTATATAAATACTATTTATAAAAATGATACATATTATAAAATTTGGTTATATAAAATCTTTGGTAAAACTTATATAAGTTTAATTTTTGATTTTTGCTTTCAATTTATCTTAAGTGTGGTATAATTAATATGTTTGAGATTAAAAAAGATAGAAGAGTAAATTAAGGAGAAAAATTTAACATGAGTGAAGTTAAACGTTTCGAATACAATTGGGCTGGTCGTCCACTTGTTATTGAAATCGGAGAAGTGGCAAAACAGGCAAATGGTGCATGCTTAGTTAAGTATGGTGATTCAACAGTTTTATCCTGTGCTGTATCTAACAATGTTGCATCCACTGCTGACTTCTTCCCATTAATGGTTTTATACCAGGAAAAATTATATGCTGCAGGAAAGATTCCTGGAGGCTTTTTAAGAAGAGAAGGTCGTGCAACTGAGCATGAAACATTAGTTTCTAGATTAATTGACCGTCCTATTCGTCCATTATTCGCAGAAGGATTTAATAATGAGGTTCAAGTAATTAATACAGTATTATCTAGTGATCCTGATTGCACAACTGCAATGGCAGCAATGCTAGGTTCATCTATTGCATTAATGATTTCTGATATCCCATTCGAAGGACCTATCGCTGGTGTAGTTGTTGGTAAGGTTAATGGTGAATTAATCATCAACCCAACTCCAGAGCAGCTAGAGGTTTCTGATATTAATTTAACTGTTGCAGGTACACATACTGCAATTAACATGGTTGAGGCTGGTGCTAGATTCGTATCTGAGGATGATATGTGGGAGGCACTTAAGTTTGGTCATGCTGAAATTCAAAGATTATGTGAATTCGAGCAGGAGATTGTTAAGGAATGTGGTAAGGAAAAGTATGTTCCTACATTATTCCAAGTAAATCCTGAAATCGAAGCAGCAGTTAAGGCTTATGCTGAGGAGAATATGATTAAGGCTATCCGTGTTGAGGATAAGCTTGAAAGATATGCTGCCATCGACAAGGTTAATCAAGATACATTAGAGGAATTTGGCAAGAAGGTATTCGTTAAGGACTTAGGTGATATTAAGGTTGAGGATACTGAGGCTAAGGCATTATATTTAAAGAATGTACAATATACACTTGATGAAATCTTACATGGCGAAGTAAGAAGAATGATCGCTGTTGATAAGATTAGACCTGATGGAAGAGCTGTTGATGAGATTCGTCCATTATCCTCAAGAGTAGATGTATTACCTAGAGTTCATGGTAGTGCATTATTCACAAGAGGTCAGACACAGTCCTTAGGTACTGTAACCTTAGGTTCATTAAATGATAATCAAATTATTGATGGCTTATCTGATGAATCCTATAAGAGATTTATGCTACACTACAATTTCCCTCAGTTCTCTGTAGGTGAAACTGGTAGATATGGTGCTCCAGGTAGAAGAGAAATCGGTCATGGTGCACTTGGTGAGCGTGCATTATCCTATGTAATTCCATCTGAGGATGAATTCCCATATACCATTCGTGTTGTATCTGAGATTTTAGAATCTAATGGTTCATCTAGCCAGGCTACAATTTGTTCTGGTACATTAGCTTTAATGGCTGCAGGTGTACCTATTAAGGCTCCAGTTGCAGGTATTGCAATGGGATTAATCATGACAGATGATGAGCATTATACTGTATTAACAGATATCCAGGGTATGGAGGATCACTTAGGTGATATGGACTTCAAGGTAGCTGGTACTCGTGATGGTATTACTGCTTTACAGATGGATATTAAGATTAAGGGTATTACATACCAGATTTTAAAAGAAGCATTAGCACAGGCTAAGAAGGGTAGACTTCAGATTCTAGACCATATGGCAACAACTATTGCTGAGGTTAGACCTGAGTTATCTCCATATGCTCCAAAGGTTGTTATGGCAAGAATTAACCCAGATAAGATTAAGGATGTTATCGGTTCTGGTGGAAAGACAATCAATGCTACAATTGAGAAGTTTGATAATGTTAAGATTGACCTTGAGCAGGATGGACGCTTATTCGTAATGCATCAGGATATGGCAACAGCTAAGGCTTGCTTAGAGTACATTAAGAATTCTATTCGTGAGGCTGAGGTTGGCGCAATTTACACAGCTAAGGTTACACGTATTGAAAAGTATGGTATTTTCTGCTCCTTATGGGAAGGTGCTGAAGGCTTATGTCATATTTCTAAGCTTGCACTTGAAAGAGTTGAAAAGCCAGAGGATGTTGTATCTATCGGTGATGAAATCATCGTTAAGTGCATCGGTGTAAATGAGAAGGGTCAGATTGACTTATCTCGTAAGGATGCATTAAAGGATGCGCAAAAGAGATTCTCTAAAAAAGAAGAAGAATAAGATTTAGCGATGTGGCAAATGTCACATCGTTTTTTCTTTACAATTCTATAAAGAATTGTAGAATATTATTAAGAGGAGGTTTTAATGTGTCAAAGAAGAAGATAATATTTAATGTAATATTCTTTTTAGTCGTAACAGGATTAACTATATTCTATTTAATCTCCTCAAATGTCCTATCTAGTGTAAAGGAAATTGGTAGGGTTAAATGGTGGGGATTTTTAACCATTGTTTTAGTGTTATTTTCTTATGTTAGCATGGACTGCTTTATTATTTATAGAAATATGAAGCTAATCAAACCAGATTCAAAATATGGACAAGCCTATGGCTTATATTTTATGGGTAATTTAGGTTCTAATGTTACACCATGGAAGAGTGCCCATTTCCCAATGATTGGATATTATTTAAAGAAAAAAGGATTTAATACAGAAGAAAACATTTCTGTCATGGCAACAAATCAAATAATATACTCTACAACATTACCTGTTTTATATACTATATTCTTTATATATTCTTTAGTTACAAATTCAACATTAAAAATTGGAGATTATAATGTTCCATTATTTATCTTTTGTTTAATTGGTATTGGAACAAATGTAGGCTATTTTACCGCTTTAATGTTAATGATGTATAATTTAAGATTTCAAGCATTTATACTTAAAATAGAAGTTAAAATATTGAAGAAATTTAAAAAGGAATTTGATAGTGAAGAATTTGTTTTAGAAAAACAAAAAAAGATGGAAATTTATAAAATAAGTGCCAATAGGATGTGGGCAAATATTAAATATAATATTCCATCCTATCTAGCCTATGTATGCTTTATGCTATTATCCTTTGGATTACCTTATATAATATATTTATTGATAACTCAAAATGGATTTAAGATAGAAGAATATATGTATTCTTTCTTACTTTGTCAAGCATCAAGCTATGTTACAAATATTATTCCATCCCCAGGTGGAATTGGTACAGCAGAATTTTCATTTATAACTGTATATTCTACATTTATGGGAGATGCTGTCAACCTTGCAGTTATCTTATTTCGATGTGTAACTTTCTTATTATTAGTAATAATTGATTTTATTTTCTTTACAATATTTTTAATTCGGGGTATGTTGGAAAGAAAAAAACAAAAAATGAAAGAAAATTCAAATAATTGTTTTGAAAATGAATGATTTTATGATATAAAATAATACTTGGAGGATTATGAAAATGAGTGATTTTAAAATTAATACAAAATGCGTACAGGCTGGATATCGTCCAGGAAATGGTGAACCAAGACAGGTTCCTATTATTCAGTCTACTACATTTAAATATAATTCAAGCGAGGATATGGGTAAGCTATTCGATTTAGAGGCTACTGGATACTTCTATACAAGACTTCAAAACCCAACAAATGATTTTGTTGCAGCTAAAATTGCTGATATGGAAGGTGGTTGTGCAGCAATGCTTACATCATCTGGTCAGGCTGCAAACTTCTTCGCATTATTTAATATTTGTGAATGCGGAAGCCATATTGTTTCATCATCATCTATTTATGGTGGTACATTTAATTTAATTGCGGTTACAATGAAGAAGATGGGTATTGATGTTACATTTGTTTCTCCAGATGCAACTGAAGAAGAAATTGAGGCTGCATTTAAAGAAAATACAAGAGCTTGCTTCGGTGAGACCATCGCAAACCCTGCACTTACTGTATTTGATATTGAAAAGTGGGCAAAAATTGCACATAAGCATGGAGTACCACTAATTGTGGATAACACATTCCCAACTCCAGTAAACTGTAGACCTATTGAGTGGGGTGCAGATATCGTAACTCATTCTACAACAAAATATATGGATGGTCATGGTGCAGCTGTAGGTGGATGTATTGTTGATTCTGGTAAATTTGATTGGATGGCACATAAGGATAAATTCCCTGGCCTATGTGAACCAGATGATTCTTATCATGGTATTACATATGCAGAGAAGTTTGGTAAGGAAGGTGCATTTATTACAAAATGTACTGCTCAGTTAATGAGAGATTTTGGTTCTATTCAATCTCCTCAGAATGCATATTTATTAAATTTAGGATTAGAATCCTTACATGTACGTATGGCTCGTCATGTTGAAAATGCTCAGGCTATGGCTGAATTCTTAGAGGCTGATCCAAGAGTTAAATCTGTTTCATATTCTGGTTTAAAATCTAGTAAGTATTATGAACTAGCGCAAAAGTATCTACCTAAGGGTGGCTGTGGTGTTGTATCCTTCGAACTTAAGGGTGGTAGAAAGGCTGCAAGCCAGTTTATGGCAGCATTAAAACTAATTGCAATTGAAACTCATGTTGCAGACGCAAGAAGCTGCTGCTTAAACCCTGCAACATCTACACATCGTCAGCTAACTGATGATCAATTAGTAGCTGCAGGTATCCCTGCAGGATTAATCCGCTTATCTTGTGGTATTGAAGATAAAGAAGATTTAATCGCTGATGTTAAACAGGCATTAGATTCTATTAAAGAATAATTTATGAGCACTCGTTTGAGTGCTCTTTTATGTATAGGAACGTGATTTTTATTTGAAGAATTAAGCATTTTAAAATCCAAATTAAGAAAGGTGTAAAATAATTATGAGAATTCATATCCCACTAAATGAAAAAGGCATATATGAATTAGAAAATTGGCAAGAGCTTGAAGCTAATAATTTAAAAATAATTGAGTTTTCTAGTGATGATTATAGATATTTAGAGAATAAGAAATATTTCGATTTTTTAAATGTTGAATGCAATTGCTTAATCGATTTATATGAGAACGAAGATATAAGTAATGAAAAATTACCTAAAGGATTAGAAATAACAAGATTATTAATTGATAACACCGATGATGAAAGATTTATTACATTATTAAGAAAATTTGTTGATATTTTTGAACTTGCTATTAAATGTAATACATATGTTAATATTTATTGCTATGGTGATGTGAATGCGAAATAAAAAAATATTCTCAAGTATTTCTTACGGATGAAGTTTATAAAGCAATAAAAAAAGCCACAATGTGGCTTATTCTTCAGAATATTTGATTTTAGGATTTTTAAAATCAAATGGTGTAATCTGGTATACATAATAGTTTAACCAGTTATAATATAAGATATTTGCTGTTGATCTCCATAATACATCAACATCAGTTTTATCTTCATTAAAATAATTTAATGGCTCATGAATTGGAAGATTTTTAACTAAATCTCTTTCATATTCACTCTTTAAAGTGTATTTGTCATATTCTAGGTGTCCTAGGACAAATACTCTTTTTTTATCCTTAGATCTTAAAATAGTAGTTCCACATTCCTTAGATGTACATAAAGGAATTAGTTCTTTACAAGATAATAAGTCTTCTTCCTTATTGTAGGTGTGACGAGACTGTGGTACATAGAAGATATCATCAATACCATTTAATAATACTTCATGAATTACTGCCTTTTTATGCTTATAAACACCAAATAGCTTTTCAGATAAAGGATACTTCTTAATACCATAGAAGTAGTTTAGTGCTGCTTGAGCTCCCCAACAGATAAACATTGTAGATGTTACATGCGTTTTAGTAAATTCAAAGATTTCTTTTAATTCATCATAATAATCTACATCTTCAAATTCTAAATGTTCAACAGGTGCTCCTGTAATAATCATACCATCGAAATTTTTATCCTTGATTTTATCAAATGTTGTATAAAACTTCTCCAAATGAGAAGCACTCGTATTTTTAGACTCATGAGATTTAGGTGAAATCAATGTTAAATTTACCTGTAAGGATGAGTTTGCAAGGAGCCTACAAAGCTGTGTTTCTGTTTGAATCTTTGTTGGCATTAAATTTAGTATTAATATATCAATGGGACGAATGTCCTGGGTGTCTGCACGATTTTTGGACATGACGAAAATATTCTCATCTCTTAAAACATCATAAGCCGGAATATCCTTTGGAATAATAATTGGCATAAATCCACCCCATTTCTTAAAAATTTAAGACAATTATAGCATATTTTTTAAATTTGTGTACCCTTAATAATAATATAAGAGTGTTATATAAAAATTGTATAAGAATTTTATAGTTGATAATTTTTTAAATATTGGTATAATACTTTTGGTAGTTGGGTAATCGAGCAGAAATGTTAGGAAAGTCCATGCTAGCACAGGCTGCGATGCCTGTAGTGTTTGCGCTGGCTTAATAAATAAGGCCAGGCACCGCAAGGTGACGGCGAATCTAGCCTAAGTCTTTGATATGGTGATGATTCATAAAGTGCCACAGAAACGATACTTTTGGAAACAAAAGGGTGAAACGTTGGTAAACCCCACAAGCTAGAAACCCAAATTTTGGTAGGGGAGTCTCCAAGACCGAACTGAAGGTATGAGGAGGAAGGGAAACCTTAGATAAATGATTACCGCCTTTATGGTACGGAACATGGCTTATAGACTACTACTTTATTTTAAAGGCTCTTGGAGCCTTTTTTAATTGAAAATTAAAAGTAATTTTGGTACAATACTTTTGAATGTGAGGTGAAATATATGGAATTTGATATTAAGAAGCTAAAAGAACGTCAAACAAAGATTCGTAATTTCTGTATTATTGCCCATATTGACCATGGTAAAACTACTCTATCCGATAGAATTTTAGAGATTTGTGATTCTGTTGAAGAAAGAGAAATGCAAGATCAGCTATTAGATTCTATGGAACTCGAAAGAGAAAGAGGAATCACAATTAAATTAAATGCTGTATCTTTAAAATATAAAGCAAATAATGGAATTGAATATGAATTCCATTTAATTGATACTCCAGGTCATGTAGATTTCACTTATGAAGTATCTAGATCTTTAGCTGCATGTGAGGGTGCAATTTTAGTAGTAGATGCAACTCAAGGAGTTGAAGCACAAACACTAGCAAATGTATATTTAGCATTAGATAATAATCTAGAGATTTTACCATTAATTAATAAAATTGATTTACCAAGTGCTGACCCAGAGCGTGCAAAGCATGAAATAGAAGATGTTATAGGACTTCCTGCATATGAAGCAGTACTTGCCTCAGCGAAAACTGGTGTTGGTGTAAGAGATGTATTAGAACAGGTTGTAAGCTATGTAGCTGCACCTACAGGAGATATAGAGGCTCCTGCAAAGGCACTAATCTTTGATAGTGCATTTGATTCTTACCGTGGTGTTGTGGTACTTGTTTGTGTTAAAGAGGGTATCATTAAAAGAGGAGATAAAATCCGCTTTATGGCTACAGGTGCAGAGTATACTGTAGTAGAGCTTGGTGTTAGAACTCCAAAAGAAGTTGAAAGAGATTATTTAATGGCAGGTGATGTAGGATATATTACAGCCTCCATTAAGGATATCAATTTAGTTCATGTAGGTGATACAGTTACTGTATGCGATAATCCAGCCTTAGAGCCTCTTCCAGGCTATAAAAAGATGAATCCAATGGTATTCTGTGGATTATATCCCATTGATTCTAAACAATATCAGGACTTACATGATGCCTTAGATAAAATGAAATTATCGGATGCATCCTTAGTTTATGAACCAGAAACCTCCCAAGCCTTAGGCTTTGGATTCCGTACAGGATTCTTAGGCTTATTACATATGGATATTGTAAAAGAAAGAATCTCTAGAGAATTTGGTATAGATTTAATCGCAACAGCTCCATCTGTAAACTATCATGTATATTTAACTGATGGCTCTATGATATCTATAGATAACCCATCTGAATTACCAGAAGCATCCAAACTAGATCATATTGAAGAGCCTTTTGTAAAGGCTACAATTATGACTCCAACAGAATATATTGGTGCTGTAATGGACTTATGTCAAAAGAAGCGTGGATTATTTATCAATATGCAGTATGTAGAAGAAACTAGAGCTGTAATCCATTATAATATGCCACTACTTGAAATTGTTTATGATTTCTTTGATAAGCTAAAAAGCTATACAAAGGGTTATGCATCCTTCGATTATGAAATTGGTGATTATGAAGCATCTAAGCTTGTAAAAATGGATGTAATGCTAAATGGTGATGTCATCGATGCCTTATCCATTATTGTTCATAAGGATTTTGCATATGATAGAGGTAGAATCTTAGTTGAAAAACTAAAAGAAATTATCCCTAGACAACAATTTGAGGTTCCCGTTCAGGCTGTAATCAACCATAAGGTTATCGCAAGAAGCGATATTAAAGCACTTCGTAAAGATGTTTTAGCTAAGTGCTATGGTGGAGATATTTCAAGAAAGAAGAAGCTTCTAGAAAAGCAAAAGGAAGGAAAGAAGAAAATGAAGGCAATTGGTACAGTAGAAGTACCACAGGAGGCTTTCTTAGCAATTCTTTCTACAGACGAAGATAAATAATAACAAAACAGGCAATTTGTTATAAAAAGGCCTGTTTTCTTTTAAAAACAATTGAAAACGCTTGCAAAATAACACTGATAGTGATACAATAACAGTCGGGATGTAAATATCGAAGGAGAAATTTATGGAATTTAAGAACACAAAATATTTAAAAAATGCAGAAGTAGAATTAAGACTTCGTGAGGCAGTTGAAGCTGTAGAAAAGTTTGGTGGAGCACCTGTTTATTATTTTGACATTTTAAATTGTGATGGAGATAAAGTGGGTACATGCGAGCTTAGAGTAGGACATAATGATGAATTATATTATTATGGTAATATCTTATGTGAAATTGAGCCTAGATATCAGGGTAGACATTTCGCATATAAGGCTACTAGACTTTTATTATTATTAGCTAAGGATCATAATATGGGATATATTTCTGTAACCTGCGCTAAGGACAATGTAAAAATTAAGTCAACCTGCGATATGCTTGGTATGAAATTATTAGAAGAATGTGACTTACCAAGTGATCATCCTATTCGTAAAATGGGTGGAAAAGACGCTGCAATTTACGTACTAGATATTTAAAAAAATGACTAAACGACATCAAATTTACCATTTGGTGTCGTTTTTTTCTGGTTATTTTAAAATAAATAAATTCATTTTCATCTTTTGTTGAATTTATAACGATTTAGGAATATAATATCAACTGTCATATTAAGGGGAGCCTTAAAGGCTGAGAGTATATTAAGTTATAGACCCTTGACCTGATCTAGGTAATGCTAGCGTAGGGAATAATGTGAAGGTATTTTATATATACTTATTATTATCCTTTTTTAGCAATGTCCTAGCGGACATTTTTTGTTTTTTTAAGGAGGGAAAAAATGAAAACAAAAAAGTTTTCGATAAGAGTGCTTGCTGAAATTGCTATATTTGCAGCAATC
The DNA here is from genome assembly GCF_003550015.1 of Anaeroplasma bactoclasticum. Lineage (GTDB taxonomy): Bacteria > Bacillota_I > Bacilli_A > Acholeplasmatales > Anaeroplasmataceae > Anaeroplasma > Anaeroplasma bactoclasticum. The sequence goes on from NZ_QXEV01000008.1 coordinate 61,349, forward strand.
GCTTATGTACTTGATTTATTTCAAGGAATTTGGTTTAAAGGCGTATGGCCTAATGGGGGATCTATTGGTATTGCGATGGTTCCAATTTTTGTAATTGCTTATAGAAGAGGACTATTACCAGGATTATTATGTGGTTTAATTGTTGGTACAGTTCAAATGTCTGGTGGCGTTTATGCTGTAACAGGAAAGAACTTCACAAATGAATTTATGCAGGTAATGGCACCATTCATTCAGGTATCCTTAGATTATGTTTTAGCATATTTCTTAGTAGGCTTTGCAGGTGCATTTGCTGCATTATATGCTAAAGGTAAAGATTTTAAAACTAAGCTTATTTGGATAATTGTTGGTACAGTAATTGGTGGTACATTAAAATTCTTAGCACATTTTGCTGCAGGCTATTTCTGGTTAAATACTTCAAAGCCATTTGCTGGAATTGATAGTGGTTCTATGCTATTCTCTTTCGTTTATAATGGAACATATTGTATCCCTAATATCATTTTATGTACAACTATTATGATCATTATTGCAAAAATTGCTCCATTCCTACTTGATGTAGACTATAAAAAAGAGGCAGAATCTATAGAGGAGGATAATGACAATGAAGTACAACAAGCGTAGTTTAATCATTTCCATTATCGCTTTAGCACTTGGACTTACTGCATTTACAGTATTCTTAGTTTTATTTATTAAAAGTTCATCCTTATCCGGAGAATATGGTTATGAAAAGAATGATGGCACAACAATTTATGAATCGGATATAACATTTAATCAAAATTATGCAATGGGATTTATTTTGGGTATAGTTTTAATTTCTTATGGTGCTTATGCATTATATAAAGTATTAAAAGAAAACAAATCAACAGATTTAGCATTATTCGTATCCTTATCTGTTGGATCTGGCCTTGTTGGTGTATATTCATTCCAGGTATTCTTTAAAGAATTAGTTAGATGCCAAGTTAAGGGTAAAGAATTTATATATTTAGATTTCCAAATGTATTTATATATGGCAATTATATTCTTAACAATCCTTATTGTTTCATTAGTATTCGCTATAAAATATGTTAAGAAGCACAAAATATCTATAATAAAATAATAAACAATTATATAGAAATAGGAATCAGCGGCATGATTCCTATTTTTTTATGCTATAATTATATTATGTTAACCAAAATCTATTTTATTTTTAAAAAATTTATATTATAATATAACCCTGACTTTAAGAGAGGAGAATTATATATGCGAGGATTATATATACATATGCCATTTTGTAAACAAATCTGTAGCTATTGTGATTTTCCTAAAATGGTTTCTAGTATAGAAAACTATAGAATATATTTAGATGCAATAAAAAAAGAAATCAATTCCAAAAGGAATGATTTAGAAGGTATTACATCCATATATATTGGTGGTGGTACACCAAATGTATATCCAGATAATCTATTAGAAGAATTATTAGATTATATTTATCCATATTTAAAAAATAGTAAAGAGAATACAATCGAATGTAATCCAGAGCTTATAACAGATAGTCAAGCTAAGCTATTTTATAAATATGGAATAAATAGAGTATCCTTAGGTGTACAGTCTATTTCTCCTAGTGCGTTATCTCTTTTAGGCAGGCATCATAAAATGGAGGATGTAACACAAGCAATTAACATTTTAAGAGCTAATCATATTCAAAACATATCAATGGATTTCATTTTTGGATTTCCAAATGAAGATATAGATACTCTTTTAGCTGATCTTGACTATGTTTATTCTATGAATGTACCTCATGTATCCTTTTATAGCTTAATTTTAGAGGATAAAACTATTTTTTCTTATTTATTATCTAAAGGTAAACTTAAGCTTTTAGATGATGATATTATTGCAGATATGTATGATATCATCAATAAAAGAATGAAAGAACATGGCTATAAGCATTATGAGGTTTCCAATTATGCAAAAGAAGGATTTGAATCTATTCATAATGAATTATATTGGAAGGAAGAAGAATATGTAGGAATCGGTATGGGAGCTTCTGGTTTTATTAAGCCTTATAGGTATTCCAATTATAAATCCTTAAAGAAATATTTAGAATTAGTAGAAGAAGAGAAAATAGAAATTGATTCTTCTGAAGAAAAGAAAGAATTTATGATGCTAGGACTTAGAATGTTAGATGGAATATCCCTATCCTATTACGAAATGAAGTACCATTCTTCACCAATTTTAGATTTCGATTTGTCTAAGCACATAGATAGTGGAATCTTAAAAATAGAAGATGATAGACTTTTTATACCAGAAGACAAGCTTTTTATAGCTAATATAGTATATGAAGAGTTCGTCTAAAATTATTTCAAAAGGTATCTAGTGTATAAAACTAGATAATTAAATATTGAATATTTTATGTAATTATATTATATAATATATGAAATGATATTTGATAACATTAACATTTTGAAATAAATTATTTTCAAATGCTATCTAGTTATTGATATTACATAATGTAATTATTTATTATATTTAAAGAATTTTGGAATAACGCTTTATAAAATATTTGAAACTACATTCGTAATGAAAAATACAAAGGATAAAAAAATATGAAGAAAAAAGAAGAAAAAGAAGTCATTTTCTATGAAATCTCTGACTTTGAGTACTATTTACGCAATATGCGTAAAAGTGAGAACACAATTTCTGCATATGTATCGGATTTAGAGCAGTATGCAGCGTTCTTGAATAAATATGAGCATATAAATGAAGTTGATGAGATTGAAAGAGATGACATAATTAAATATATCGATTCTCTAAAGAGAAAAAATCTATCGAAACAGTCTATCGCAAGAAAAATTATTGCGATTAAGGATTTCCATAAATATTTATCTGAAGAAAATAATATGAAAAATCCTGCAGAGATGATTGATTCTCCAAAAACAGATAAGGCACTGCCAATAGTTTTAACTATTGAAGAGGTAGAGGCTATGATTGATTCTGTTAAAGGAGATGATCCTATTTCTTTAAGAAATAAGGCAATGATTGAACTACTTTATGGATGTGGTCTTAGAATTTCAGAGCTTTTAGCTTTAAAAATCACAGATATACATCTAAAAGAGGCCTATTTAACCATTGTTGGTAAAGGAAATAAGGAAAGAATGGTTCCTGTTGGAGAAATGGCAATTATAGCTGTTAGAAGATATGTAGATAAGGGGTGGTTAGATTTAATCCCTAAAAATGGTAATTTATTATTCTATAATTATCAAAAAAAGCCTTTATCTAGACAATCGGTATTTAAATTTATTAAAAAACTTGCGGAGGAAAATGGTATAACTAAAGAAATTTCACCGCATACATTAAGACATTCCTTTGCTACACATCTATTAGAGGGTGGAACAGATTTAAGGGTAGTACAGGAATTATTGGGTCATGAGGATATCGCGACAACTCAGATTTATACACATATCGATAAATCAAAGCTAAAGAATATTTATGACCATACACACCCACTAGCAAAAGACAAACATAAGGAGGAGTAATATATATGTTTAAAAGAATTTTTGTTATTGTTGCAGATTCCTTAGGATGTGGAACTGCACCAAGAAGTGCTGAATTTGGTGATGAAGGAGCAAATACTATTGCTCATATTGCGGAGCATGAAGGAGGCATTAAATTACCTGTAATGGAGTCTATGGGGTATGGAAACATTACAGATATTAAAGGTGTTAAAAAGGTAAATAACCCTAAGGGTTATTATGGTAGAATGGATGAGGCATCTAATGGTAAGGATACTATGACAGGCCACTGGGAAATGATGGGTATTTTAACCGAAAACCCATTTAAAACATTTACAGATACAGGATTCCCTAAGGAATTAATTGATGAGCTTGAGGCTAAAACTGGTCATAAGGTTATCGGTAATTGTGCTGCTTCAGGTACTGAAATTTTAAAGGATTTAGGTCTAGAGCATATTAAAACAGGTGCAATGATTGTCTATACATCTGCAGATTCTGTACTTCAAATTGCTTGTCATGAAGAGCATTTTGGGCTAGATGAGCTATATAGATGCTGCGAAATCGCAAGAGAAATTTGTATGAAGCCTGAATGGATGGTAGGAAGAATCATCGCTCGTCCATTCCTAGGTGAGACAAAAGATACATTCAAAAGAACTACTAATCGTCATGATTATGCCCTATCCCCAACATCAAGAACTACTCTAGATGAGCTTAAGGATAAGGGATATTCTGTAGTATCTATTGGTAAGATTAAGGATATTTTTAATGGCTGTGGTATTACTGAGGCATATAAGAATCTATCTAACCATAATGGTATGGAGCATGCATTCGAGGTTGCTAAGCATGATTTTACAGGCTTAGTATTCTCTAATTTAGTTGACTTTGATGCTCTATATGGACATAGAAGAGACCCTAAGGGATACCATGATGCAATAGAAGAATTCGATTCTGATTTAAAGACTCTTATGGATCTATTAAATGATGATGACCTATTAATGGTAACTGCAGACCATGGTAATGACCCTACTTGGACAGGTACAGATCACACGAGAGAATATGTTCCAATTTTAGTTTGGAGCAAGTCTTTAAAGGGTGGATCTTTAGGCACAAGAAAGTCTTTTGCAGACATTGGAGCAACCATTGCAGAGAACTTTAATGTTAAAGCTCCAGATGTAATTGGTGAATCCTTCTTAAGTGAATTAAAGTAGAAAAATGACTCTCATTTGCAAAAATGGGAGTTTTTTCTTGCATTTTTACACAAAAATGCCTCAAAATTTGCCGAATTTTTAATTTTTATACATATATACCTTCACTTATAGGGTAAAAATGTAAAAACCCAAAAAAACGGGCTAAAAAATCTCGAAAAACGAGGTAGAAGAAACAATTTCAAATGAAAACAAGTGAAAAATGTTGAAAATTGATATTTTTTGTTTTCATAGAATGTGAAATAATCCGTAGTTAAAAACTGTTCAATGGGAAATCAATTGATGGTTGAATTAGTAAATCAAAACAGAATGAATAACAAAATCAATAAATGTTTTCGGAAAAGAAAACCCAAAATAAAGGAATGATAAGTAAAGAAACTAAAAGCTTAGATGAAGTTGAATCTAGGCTTTTCTTTTTGGAAAAAATTGACTGATGGTAGGAGATTAAAAAAGACTATTTAAAAGAGAAAATATCCAATTATTGTCAAATGAATATAGAGAAATAAATCCTGGTATGTATGATTAGAAATGAATTCTTAGAAGCTTCTTATATGTGTCGTAGCATAATGCGCGTGTACGCATATAAGAGGGAGAGTGAGAAAACATTTCGAAACGTAAATGGTTTTATAAACTAGATAAAGAGATATTTAAAACTTTTAAAATGTGCAAAATACAAGATCCCAAACCAAAAGAATAACTAACAGCGTTTTCGTTATCTTAAAACCAGATTTAAGGTTCTTTAGCTCATGCATATTAGAAAACGAGATAGAGGATTCATCAAAGAGAAGAAATTCAATCTGTAATACGCGTATGTGGGTGGGTGCATAATGCATGTGCGTGTAGCGTATGAAGGCATGAGAAATAGAAGAATTTTGGCCATCTATCTAGTGTTTAAAACTAGATAAAATTACAAGAGGTTAAGAAAGAAATGAAAACGATTGTAAAAGGCGTGCGGAAAATCAGTGTAAAATATAAGACATAATATATGCATAAATTGAAAACAATTTATGAAAACATTTTGACATATTTAAAATACAACCCTAAAAAGCAGCTGATCATCAGAATCCGGACTGAAGCCCTGATTTGCCCTAAAAAGAGAAATAAACTACATCATTTTTAAAATATGACCATGTTTTATGTAGGTTTTCCAATAATAGAGAAATTATACAGCATCCATCGTTTAAGTACCTGGCCTCCTACGAGAAAAATTCATGGATAATTGGTAAGTCTCTAAAAGGTCATTAGCTGAAAACGCTTAATCATATTTTTTCAGGCCTTGTGGATAGGTGAAGAGAAAACACGGCAAATCCACAAAAACACAAAATACTAAAATATCGCTTACCTACAATATATTTTATTGGTTAACATAATACATATTATGATAACTTAATCAGAAATAGAAAATGCACAAAAAGAGGGGCGAAAAAGTAGTAATTAACCCCTTTGACTATGTTTATTTACAATAATTTAGGTTATTCTTCTCCTTAAACTAATTCAGTTGGATATATTTGACTATGAATAAGCAAAAACGGGTATTTTTACGAGAAGGTGAAAATCTCTTTTTAGGACAATTCTCCGGCTCATCGACTCTTTTATCATACCCTTATGGATCACACTCGATTCGCCAGAACAAATCTATTCTAGCTATCTATAATGAATATGTTTCTTATCTTCTGCTTCTTCTTCTACTTCTGCATGTATGGGGGTCATTTTTTACCTGTTTGACTATGTTTTTAGGGTCTAAATGGTGTGATTTCATAAGTTTTGGGGTAAAAAGCATCCTTTTATATAGGAAAATATGCGCCTTTTTCTTTTTACATATATAGGATTATTAATATCTGAAAGCTTTCATAAATTTTCATAAAATAATCAGCATTATTTGTGCACATTTAATAATACGCATAAATAATGTCAAATATTGGTGTTTTTAAGCTTTCGCTTTATTTCCTTCAAATTCACTTTAAAAAACTTCATCTTTTCTATTACAAATCGAGAGATTCAAAAACGTATAATTGCCCATCTCGATTGCTGATAGAAAAATGGCCTTTCCCATCTGATTTTTATAATTCCATCATTTTTACAGTTTCAGATCTTTAATTACCACCTCTTTTAATCATCGTTTGTATTCTAAAACTATAATTGACATTATTTATGTCTATTTTAAAAATTTTTAAAATTTCTTTTTTATCTAATATAAAACAACTTTATATCTAGTAATCTAAACTAGATACACGACGAAATTTTTCTAACAATGTTATCACAATACATATATGATGCCTCTCTTAAGAACTATAGGCATAAAAAATGGATGGACTATTTCTGTCCATCCATTTGCATTTCTTGCATATCGAATAGGGTTAATTGTTGTGATGTTCCCTTAGTGATTAGCTCATCTTCTACTAGCTTCATCCAGCTTGCAGATCTACCAGTTCCGTTTGGTCTAATCTTGTTTTCACTCTTTAATCTTGTTAAAGCTCGATTGATTGTTGACTCAGATAATGTAGGGCATAAAGCTTTAATTTGCTCTTTTGTAAATATACGATCCATTTTCATAATCGTTGCTTCTACAGTATCAATCTTGTTAAGATTTCGGTCAAATTCTTGGTTTTGAACGTCGCCTTCGATTTTCGCATAACCCTCTAGCATTAATTGAATGATTAGGTTATTTAGCATCGATGTATTCGCAAATCCAGTCTCCCAACCATAGGTTGCTGCGGATGTTGCAGCCTTAAATGCATCTAGCTTTTCATAATATTTTTCGAAGAAGCTTATATGCTTAAATACATAAAATCTAGCTTTGAAAAGTAAGCAATATAGAGTTAGCAATGAAATATATTCATTGTATCTATTGAAGTATTCACTCTTTAGCATATCGACATATAGGTCAGTTGCGATTTGCGTTGCTTCTACATGTAAATCCTCTTCTGCATGGATATATAGATTTAATTCTTCATCCATTTTGTCTCTTCTAGATTTTTTAACCTGTACGGTAAGTAGGTTTTCTGCTTGTTCTACAGTATCTATTTTATAGCCTACTTTAATTACGGATTTGAAAGTGGCTTCTGCTAATTTTAAGATTTCATTACTTGATATATCAAAATCTGCACCCTTACTTTGGATGATTTTGAATACTTCTTTTAGGTTTAGCATTACAATCTCATCTTTATTTCTAGGCTCTGCATCCTTATGTGCGATATATTTCATTCTCGCCTCTGAAATCTCAAGATTTAAAATCTTGGCAGCATAAATTGTATCTTTCGCAATTGTACGACGGATGATTCCTTGCATGTGCTGCTTAAATACATCCTCGTAGTGGAAATCCTTACCTCTATAGGTGTATAGCTTAGATAAATTGTAAACTAATTCCTTTGTGTAGGTAATTCTTTCTATGTTTTTTAAACAATTCATTTTCTCACTTCCATTCGAACACTAACATTATAACAAAAGGGGTGTTTTTTTTCAATTTTAAATCGTTAAAATTTGACTAAAAATTTGGGTTTTAATTGTGATATCTATTCTTGTGTAAAATGGGGTTAAAAATTAAAAAAAACGGGTTTTTAGCCCGTTTTAGTTAGTATTACTTTGTATCTTCAGTGTAGAAAATGGAATTTCCGATGAATTCTCTAATTAATGAGTTGCATGGAATCCATTTATCTGTGATAACTTCAAAGTATTTTAAGAACTTTAGAAGTCTATTTGCAGTGATGAAATTAGGGGAATCGGAAGGAACTTCCTCTAAAAGAGGAACTGCATAAGTTTTTAATACACAAAGCTCATAGGAAAGTTCAGAATTAAATACAAAGTCTGCGTTGTTTTGATATGGATAAATCCACTTGAATTCTCCGTTTCTTACGGATGCCCATGTAGCTAATGTCTTTTCACAGCCTGTGCCTCTAAACTGATGGTCTCTTACCATACGACGGATAAGACGAATATCAGAAATAGAAATTGGGTTATGATCATCAATCTTATACTGTCCTAATGGAGCAATATAGATTTTGAATTTTTGATCATCTGGAATAGATGGTGCAATTCTATCATTTAAGCCATGGATACCTTCGATTAGAATTGGTTGATGGTGACCAATTTTAATTGGTTCACTAAATATTCTTGTACGAGTTTTGAAATCATAGGTTGGAAGTGCAACTTCTTCACCTTGGATTAATCTAAAGATTACATCATCGAATAATTCTAAATCTAGGGCTTCAATATGCTCTAAATCTGGATTTCCGTATTCATCTTTTGGAGCCATTTCAATTGGATTATAGAAATTGTCCATAGAAATCATTAATGGCTCAATACCTCTACTCTTAAGCTCAATTCTTACTCTATTCGTGAATGTTGTTTTTCCTGAGGAGGATGGACCAGCAACACAAATTAGACGAATCTGGTCAATATTTTCTTGAATCTTATGACCAAGCTGAGATAGCTGACGGTTATGTCTTGCTTCGCAAACATTAATAAATTCTAGTGCTTTACCAGATTCAACAATCTCATTCATCTGTGCGATGGATTCACTTTTTGCTGTATTTGCCCAAATATTTGCTTCCTTTAAGGCACTTCTAAATACCTGCTCATCCTTGAATTCAGGGATTTGACCCTTACATTCACTACGTGGATACTGCATAATGAAGCCTGGAGCGTATAATTTTAGACGATATTGAGTTAAATATCCTGTAGATGGAAGCATATAGCCAAACATATAGTTCTTATAGCCATTGCATTCATATACATGTACAGTTTTTTCCTTTCTATACTTTAAAATTTTAACCTTATCCATTGCTCCAATGGATTTATAGTACTCCTCAGCCTCAGGAATAGATAAAGAATGTCTACTAATTGGGTAATCTTCTTTGATGATTCTTTCGATTTCTTCTTTGATTTCCTTAAAATTCTTGTCCAAGAAGGCATGACCTAAACCAGATACTGTTGCGAAAATAGATCTAGATACACTGTAGTTAAAGTGAATTCTTGCCTTTGGATATATGTTTTTAACTGCCATTGCAGTTACATACCTTAGAGTTGCCTGATAAATTCTAGTTACACTTGAATTTGTAAGATCTAGTAATTCAATATCACAATCTGAAGGTAGGATGTAGTTTAACTCCCTTAAGCGGTTGTTGACTCTTGCAGCCATGTATTTATGGTCTTTATTGTCAAATAATTCGCAAATTCTGCAAGGTTCGGAGATTTCTTTAATCTCTCCATTAAGTTTAATTTTCATATTCTTGTCCCCATTTCTTTTGTGATTTAAGGCCGTTTTTATATATCATAGATATATAAGTGTCATTTAAATACTCATATTTTTGCATAGCGCTAAAACAATTTCAAATCATATCTAATATTTAAAATGATATTTCAAAACAACTAAAACAAATAAAATGGTTTTTAAAACTAGATACGTTTTGAAATTTATTTTTTTAAGGGTTTTTCCCTCTCATACGCTATGTAGGTAAATCATTATAGCATAGTTTAAAAATAAATGAAACCGTTTTTATAAAAAAATATTACAAAATGTAAAATTTTTTAAAAACTAGATAATATATTTATAATAAATTTAAAAAAGATTAAAAACAAATACTAAATATAGTAATAAAAACTAGATTGGCTTCCGAAATCTTTTTTTGACATACTGATGAAATATAAAAAATACTCTTTATACTACAGTATATACATGAGAAAAGAAAAAACGATGCGTTTTTGCATCGTTTTGCTTACATGTTTTCGTCTTCTGAATCTGTAGAAGCTAAAATATCATCCTCTGGAATATCCTCAGGTCCAACTAATGTACCATCATTTTCATCATCCATTGGCTTTTCTTGGTCTTCTATGCTGATAGCCTCAAATTCTTCATCCTCGTCCTCATCGCTTGCGCCTTGAACGAATTGACCTTTATTTGCTTCAGCATTAGGATCATAATCCTTAATCTCATTACCATATTCATCGACATAGATAACTTCTTCCTCTTCAGCCTTTTTCTGTTCTTCTCTTAATTCCATTACAAGCTCATCTGGATCGATGAATGCTGCTAAATCGGAATCTAGATCGATATCAGAAGAAATAACTGGAGTTTGAACCTGTACAGTTTGCTGCTGCTGGTTTTGAGTTTCTAATAGCTGCATTGCTGCTTCTAAGGATTCTGCATTCTGATCGGATTCGTATGTCTTAATACGATTACCTAATCTTAAATAAGCTAAATTAACCTTTCTCCAGGTATAGAATCTTCCCTTAGGGAAGAATCCGAAGGAAATGTATTTTTTTCCTCTTTCTCTTCCTACAACCTTTGCAACTACGTCTTCCTTATGGATAATATGATATTCATGCTCTCCATCACCTGCAACATAAATATCATCACCTTTAAATTTAATAATTCTTCTTAAAAAATAATCATCACCAATTTTATAGAAAACAAAATCCTTTCTTAATAAACGATTTGGCTTTCTTAATTGAGCGATATCACCTTTTTTAAGAATTGGACGATTGGTAGGGTCCATACCAATAGGTAAGGAGCCAATTAGACCGGCATCTACTCTTTCTAAAATCACTTCGAGCTGTTCTTTGGAATACTTTCCTCTTTCCTCATCGGATTTTCCTTTTTCTTTAACCTCTTCCGCTTTGGCTTCTGTTTCAGTCTCTTCTTCCTCAGCTTGTTGGTTTAAGTCAATACCTTCTAAGAGTTCGTCTAATAAATCTTCAGTTTCAGATGCTTGTTGAAATTTTTTCATGGCAACACCCCACTATAGATACTCATATATAATATTATAAATAAAAAGAACTATAAATTCAAGATAAAAGGGGTTAGAAAAAAGGAGTTATAAACTCCTTTTAATTAAATGTATCTAAATTATTCTTTAAAATGTACTCAATAGAATTTTTAACCTTATTGATATCTGATATTTCAATTAATATAGTAGGATTATTTTTTAATTCCTTAATTAATGGATATATCTCTTTATAATTTATATTTCCTTTTCCTAATTCCATATGAGAATCTATAATGCCATCATTATCATTAATATGAATATGTTTAATATAAGGTCTAAGCACATTAAACCATTCCTTAATATCTACTTTGGATATATTTGCGTGAGCAATATCTAAGCATACGCCAATTCTTTCATGGTTGATTTCTTTTACTAAATCTCTTAATAAATATGGATCTAAATCAAACATATTTTCTATATATATTTCTAAATCCTTAAATTCATTAATTAGCTTTAAATAAGCTTCCTTATTATATTTAAGCCAACGATTTTTATAATTTTCATCCTTCATCCAAGTAATATAATTGGTATGGAATACTACTCCCTTACATTTAAGCATAGATGCTACTCTTAGGGAGGATTTCACTCTTTCTAAAGAAATATCTCTTATTTTTTTATCCATAGAGTCTAAAACTATATCAAAAAATACTCCATGCAGTGTATCATTTTTTCTATTTAGGGATTGATATTCTAAAATAGTTTTTACTGCCTTATCCTCATTATCTAAAAAATCTGGCATAAAGAATTCATTATATTCAAAGCCTAAATTATATTTTTTAGATAGGGATAAATATTCATCTAATTGATCTAAATTTGGTATTATATGATATTTCATAAATTAACTCCTATGAATCTCTTTGTATGTTATTATAACACAATTTATATAAATTATATAGGTGTTATTTTTATCTATTCTTTTGTGAAAAAAATGATATAATGTTATTATAGTTTAAAATGTATTTAGGAGTAAAATATGAAATCGAAAAGTGATAAGCTTAAAAGCTTTATTGAAAAATTTCATATCAAGGCATTAGTCATAATCTTACTTACCTATTTAGCAATAGTTACAATTTTGTATTTTATACTTAGGCTTAATGATGTAAGAGATTCTGATGGAGCATTATTTAGCTATTTAGATGTATTAGTCTTCAATATATTAACTATTGCAGGTAATGACTACTTCTTCGATCATAATAACGCAACTAGACTTATAGGTATTATATTCCTATTATTCAGTATGATTGTATTATCGATGTTTACAGGTTATATATCGAGTGCGTTTGTTGAAAGAAGATTAAAGCAGGAAAGGGTGTTGAAGAAAATGCAAAATATGAAAAATCATATTATCATTTTAGGATATAAAAATGATTTAAAATCCTTAATTCAGGATATATTAAGAAAGAATGCTTCTTTAAGTATTGAAAATATTGTTTTAATAAATAACTTAGAACAAGAAAAAATAGATTTATTAAAAGAAGATAAAGCCTTAAAGGGGTTAAATGTATTTAAAGGAGATTATACAATAGAACAAACTCTATTAAATGCGAATATTAAATATGCTTCTAAGGTATTAATTATTGGTGAAAATATAGAGAATTTAGATGATGAATTAATTGATTCAAGAGTATTTGTTACAGCACTTATGGTTAGAAATTTAAATTCAAAATGTCATATCTGCTGCGAAGTTAAAACAGAAAGATATAAGAATTATCTTTTACAGCAAAATTGTGCTGAGGTAATTTATACTGAAGAATATACAAGATATATCTTGTCTACTTCTACAAATTATAGTGGTATGTCAAAGGTAATGTCATCCTTCTTAGATAATGGTGATGGTACATCTGTACAGATATTAACCATTGCTGAGGAATGGGTTGGAAAGAAATATGGTGAGCTTTTTGATTATTATAAGAAGGAAAAGAAATATCTACTTATTGGTGTATTAGAGAATATGGGTGTAGAAAGAGAATTAAAGCACCAAATTTTGTCTGATGCACAAAAATCGACCAATTATGGGGAAATCATTCAAAAGCTTAAAGATGTCAAAAATTTAGAGACAAATTGTCCTAGATTAAATCCATCGGATGATTTTATTTTAACTAAAAATATGGGTGCAATTGTATTAGGAGAAGAAAAATGATGAATGATAAAATAGAAAAAATTAAAAGTTTTCCTCTTCTTTCTTCCATGAATGAAAATGAGCTTAATGCCCTTGCAGGCTATATGGTAGAGCATAATCATGATAAGGATAGTATTATCATTAAGGAAGGAGATTTAGATACAACAATGTATCTATTGATTGAAGGTACTGTAGATGTAATCAAAACTACCATTTATAATGATCCTTTTGTATGTGCTACATTAAGTGATTTTATGCATGTAATACTTGGTGAAATGGCTTTAATTGATAAGGATAAAAGATCCGCAACAGTAAAAGCAAAAACACCATGTAAGACATATTCTATGGATAGTGAATCATTTAATAAATTCTGTGATGAATATCCTTCTGGTGGAGTTAAGCTATTAAAGCTTATGAATAAGAATATTATTAGAAATCTAAGAATTGAAAATGAAAATTTAAAGCTTATTTATCAGGCCTTAATTGAAGAAATTGAATACAATTAAAAAAACGACATCGCTGTCGTTTTTTCTTTTGGTTTATTTATCTATTACTTTGCACGAGATACATATTCACCGTTTAATGTAGAAACGATAATTTCTTCACCATTTTCGATGAACATAGGAACCTTTACTAAGAAGCCGCTCTCTAAGAATGCATCCTTTAAAGAGTTAGTCTTTGTATTTCCAGCAACTGCAGGCTCTGTAGTTACTACTACGCTAACCTTATCAGGTAAAACGATATTTAAGATTTCAGTACCATAGAACTGTACCATAACCTCCATACCTTCCTTTAAGAAGTTCTTTTCCCATTCAAGTCTTTCTGCTGGAATTTCAATTTGTTCATAAGTTTCTTGATCCATGAATACGTATGCAGCACCATCTGCATAAATATACTGCATTGACTTCTTGTCAATGAAAGCTCTCTTGAATGCAGAATCAGAACCCTTTAATGCTGTTTCAGTAACTGCACCTGTTCTTAAATCCTTCATCTTAACACGTACGTAAGCAACCTTGTTCTGTAATACATGCATGAATTCAATAATCTGCATAAGCTTGCCATCGTATTCAATTACAACACCATTCTTTAAATCATTAACTTTAATCATGTTCTTATCTCCTATAATTTTTTATTACCCATGCTATTTTATCAAAAAAAGCTATGAAAATATAGGGGTAAATTAAATTTTTTTACTATTTTTATTAATTTCTTTATGAAATATTCATAAATAGAGGGAAAAACCCCTAAAATTTAAAATTTTATCTAATAAGAAAAACCACTCTTTTGGGAGTGGTTTTTGTCATTAGAATGTAGCAAAATAGTTTTCCATTTGTTCTGGAGTTAATAATGGATAAGCTGGATTTTCAACTAATGTTTGAATATTGATTCCATTAACTATTGTTGGAGCACTATATGTACCTGCTGCAGTTGTTCTTGCAGTGTAATCTAATACAGAAGGAGCCTCTAAGATAGCCTCAGATAGTCTAGCTGAAATCAAATTCGAAGAATAGATATCTTGTCTTGTTTGAGGTGTAAAGGATGCAACTGTAGTTACACTTAATTCAACATTCGATAATGAGCCTGAAGAATTTAATGCCTTAATTGCTTTAAATGTATTTACTGTTTCATCTGCAGTCAATATTGCAATATTCTTTGAACCATCATATTTACTTTCAATTGTAACATATTGAGAATCCTTCTTTAAAACAGGGTCCTTAGTAATACTACTAATTTGAATTTTGATATTCTTTACAATGGATGCTCTAAATATTGTACTCTTACGAATTGGCTCCATTAATTGATCATCTTCTGGATCTGGAATTGTAACAGTATCAATTGTTGAAGATAGCTTAAATGTAGGATCTAAGGATTCAATAGATGATAATAAGAAATATGCACTATTGGCTTTGATTCTTGAATATGTATCCTCATAATCGATAGCTGGAATTTCTAAATGGTCATAAGTTAATACTTGCTCAGAGAAATTTTGTAGTAATATCTTTGATATTATAGTTGGATTACCATCACTATCAAGGATGAAATTATCATATTCATCTGTAGCATACATGCACTTCTTTAAAGTATTAATACTAATGTCATTACCATCAAATGTGAAGTTTGTTAAATCAAGATTTAATTTGGATGGTGATAGACATGAAATAATACTTTCTGCTTCTAATTCAGTAACATATAGCTGTCCTGATTCATATGCATCAGCAGGTATATTAGATGCATCTTCGATACCTTCTGTTAGGATTAATCCACAAATCTTATGCTCATATTGATGATGTAAATTCGTATAGGATTGTGGTGTACCATTAATTTCATATGGATCTAATAGCTTTAAGACTGTATCTGTTGACATAGCACTATTTAATACACTTGTATTCTTTAAATCTAAATCGAATAGATTAACTAAATCGACTAAAGATTCAAGCTCATCCTCTAGATAGATATTATTTATCTTTAAGGAGGACTTCTTTTCTAAGGATAAGAAATCCATATCATCAATTCTTGATGAAATTGTTGCTTGCATGATTTCAGATTTATATGCAACCTGAAGTCTTGTTTCACCTTCATATTCTTGATTTAAATTCTTATATGAATCGTAGATGTAATCCGATAGATTTGGATCTGTAATAGTTACTCTATTACCATCAGTATCTACTACATTGTCAATCAATGCTCCAATACCCTTCATTAGTCTTTGCTGCTCGCTATACCAAATATTAGATTCTGTATAGGTATTTAAATCACTTGGTGTACCTGCATCCTTATAGCTTGTAGGTATAATGATGACTCCATCAATAGAATCCTTAATAGAATCTACATTCACCATCATATTGGTAATTGTTGCAGATAAAATTAGATTACTACAAATAGTATTATCATCTACAATGGAGTTTACTAATTTACCTGTATCGATATTGGACATATCCTTTGGTAAAATATTACAAGCTTTCAATAAGAAATCAATTAGGTATTCCTTCTTAATTGCTTCACTAATTCTAACCTCATTTGGTAATGATAAGATTGTCTTTTGTGGAATAATTAAATCAGAATCACCCAAGAAGCCAGTTTTATTTTGATCTAAATAATTAGATATAGAGTAATATAGAATCTTTGATTCAAATAATTCATTGAAATCATCTTCTGTTAAATCCTTTAACATATCTACAATGGCATTCATTTGATCGGAAGAATTTGCATATTCCTTAGTTAATTTAGATATATCAAAATGCTCTAATCTAAATAGACTTATAATATGCTTAATTTCAGATTCATTGCCATCCTTTGAAATGAAGCCAGATTCATCTAATAATTCCTTTGGTAATATTACAAAATCACCTGTAATATTATCTTTTAAGAATTTAGACATTGTACCTTCAATAATCTTAGAATCTAAGCTATTTAAGGCTTCTTCACAAAGGATTTTCTTTAATAATACAGATACTTCAGCATTCTCATCAATATCCTTTAATATACCAATTAAATCGGATGCTTTTTCAAAGAATAGATATAATTCATCTTTTGTAATAATTCTTGTAGTTGTACCATCCTTAACTACTCTTATGGAATCATCGACATAGATAGAGAATGTAGTATTTGATTCTGTAGAAATAATGAATTCACTAAATATGGATGTGAATAATGTAGAATTTAATACATTGTCAATGACAGATGAATTCTTAGAATCCTTCTTTAATAGGGAATCACATAGGCGATCTACTAAATCTAGGATTTCATTTCTACTTCCATTAAAGCCATTTTGTAAATCACTAATTAGTGTTAAATTTTCTTGGTTGTCACCGAAGGATTCTAGTGCACATAATAAGTAATAGAATTCACCATATTCCTTAACTGTACCATCAGTATTCATAACATTAGAGAAATTGATTTCTGGTAAGGATAGGTCAGGAAGCATAGTCTTAAGTCCATTTTCAATGAACTTTGTTCCATATTCACTACCAAGTACATCACCTAGTAAGAAGGAATTTCCAACGTTCTCTTTTACATTTTCATATAGCTGGATATCCTCATTATAGGTTACTCTTTCTTTATTAAAGATATTGAAAATATTATCTAATACACTTGCATCTTTCGTATATGCATGGTCATATAATACGATAATATCTTCTAAGGAGTTAACTAAGCCTTTGATTTCATTTACCCAGTTTACATTTTTATATTTTTCCATTTCGTATGGATTTTCAACTGGAGTAACAGAGCTTCTTAAGGCGGTTAATTGATTCTCTGCAGCTTGTTTAAAATATGTATTTTGTACAAACTGATATAATCTTGCAAGTACCATAGATACATTACTTGAATGTTCATCTTGGAAGAATGTGAAATCGGTAATGTATGGCATTACATTAACCATTGTATCAAGTACAAGCTTTACAGAATCTTCTTTATTTAAGGTTTGAGATTTTAAGAAACCAAATAGCATATTTACTGCTGCTTTGGCATTATCTTTAGATATTACTAAATCTGGAGATATATAATAAGAAGCTAGCTTATTTTCTAGATTTGCTTCTTTTACATATTTCTCATAAGGAATCTCATCAGCTAGATAGCCCTTTTGGAATAATACCTTAATTAAAGATAGGTTTTCTTTTCCTAAGGATTCTTCAAGTCCAAGCTTATCGATATGAGTTACAAAGGATGAAATTAAGGAATAAGATAAATTTAAGAAATATGTAGATTCATTAAAGTTATCGATTAGGGCTGTAAAATCAGTTTGGAAGCCAGGCTTTTGCATAACCTCAATGATGGTATCCATAATATTAGTATTCCCGTCATTAGCATGTAATACAGCATATCGGATTTCATCAGGACCATAAGTTAATAATAAATTTAATGTGTCTCTTGCAAATTTAGTATATGTAGAGATTTCCTTTCTTAAATATACATTCTCATTTAAGCCTTGGGCTTCATCATATAGTCCACCCTGGTATACTAAGTCTGCCGCAAATAAATAAAGTGGAGTATTATCGCTACCCTTAAATGCGTTTAATACCTTAAATATACCTGTTGAACCATAGGTTTCGATATTAGAATATGCACCATAGGCTAAATCATATGTTGGGTCTCCAAATGACATTTCAACTGGAGTTACATCATCTCCTGGTCCACCAGCTAAAATATAGAAGAATCCACCTACAAAGGATAAGAAAATAATTCCAGAAATTAAATTCCTAACTCCACCAATTAAAGCACCCCAAAGTCTTCTCTTTTTATATTCAAAAGGCTTATGAGGTTCTTTCTTTTCTTCTTTTTCTTCAACCTCTTCTTTAACTTCCTCTTCTACTTGAGTCTCTTCGATTTTTTCTTCATGTTCTATTTCTTCTTCAAGCTTATCGCCATCGATAGCCTCACTATTTTCATCTAAAGGAAGATCAGCGCTATTTTCTTCATCATCTATAATAGCCATTAAGGATTCATCCGCTTCAGTTTCATGAAGCTCAAGCTCAGGCTCGGCTTCTTTAATAGCCTCTGCTTTAGCGGCTTCTTCAACCTTCTTTTTCTTCTTAGCTTCCTTCTTCGCTTTTCTTTCATCATGAAGCTCTTTATTCTTGATATCTTGGTAATAAGTCTTTTCGAGATTTCTTTCATATCTTCTTTGAGGATAGAAAATTAAATATACGAGATAAAGGATAAAGATTGCAAGAATATAAATAATACCTAGGGCAAGTGCTACAACGATTCTTACTGCCATTTCGGCTAATGTAGCTAAATAAGCACCATTATCAGCAATAATAAGTGCTAGGCCTTCATTTTCAGGCATAAGCTTAGGAATAAGCTCAATGAAGCATTCCTTGAAGGATTGACAGGATTTTGATACTCCCATCATGCTTTGAATTTGCCCCTCACCTATAATAGAGGAAACTAAATTAAATAATCCGGTATCCGTAGATGATGCTCCTGCAATAGAAAAATATACGATTAATAAAATTACGAATACAATACCTGCTTGAATAGCAAGAATTGCACTTTTACGCATTCCACGCCATGCACCAAATAGTATGGCAATACCCAAGCAACCTAAAAAGATTAGGGTTGGTAACCAATGGATTAGAAATGATATTAGCTCTTGACTCATAATCTTATCCTCCTTTTTATTTTTTTAAACACTCTGTTATTTACCTAATTTTAGCATAATTTATTTATTTATAAAATAAATTTGCTATAAAATTCTCTCAAATTGATAGTTTTTTCGATACATAAAGCTCCCGAGTTTGCCTCCAATATCTATCTATAATATAAATTTTCGACAGTGATTTATATATTTATATATAAGTTACTGTTTTTTTATTGACTAATCACTCAAAATGTGTTATTATTTATGTAGTACATAAGTACAGTGTTAAGGGGTGATATTGTGCATCTTGAAATTATGGATAATAACAATACTAAATATATTAGAGTAGCAAGGTCTTATCGTGAATTTTCTAAAGAGGAGAACAAATATAAGGTAAGAAAGAAAACTATTAACATAGGTCCTCT